>JAHQWP010000125.1 GCA_029856235.1 Promethearchaeia archaeon
ACTCATACTCACTCATCTTTTGATCTTACTGGTGAATTCTATTACCCAGGGGGAACATTGGCTTTTATAAAAGGTGTTTTATTTGCTGATAATAAAAACGACGATTTTATTGTTTGGATGACTGATAGAATAGTAAGAATGGTTGCGAAATTATTTGAGGATTTAGAGCCATGTAGAATCGCTTGGAAAAAAGAAAAGTTTAATCCTGATATAGTTCTTAATCGAAGATGGCCTACGAGAAAAGTTTTACCAGATTTAGGAATTATATCTTTTAAAAAATTGGAAAACAGTGATTTGATTGGTTTTATAATAAATTACGCTTGTCATCCGACTACGCTATCTTTTCAGAATAATAAACTATCAGCCGAATTCCCTGGAAGAGTAAATTCTAAAATTGATGAATTAACGAGTAACAAAATTAAATCAATTTATTTCAATGGTCCTTCCGGAGATTTGAATCCTATCACAACTTCAGGCATGAATATGGAGAAAATAGATAACAATAAAACCCTTACTTATGACCAGCTAGGAACTTATGAACATACAAAAAAAATTGGGTATACAATTGGAACTGAAGCTTTAAAATTAGCAAATTCTATACCCAAAGAAGATTACTCTACAATTACAGATATTGATGTGCATACAAGGAGATTTTTAATTCCTCAGAAAGATGCTAAATATTACTCAAAAGTATGGTTCTCAAATAAAGTTAAGTGGTTGATAAAAAAATATTTCCTGTTTAAATTAGCTAAGTTTGAGGAGAAGTACGTTAATTTTCCTTTCTTCACAATAGTACGGAAGCATTTAAAGAATTACGGGAAAACAGTCGTTCAATTTATAAAATTAACTGCTAGCAATGGTAATACTTACGGGGTAATAACGATCCCAGGAGAGTTATTTGAGGAAATTGGAAAAAATATTATACAAGAATCTCCAACTTCGGAGAATACCCTTATTTTCCAAAATTCTCAAGATTGGATAGGTTACTTATTTCCCTTAGAAATGTACATTAAGGAGGGTGGATATGAACCGTTTATGTGTTTTAGCCCCTTAGGTGGAGCCTATATAGAGAGGGGGACAAAGAAATTTCTAAATGAATTAAAGTAAATAATTATTATGGCATTCGAAGATAATAGCTTAAATTTTATTTAATTTTTGCTACTACTGAACTTCACATTAGATTGTTTTAAATAACCTTTAATAGCCGCAATATTATATGTCTTTAAATAGATTATAATAATAAATTATATCTTGAGCTTCTTCTTAACAAATATAGTTCGATGCAAAAAGGACCTATTTTGATGAAAAATAAGAGAAAAGTGTGGATTTTTTCATTTGAGTATGCTGGTGTAGCTAAAGTAGGAGGTTTAGGTGAAGTGCCTGCTAATCAAGCTAAACATTTAGCCGAGGAGTTTGATATTACTGTATTTATGCCTTCTCATGGCCAACTTGAGAGGTTAAAAAATGAATATAAAATGGAAAAGTTACCTTTTAAGTGTGTTGGTCAATTTAATCCCTCACTATTTGGTTCGGAGTTATCAGAAGCAAATTGTGCGATCACTTTTCATAAATTTTGCATAGAAAATGTGAATATTATATTGCTTTCTGGAGAAAATTCATTCACATCTAAATATTTGGATGACACAACGGTCTATAATCCTACAACAATAAGAGGAAAAATTGCTTTGTTCAGTTTAGGAATTCGATGCTTAACAAATCATTTCATAGAAAAATACAGAGAACAAATACCGAAAGTTGTGCATCTTCACGATTATCACGTGGTTTTGGGATATTTAGGATTGAAACAAGCTTTAATTAAAAAAGGATTAGATATCACAGCAATCTTAACCATACACTTATTAACATGGCCGAGATTTGAATACGAATTTTATAAATTAAGTGGTGTAGATGATACACCTATTAGGGTTTTGATGAGTGAAGGGTTCAAAATGCTGAGTTTAAGGGAGATATTTCTATTATCTCAAGAAAACAGCGGAGACTCAACAGATCATGGAATACCTACTGTCGAAAAAATTGGTGCAATTATCTCAGATATAGTAACCACGGTAAGCCAATCGTACTTAACGTCAGACATTATTCCAAATTGTGGTAACGAATTAATCAAATTCAAAGCCGATTTCATTTGGGATGGGTGCGATTGGGATTATTACGATATTTTTGACAAAGTATTAGAGACACATGGATCGGAAATTCTCGAAATTTTAAAATTATCTTATTGGAATGAGATTAATGAAGTACATATGAAAGAATTCCTTTTAAAATATAAGATAGGAAATCTAAGTCAAAGCCCTCTGATTAATTCTCAAAATGTTCTTAACACAATAAACCAAATTTCAAATGGAAATCAGTTTATTAAAAACGGTATTATTAAAGCATTTTCGAATTCAGGGCCATTAATTCTAACAACAGGAAGAATTTCACCTCAAAAAGGTTTTGATACCATTTTAAAAGCTATCCCCGAGGTTTTAAGAGTCATTCCTAATGCAAAATTCCTTTTTCTAATATTACCTACTGATTATAGTTTGAATGAAATAAGGAGCTATTCGGATTATGTAAAACAATATCCAGAAAATATCCGAATAATCTTTGGAGTGGCTCCAGAGATATTCAATCTAGCACATTTAAGTGCTGATGTGTACTGTGCGTTATCAAGATGGGAACCTTTTGGAATTATGGCATTAGAAGCTATGTCATGTAAAATTCCCATCATAGCAACCAAGGTAGGAGGCTTACAAGAAACGATAATAGATGCGGGATTGTATCCAAAAATAGGTACTGGCCTTTTGATATCAAAAGAGAACCCACTTCAGTTAGCTAAAGCGTTAATCTCTTTGTTAAAAGCTTCTGAGGTCGCGTTTCGAGTAAAATCTTCTGAAAGCCATACAATTTACAAAGCTGATACATTGAACCTTGTCAACCAAATACCTGATGAAATTATAAAATCTCATGTTCTTATAAATCCGAATTTTTTCTTCAATATTAAAGAAAACTGTTATAAGAGGGTGAAGGAGAATTTTACTTGGAATATAGTAACTAAGAAATTAGCCCGCTTATATCTTGACTTGCTTAAAACAGACTAAAATTCATTTAAAGATAAAAATAAGGTTATCGCTTCTCTCTAGTTTAAACCAAATAAGAAGACTAAGCAAGATTCCAAAAAGATTTTAAATTCTGGAAAAGAGCATTAGGTTTATCTAGGACTATTTCTAATTCTTTTCGTATCCATTCTGAAATCCATTTAGATTTTTGCTTAAAACGTGAATCCATAAAAATAATGGCGCCTTTATCTTTTATTTTTCTTATAGGGCGCCCCGAAGCTTGATTTGCTCTTTGAATAGCAGGATAAAGATAGGCAAAATTCCATCCTTGATTATTAAAAACTTTGTCGTAGTACTGTATTTTTGCTTCAACTCGAGGAGTGGGTAAATGATATGGAAATCCCGCAATAACTACGGAATTCATATGATCACCAGGATAATCTTCTCCTTCTGAATTTCTTCCTCCGCACACTCCCAATAAAACAGCACCATTTCGAGAGGAATTTGCCATAGATTTGAAATCGTTTACAAGATAGGCATTTTCCGATGCTGAGAGCCCAGGTTCCTCAACAAATAATTGTTTATCATTCTTAAGGGTTATAGCTTCAATGCCATTATTAATTAATTCGTTAAGAATTTTATAGGAAGCACAAAAAACTCCAACATTCGCTGGTGTACAAGATAAAACTTCATTTATTTTAGAGAGCATCTTTTTAAACATTGGGGCATTTCTATTCTTCCCCCGGGTATCTACTCCTTCAGTAATTACTGCTTTTATGTTTTTTTTGTGGAAAGGTGAATCCGCTACAATACCTTTGTACCCTTTACCGCTATTTTGCAACCCCATTAGGTTGTTGTAAACGAAAGGATTTACTGTTCCAGAAAGATGAACACTAGTATAACACTCCCTTAATATAGGAATCGCAATTTCTCGGGGATCTAATGCTACAATTTCTATTGATATGGCAGGTTTACCCTTGTTCGTTTTAATATTATAGCAAAAGAAATAATTATCTAATAAATAACATTTCATCCATTTGACCCAGAATTCCGCAAGAGGTCCTAAATAATCTCTTGAAACTTCACCATTTGCTAATTTTTCTTCGTGAACTGATATGCTAAAATCTTGGAGATCCGTAATAAAATTTTTAAATTCGTTCAGATTTGAAAAGCGCATCATAGTATAAACTTGAGTTAACAGTTTCTCTGCATCTATTTCTTTTTCAAGTTCACTTAGGGTTTTTTTCTTCCTGGTTAAATGGTTTAAAAGTGAATTCACGAATCTTTGCATATCACTTGGTGAACGATACATCTCTAAATCCTTCAAACACAGCCTAAGGGAGTATGGCGTTATTCTATCAGAATTAACTTCTGTTGCCATATCAATTACATTATGACATTCGTCAAGGACTAAAATGACATCACGGAGCTCTTTATCTATAAATTGTAAGAAATTTTCACGAATAAATGGGTTGAAAATCCATTGATAATTACATATTATTAACTTCATCTCTTTTAAAAGAAATTTACTTAAGAAGTACGGGCATAATTTCTTATCTTTACAAAAATGAATTAACTCTTCAGCATCTACTGGTTTATTTAGTAGTTCGGGAGCTAGATTAATAAGATTATCGTGCGTATCTTTTTTCTTTAATAAGTTAAGAAAATATTTACAACTTTTGTTTTTTCTAAGGTCTCCACACACAGCCATTGATTCGCGAGGTTTAAGTTTTAAGGATAAAAGTACTTCATTAAGACACATTTCGTTCCTACCCCTGATGGAAAGACCGTTTACCTTGATATTAAGGTTATTTGCCTTTATAAGTTCCGAAATTTTCGTGAGTTCTTTAATTATTCTTGCATTTTGAGAGTGAGTTCGGCATAGATAGATGATCTTTAATTTATTTTTTAACGCTAAAGGTAGTAGCGCACTCAAAGCAATTATGGTCTTACCGGTGCCATTTGGAGCAGATAATAATGAGTTCTTTTTATCAACTGAAGCTTGTTCAATTTGAATAATGATCTTCTCTTGATCTTGCCTATATTGCTCATATGGGAAGAAGTTTGAATAATTCATAAACAGAAATCGTGAGTTTTCTTATAGAATTTAGTATAATTTAGAATTTATATTAGTAAAGACCATATAAGTTTATTTATTAATGCGTTCTTTTACTATAAAAATGAGTGAAAATAATTCTAACGAAGGATTTTTACGAGTAAGAGAAATAATCAACGAAACACTACTAAGAGATGTGTTTATATTTGTTGTTTTTTATCTATTTATCCTCTCTCAATCTTGGACTAATATCTTCTTATTATTATTTCCGATTATTACATTTAGCTTCTCTTTCTTTTTCAGAATTATTAATTCGAACAAACATAGATTTATTTTGGTTACCGATTTAATTACATATAATCCCCTTGGATTGGAAAAAAAACACGCAAATAGACTAAACTTCGCTACACTACTCCAGCTAATTTTACTATTTTGGATTGGAGCAGAATCTTTTTATCATCCTCATCTTATCCAAACCTATGACTTATTTTTTATCATTATATTTCCCCTTTTTTTTAGTTTTGGTTTTTATTGGATTCTAATCGATGTCTGGAAATACGCAACAATAGCAATCAGATTAGAAAAAATTAATAAAGATAAGACAATATCGATGCTAAATGTAAGACGATTTAGGTTGATATCCATTGTAAATTTAATTACGTTTATACTCTTAAATTTGTTAAACATCTTTTTCGGATTACTTATAGAAAATGATCTGTTATCAGGATTTTCGTATTATTTACCCGGTACAGGAATCGAAAATTCATCACCATTAACTTTATCAATTTTTCCTTTCATTATTATATGGTTTTCTCCCATACTCGCTAGTGTGTTGCTCTTCTTGATCTATAAGGATTTAAATAGGATAACGCCAGCCGATTTAATCAATTTTTTTAAAGAATTACCAGAAGAAATCCGAAAACAGCTGAATGATAACTTTGCTAAGATCAATAACAAATTTAAACATGATTTTAAAACAGAATAATTTATAGAATAAAACTTTAAAAAAACAGAATCCATTATAATTTTAATTAATTGTATATAAAACACAAATAAAAGCTTGGAAATGACGCAACAAACGGATCAAAAACGACAATATCTCTTTAAAATTGTTGTAGTAGGAGACGGTGGCGTTGGTAAGAGCACCATGATACAGCGTTTGATTACGGGACAGTTTGTACCAATGAAAATTACAATCGGTACAGATTTAGCATCCTACGATATGAGTTTTAAAGAAGATATTTCCGTGAAGTTACAAATATGGGATTTTGCAGGTGAGCGTCGTTTTCGATTCTTTTTACCAAATTATGCGAGAGGTGCTCAAGGTTGCCTACTATGTTACGACATAACAAGATATACTAGCTTTCAAAATCTCAAAGAATGGTATGATATAGTAAAAGAAAATACTAAAACTGATACTGTATTTATACTCGTTGGTGGAAAAGCAGATCTCGCTTCGTATAGGAGGACAGTCGAGCGGGAAGAAGCCGAAGAGTTGCAAAAAGAACTTGATATTCCTTACATGATCGAAACGAGCTCAAAAACAGGGGAAAACAATAAAAATGAGTTTGAAATGCTAACAGAAGCAATGTTAAAACAAAGAGACTTAATTTAAGGGTATTTCTCATTTTATTAGTAAATTCGTCAATTCCCAAAAATTAATCATTTACTAGGGTTAGCTCTCTGTTTTTTATTGGAAAGTTAGTGATTAAGAATATCCTTGACGAATAATACTGAATTCTATATTTATGAGCTTTATAGATCTTTTTATTAATCTTTCTACGAAGTTACGCAATTTAGAAAGCAATCCGCTTCGACGATCTGAAAATGATTTCAACCATTCAGACATTATTATTGATAGATTTTTTTTAATTGTCTCGGTACTTAGTTAAGAATCTGCAAGGACTAAAATGAAGCATTCTAATACTTATCAATTTTTCTTAAACATTTTTAAGAAATTCATCTTATGTATTTCAATCTAAAGTATTCCATCTGCCATTTCCAAGATAAATTTATGATTTTCAGCCCATAAAAAAAAGATCTTATTTTTAATGGGAATCATTACTGTCTCTGTCATTTGTATGTATTTATCTGTATCTTCAAATTTAAATTTTGGAGTATGTCCTCTAAATTTTTTACCTTTAATCTCAATAATACTTTCAATTAACTCAATATCCTCTACTCCTATACCTTTATTTAAAACTTCCTCCTTACCTTTTCTTGAAAGCAAATCAAACATATAATTCAATGTGTTTTCATCATTTTCAACATCTCGATTGTACTTAAATACCATAAATCCAGCATCTTTTACAATTTTTGCATCAGGGATCAATAAAGTAGTATCATACGCTTCAAATTCATGTGTGATCTGAAATTTCTCGACGATATGCTCAATAACCTTCCAACCTTTTTCATAAAGAGAATTCAAATACGGTTTCAAAAAATCATCAATTTCATTTAAAGAAAATTCAATACTCTCTAAATATATAGTTTCTAATTTCTCAATAACATCTAATTTAATTTTCTCGAGTAATTTAAGTTCTATTTTCTTCTTATTTATTATTCTACTCATATAAGATTCAGGACTTATTGCGGTATAGATTTTCGCACCTTTAGGACCCTCATATTCTGAATTTTCTCTTACACACTTTCTATCGTGAAGTCTATTAAGGATAGAGTAGATTGTTGTCCTTTTTATAGGTAGGTGATCTGTTAAATCTTTAATATATGTTCCCTTTTTGCCATGTTGTATAAGAGTAATATAAATTAAAGCTTCTTCCCGTGTTAATCCAATTTTTTGTAAACCTCCTATGTATTCTTCAGTTGTATCACCTGTCATTAATTATTATTTAGGCTTTCAACTATAAAAAGGTTGTGACTATAGGTCATGACACAATAACATTTAAATAGTCGCGACACTTAGTCACAAATATAAACAATAAAAATGTAAGGGTATTTAAAATGAAAGAAGAAAAACCGAAGTATGGATGGTATGTAAGAAATTTAATCATCGGTTTCACTATAATAGGTCTTATAGGATCAATCATTTTTGTTATTGGACTATATTTTGATGGTATATTAGGAATTATTCTTATTTGTATTGGTGTAGTTTTAATGTTAATGTTCTTATGGCCAGGTATTGGAATGATAGCTCTTAATCTTACGATAGGTGATACTTTATATTTAGATAAAAGCATGGAAACGCTCTACAAAACAGAATCACTACAAATCTTAGATGTAGGGTGTGGTACTGGCAGAACAGCAATAAAAGTTGCGAAAATTTTACAAAATGGAGGACACCTAACTGGAATAGATGTCTATGAGAAGATGGCAATAGCAGGGAATTCACTTGATACGGTACAGATGAACGCCAGAATCGAAGGGGTTGAAGATCGAACAACATTTCAATATGGTTCAGCAACTGATATCCCATTTGATGATAGAAAATTTGATATCGTCAATTTTTCTTCAGTATTACATGAACTTCATATGGAGGATGGTCCTGAAAAAGCATTAAATGAAGCCTATCGAGTTTTAAAGCCTGGAGGATATTTATATGTTAGTGAATGGAATAGGAACTCCTTACTTACAATTGTATTCATTGGAATCTTTTGTTTTGTGTTTAAACCTTATAAATACTGGCGCAATCTTATTGAAAAGCATGGATTTCAAGAGCTTTCTTATCAACGATTCGGTGGTTTTGGCATCTTTTCAGCATTAAAAAATAAGTAATCTCTTTTTTTCAATATTTTTTCTTTATCTTATTAAATCATTAAAAAACTCATATACATAATTTTAAGATTAATGTTAAAAAAAGAGAATTAATATAAAAGAATAAGTTAAAATTTTATTGTAGAATATCCTTAAACTCGTCAATATTAAGTTTAAGATATTTTGCAGTAAGCAAATCCTTTCCAATTAAGTTAAGGAAGTTTTTCTTCCTCTTCTTATTCAGAAAGTTCTTCATACTACTGAGATCGGGCTCTTTAGATGTAATTTCGATCAAATTATCTTTTATTGCTTTATCGACAACTTTTTGACCGACTTCAGTTCTAATAATCAAAAACGCTTCGCCAGATCCTTTAGGTGCTCCCCAAGGGCTGAAAGAAATATCTGAAAATTCTCCTGAGAAATCAGTACAATATTTACAACCAGTCATACCGCCAGATGAGCATGCAAACGCTATTTTTAATGAAGTTCGTTCTGCCCCTGTGTGAAAATCACTCGTTAGTATCTTAGCGAGTCCTTGAAGATGACATGGGTTTGCTATGATCCCAATATCTCGTTTCTTATCTAAATATGCTTGGCCAATTCCAGTAATCAGAGGACCAGCATTATCCATCGTTTTTTTAGGTATGTATTTTTTTGCCGATTTAGCATCATCAACGACTACAGGAAACGCTACAGGAGGTTTTGTGCTTTTAGGATCGGATAAAACAAAATGTTTTGTTACTCCGGACTCAAAGGCAGCTAATACCAAATTATATAGGATATCATCTTTATTTTTAGATTTTACTTGGATAATATCTTTATATACTCCTACACCTAAATCAACGCGAGTTTCACCAAACAATTTTTGCTCGATTTCTGAAATAGGTAGAAATGACCGTGGACAGGCATTATAACACAAACCTACTGTTTCAGCACATTCATCGACGACGTAAGCTTGTCCAGTTTCCTTATCGAAATCCATGTGTGGACAAAATGCGTTACAACTTCCACAATGAATGCATAATTCCCCAAATATAACTTCATTTTCAAGATCTTGGCTAGATTTTTCAATCTTCATAGTTTAAAATCACTTTTCTGATTTAATTACAATTATTTAATCGTTTAATATTGAAGAGTAAAATAAATCATGCCATATAAACTTTAAATGAAATTTCACACTCTGTATGTAATGCGAATTTAAGGATAATACGTCAAAGTTTGCATGTTTTAAGCAGAACGAATTTATTTACTCTATTGAAGATCAAAACAAGACGAAAGAATAATCCACTTTGAATAATTATGGTCGACACAAAGACATATATATCTAAGTTTCTTAACATACTCTGGTTAAATTTTTCAAAGCGAAAACCGAGGTAATATTATTGGATTCCAATCTAGCAGAATATTTAGAATATTTGTGTAGTGAAAACGATGACCTAACTGGCCTTATTATAGTAAGTAACGAAGGATTTCCCCTTGCATCATCTATTACTAGTTTCACCGATCAAACGCTCATATCTGGAATGTGTACGGCTTTAAAGTGTATCGGCAAAGAGCTTATTCAAGAAACAACAAATAATAATCTTAAGCGTGTAATAGTCGATTGTAGTGATGGAGTAATTTTAATCCAATCATTCCCTAATCAGGAAGGAATTTTAATAGCGTCTTGTAATAATGCAGCAGCTTTAAACAAACTCGATGTGTCTTCTATTCAAACATATTTTTCCAGCTACCATGACCATTTAGTAGCTCTATAGATCTTGTACCTTTCTGGTAAGAAGTTTAGAAAGTTAGTAAAATCTAAATAACAAGCTTTAGTATTATTCACCACTTTCATCTAAAAACCGAGAACAAGTTTCATCCAATTTCTTAATAATATGGTCTCTATCTTTCCACATAATCCAAGTGCTGCCCGATTTTTCGAAGTAAAATCCATCGTATTCCTCTTTTATTTTAGTTAGCGTTTTTTTCACAAAACTCCAGGAAAAACCAGTTCTTTCGACGACTTCAGCTATTGCTATGGGGTGATTAACATCGAGATTATCATTAAAGAAGCCGATTATTTTTTCGAAGCCAGTTTTAGGATGTGTGTTAATTTCATTCAATTTACTAATTTACTCTTACTAATTTTATATATTTCCTGTTAATTATTTTTTAAGTTTTAGAAATGAACCAGATTTCATCATTTCACAGGGTTTGTAATAGTTTATTTGAGTAGTTTCCACGAGTTCTTCTAGCAATAAAGACCATTTTTCGTAGTTATTTTTACCAGCTCCAAAAGGCCCGGGCATATCCATACCTGCTAACATTGTGTCATCAATAACCTTATAACCAGAGACGATCCCTTCTTCCAACAACCTGCAACCTTCGTTTAATTGGATTGCGTAAAATTGTTCTAGACTGAATAAACCTGCTTTTTCATTAGTTTTAAGATCATGTTTTCCTTCTACCCATTCGTAAATACCTTTCCCTGTTTTCCTTCCAAGGTTTCCTTCTTTAAGGAGATTGGTAAGCGTTTTACCAGGAGCAAATTCAGGCGAAATTTTTTCAGCAAAATAGTTCAGAACATCATTAGCGATGTCAAGCCCGAAGTAATCCCATTTTGCTAAAGGGCCCAATTCAGGAGGATTTATAAAATCGTTATCAATTTTTCCATAGGAAATTCCTTGATCAGTAGCCATATCTAATATCCAACTAAAAAAGGGAGCAGTGGAGATTGTTAAACGATTCACTATAAATCCAGGCGATTCTTTTTCAATTTTTGCTATATATCTTTTTCCTTTGAGTGCCGGCAGTTTTTTGCCTAGCGCTGCCGCCAAATCAAACGCTTCTTGTGATGTTTCTTCTCCTTTTATTAATTCTATTAATCGTAGTATGGGAACAGGGGTGAAAAAATGCATACCAATAACTTGTTCTGGTCTGTTGGATGCTTCAGCAATTTTAGTAATGCTCATAGTTGAGGTATTTGTTGCTAATATAGCGTGTTCTGGTGCGTATTCTCCCAGTTCTTTGAATAGTTCTTGCTTAAATTCCATTACTTCGGGTATAGCTTCTACAATAAAATCAGCTTCTTTAACTGATGTAATTAGATTTTTCGAAGTATTGAGTTTTTTCATTAATAAATCCGTTGTTAAGCCTTGACCCAACTTTCCTTTTGATTCAATTTTCTCAAGGCCTTTTACTATATCACTTAATGCTGCGTTAAGAACATTTTCATTAACATCGTTTAAAATAACTTTTTCAAACATATTCGACATTAAGGCAACTTGAGCTATTTCCCTGCCCATAGTCCCCGCACCAATAACAGCAAATGTCTTAACGTGACTTGTATCTACCATTTATACATTCAACCATAAGAGTTTCTTATCATAAAAAAAATGTGGAAAAGGTGTTCTTATAAATAGAAAGTAAAAATCATATAAAAAAAGTTACTATCAATTGACAAATTGCAAAAGTGCCTATACCCATAAATATCGAAATTGGAAGTCCGGGTAAAATTCTATTTCGTTTTAATCCCGATATCGTAATTCCCGTTCCAATTAGTATCGCAACTGTAGTTAAAATTACAATAATTATATTGTTAGTAAAAAGAAGGACGGAAGAGGTGAGTAAACTATAAAATGCCAAATCTCCAATTCCTATCTCTAATTTTGAAGTATCGTAAATGCTTTCACCACTTTTGATTTTTTCTTCAACTTCAGCATTACTCAGGCTACTCTCGTTGTCATTATCTGTTATGATTTCCATCATTTCTTTAATCGGTCCTCGTTTATAGAGAACCGCAAAGATATCCCACAATGAAATGCCTATTAAAATAGCAAGTGTGCTCCAAAAGGGTAACACTATGCTCATTGAAGCGCTAACTAATAAACTAATATATAATACAATAAAATTTTTAGTTTTGATAGATTTTGAGGTAAAATAGCTGTAAATGAGTAGAAAAACTAAGACTCCTGTTAAAACCGGGATATAGATGTTCGCAAAAAAGGAATAGAGGTTAAAAAAACCAACGGTATTAGGAAATTGAATAAATATTAAGAAAATTATAACATCTAAAAACATCAAGGTGATGAAGAAACTGACAAAAGCAAAGCTCAATCCAAAAATGTATTTTAATACGCCTACTCCCAACTTTCGCATTAAGAAGATTATCGTAAACGCGGAAATTGCGGCAATTACAGTGAATAGAACGCCATTTAATACGATCCCCAAGGCTCCTAATTCATCTTCAGGAAAGTAGCTTTCCTCTATTTCGATGCCAGCGACAACAAATGTAAGATAGGCTAATATTCCCGCAACAATAATAGCAATAATAACAGGTAAAGGATACATAGACGATTTAACCCTATATGTGGGGAGAAAATGAGGAACGAAATCCTTTTCTATTATATCTTTTTGAAGTTCAGTAATCGTTAAATTTAGTTCATGATCTTCTTGGTCATCATCTTCTATATCTAAAGTCTCAGGGTTGGTTGGCATGATGATAATGTAAAAAATTATATTTAAAATTATAAAATTAATAATAACTTAAATATATAATAATAATGAATTATAAAATAGTATATTCGGATGATAAAATAATTCTACTATGTCAAATTATCGAAATGAACAAAAACAATTAGATAAACAATCTTTAGGTTTACCTTTAAATAAAAAAACCTATATAAAAAATCTGTATCCTTGTTATTTGGGAATAGTATTAATTGGTAAGATATCACCATCAATATTAGAAAAATTAAAATTTCAAATAGAATTAGTTTTCGATTCTTTTTTTTTTGATATCCTATATATTGGAGAGAAGAAATTCGATACTTGTTTATATAAATTAAACACGAAGGTGGAATTTGACCTATTAGACAGAACTTTAAAAAAAGTAATACTCTATCCGACAAATAAATTCTATTCAACGATAAAAAAACAAATGTCAGACTATATTCTAGCCTTTGGTTTAGGATTGACTGACCTTCCAATTTATTCTAGCAGTGATGAGAGTTTACTTTTCCTTTTTGGTGAAACTAATTTTAAACATAACTGTGCTATAGTTTCGACTCATAATTTAATGGATTTAGAAAAACATAGAATCGTTGAAATTAGGATAGTAAAGGAAGCAATCCACGAGATTGGGCACTTAATATTAGGTTATGAACATTGTCTTAATGATAGTTGCGTAATGTGGTTTTCTGCGAATACTGAAGAAATTGATAGAAAATCGAATAATTTATGCGAGAAATGTAAATCAGAATTAGAAGAGATTAGAGCGATTAATAATTTCTACAATGTCACATTAGGTAAGTCTTGGATGAATTCTTTAATGAGCTCAACTCTAACTTTTCTATCTTCCCCATGATAACGTAAAGGATAAAGCTGATCAATCGTGAATTTATATAACTTCGTCCAGGTTTTCGCTATTTCAGTTACCCTATAATTTTGAGCAACTTCTTTGGCATTTTTTCCAAATTCTGCTCTTAGATCGTCGTCTTTTAACAATTTTACAACATAATCTTTGAATTGATTAAGATTATTGGCTAAGTACCCTGTTTTACCATGGCGAATTATATTACTAATACCACACGCATTTGCTCCAACATTAGGTGTCCCTTGGGCCATCGCTTCAAGTAATACAAGCCCTTCAGCTTCGATCCACGACCATAGACAAGTTAAATCTGCTGTATTATACAATTTTAACAAATCCGGAAAGGGAACCCTACCTGCATAAGACACAAAATCTCTATATTGTTTTTTCTTTATTATCCGTTTCACATGATCTTTTGAAGGGCCAGCACTACCCACTAATAACAAGTGAGCATCGGGGACTTCGTCATGTACTCTTTTGAATGTTTTGATAATATCTATGGGGTGTTTTTCGGGAGATAATCGCGAAGCATATAGAAGAATCTTTTTCCCCTCTAAACCATATTTTTCGCGAATTCCATTCTCTTTTAGATTTGTGTAATATAAATCTCTTATTCCATTAGTCATACATACAATAGGTTCCTTAAACCGGTAATCTCTTAGTAAATCTTTTTTAGATTTAGTAGCTACATGAACAAAATCATATTTATCGACAATATGTCGTTCGTATCTCCAAATAAGATCACCTTTAGTCAAAAGCTTACCTATCACAGGTACATATTGAGCTGTATAATATTGCATTGGGCTATTGTGAGTTCCTATCATAGGGATTCCTAAATATTTAGCCCAATTGATAGCCATAGACCCCACTACTGCGTGTGTATGGATGTGAGCAACATCTAAGTAATCATGTTGGCAAAAAAAGATTTTATGCAAAGGAGCACTTAAAACGAAACCCGTATTATGGCCGATAATAGCGCCTCCAATTTCGTGAAAGTGCAAGGTTTTCGGTATTTTATAACCATTCTGAATTCGAGGTGCAAATACGTGAACATTATGGCCAAGATTTGCAATTGCTTCTGAAAGGAATCGAACAGCATGAGCTGTCCCGTTTATCTGACTATACATAGTACTAAAAAAACCAATGTCAAGAGCTTGTTTAACCATAGTCAGAATCCTTAAATAGATATTAATAATAGTATTATATATTGTATTTATATAAACATATATCTAATTAAATTTAAACTGTTTCTTTTATTAAAATTTTCACGGTTTCTTAATAAAACCGTGCAAATGGTTAATTTTATATATGGTAACTTAGATTTGATTTTAATTTTTTAAATTTTGAAGTAATAACCAGAGGAATTATCATTAATACACACTTTTAGTCATAGTTATTTTAGATTTATGCCTTAAATAGTTAGGTGGAAAAATTTATGCAGAATTATCATATGCAAAAAAAAGAAAGAGAAATAACAGACAAATCCTTAATAGAACAAATTCTGAAGAACGGTAAGTTTGCAACAATTTCGATGTGTAGAATGGAGGAACCTTATATTGTTACGCTAAGCTACGGTTTTGACAAAGAGGAAAATGCTTTATACTTTCATAGTGCAAATTTAGGATTAAAACTTGATATCCTAGAGGATAATCCTAATGTATGTGGTGCTGTTATTGAAGATTTAGGCTATGTTAAAAGCGCTTGTTCTCATAAATATCGCTCTATCGTATTTTGGGGTGAAATGGTAATAGTACAAGACATTGAAGAAAAAAAACACGGTTTTAACGTTCTCTTAAACCATTTAGAAGAAAATCCAAGTGAAATGAAAAAGAAATTTCTTAAAAACGAAAAATCTTATGTTGACACATGTATTATAAGATTGCGCATTAAGAAAATTACAGGGAAGGTTTCAGAATAGAAATTTTGAAAATTCATAGCAAAGATTCATAGAATCATAAAATTTTTTTTATTTGCTTGATAAATCAATAATATGGACCCTATTGAAGAAAAAATAATCGTTGAAGAAATTTTACAGAGTAGAAGGTTGCCTTATTCGATTGAATTATTGGATGTTGAAGGAGAAAAATATACGGTACGTAATAATTTCGGTTCTACTGTAGTGTATTACAAAAAAGACGATGGTTATTACCTAGAGACAGAATTAGATTAATATTCAAACCTTTTATAATACTAATTTGTTTTGTAGTTTTACTATTTTAACTTTAAATCGAATTAAATTAGTAAAAAACTGGAATTTGAAATTTGTTCGATTTATAATGTAAGGAAAGGATAAATTATGTCTCTATTTTAGTTTTAATAAGCAAAAATTAAATGGTTATTTAATGAAATATTTAAACTAAAAGACATAAAATTATAAGATTATTATTTTTTTATTTCAACAGAGAAAGTATAAAATTTTGATTAAGTTTATGGGAAAAAGAAAGCTTAAATCTAAAAGTTCTGACGAGAGATTCACTGAAGAATTCCGGGCGGTTATAGACAATTCTACATCCATTTCTATGTATAATGAAAAAAGGAGATCGGTCTGTGTTATCCGTAAGAATTTAGCTAAAAATTATGAAGTTGAAGTAGATTCTTCAGAAGCACCCGTATTAAATACATTATTGGAAAGTCCTCAGCCTTTTGAAAGTTCAATGGCTAGCCTTAATATATTAGAAGCAGAAATATTCCCTTTGTTAGATGCTTTTAAAATTACTTTTGGAGAGGAAAAAGAGTTAAAGCTACGTTCCATTAAGCTTGCTGTTGGTGGAAGCAATAACGATTATGTCACAATCAGAGAGAAAGATTTGATAAAATATGATGTAAAACCGACTTTAAGCGGTTTAAGAGACTTTATAAAAGAGAATAGCGATAGCATCTTAGGTTTTTTAGATAGCGAATATATAAGCGAAGAAGGAAACGTTATTTATTTGAAATGCGAGAAAAGAGATGTTTCTGATAACATTTATTCGGTTAAAATCGTGATACTTGCTTCAATGCAACAGCGAGGTTATTTTCTTCAACAGGAACATAAATACTACGGCTTACAATTATTTATCATAATAGAATCAAAAAAACCGAACGATGACAAGTTACTTGAGTTTATAAAAGAGTTAGGAATTGATTGGGAATTAATCTTTTTTAGAAGAAGATTAGCAATTCACGATTGGACAGAGATTGAATGCCAAACAAATTCTGACAACCTCAAGAGTTTTTTAAGGGTTAAATATGACACTTTAAATTATTTTGATATAAACAATATTATCAGATTAATTGATAAAAACAGTTTACCTTTTAATGTTGTTGATAAGATGGGTTCTTTATTGTTTAAAATGAAAAACGAAAGATCTTCTCAATTGCAGGAAAACAAAAATTATGATAATTTGAGATATGACGATTCATTAGACAACGGATCACCACATTCAATTGATGAATATTCTTTAACATTAAAAAAAGCAGAAATCGCTGCGGCTGCAAAAATCGCTTGTGCTTACTTAGGTATCCAAAAACAAATTACTGTTGATAGAGATATTTCTGATGCTGAAATTCTCAGATATCAAGATGAATTAACTAATTTTTAAGTCATTTTATCATTATTAAGAAAAAATGAATGAGATAATTAGAATTATTAACATAATAAATTCTAATTTAGCTTGTAAGATTCTTTTAGTAACGCATGGTTAATTTCACCAACAGAGACACTTTTTCCTGTTTTAATATTGGTCACTGTATATACAGCAGGGGCAAACAATCCGGGATCTATTGCATAAAAATCATAATTGGCTGCTTTAAATGTTTCTATGAAAGGTTTACCATAACTAGATGAAGTATTTGCAGGAGCTTTTTTCAATAGATCAAAAACTTCATCTTGCTCGTTTTTTTCAACCTCAATAGTATAATATGTCATACCTGCAGCGCTTATTGAGTCATTTGTGCGACCCATTGCTCCTAAATCGTCTTTTGCAATAGGAGCAATAGTAGCGGTGCCAAATCCATCTTTAATAACGCCCAACGGAAACTTAATCTCATGAAGTTTGTGAATACCAGTTTCAACAATTCTTGCTGCAACTTGAATTGACCCTGTTAAGCACGCAGTTGGCGCACAAATGGCATAGGTCTTGTTCGGTGCCACTCCACATTTTTCAGCCACTAGGGTCATCACTTCTTCGTTAGGTAATTTTGCAGTTTCAAAAACGATGATAGCACAATCAGAATCATCATTATAGTCAAGTTCGTCGAATAATTTTTCAACTTTACTCTTAGCTCTCGCCGGTCCTGAGCCTAAGGATTCAAAAACCTTTTTCTTTTTCATTACACCGTCCTTTTCAATCTCTTTTTTTAGTTTCACACTCCATCCAGCAAGTTGAGATGCCATGCAAGAGATTAAAGGATGGGAAGTAAAAACATTAACGCTCGCTAAGAAATGACCATCTAGATTATAAGAAGTAAAATCGACCGTCCCTAATCCGCCCATACAAATTTCTCCAACCAATTTTCCGCCTCTCCACGACGCATTTGTCATATCTAAGACAGTTGCTCCGCTATCGTATTTAGTTATTTCAGCTTTATAAATTTCCTTTCTCTCTATTATCTTTTGAACAAGTTTTAAAGTTAAATCGTTTATTTTAATATGGTGGTTCAAATTTTTCACGTGTATTTTTTAATTGAGTATTTAATATTAAATTCTTACTTTAATATAATTATATAAGTATATTTTAAAAATTTTTAAAAAAATGAGCAAAGCAAATAGTAACCTTAAACTCTTAAATTCTGATTTAAATGAGACAAAGAAATGGTTTTTAGACCAGATACAAGAAATTAAAACCTCCATTCATCTTTACACCCATCTAGATGCAGACGGTTTATCATCTGGGGCAATTATTGGGAAAGCCTTATATCGTGAAAATATTCCTTTTCAGATTTCTGTTTTAAGGCAGTTAGAAAGAGAGGAAATCACAAGAATTGCAAACTTAAATCAAAATAACGAAAGTTTCATGATATTTTCTGATTTCGGAAGCGGACAATATTTAGAGCTTATTGAAAAACTGAATGCTAAAAACGAGGAGACCTCTTTTATTATTCTGGATCACCATTTGCCGCAAGATATACCAAATAAAGACGACGATAAAATTAAAGAGATATACGCGAATTCAAGACCTTGGCATATTAATCCCTATTTTTACGGCGTGGATGGTAGTACGGAAATCTCAGGTGCAGGGCTAAGCTATTTCTTTGCTAAAATTTTAAATGAGAGAAATCTAGATTTATCTCCAATCGCTCTTGTAGGAGCAACAGGAGATATTCAAAGGCGAGGTCCTAATAATTCCTTTACGGGATTAAATTCTATTATTTTAGAACATGCGATTAAAAATAATCTAATCGAAGTGATTAACGATCTGAATTTTTCTCCTATTAAGCCTTTAAATGAAGCAATTTCGTATTCAAACGAAATTAAGTTACCGGGGTTAGGTGAAAATTCTAGTAAAATGCTAAAATTCTTACAATCTCTAGGAATTTTAATGGAAAATTCGGATGGTAGTATAAAAACATTAAATGATCTTAATCAAGACGAGAAACAAAAGGTTTCTTCCGCTATTATTGAATATATTTCTCTTAAACTCGACATCGATCCTTCTGAAATTATAAAAAAACTCATAATTAATAGGTATATATTGAAAAATGAGGTAGTTGGTTCCGAGTTACACGACTTAAAAGAATTTTCTTCTCTTTTAAACTCGTGTGGAAGGAGTAATAATGGGTCGTTAGGAATTGCTATTGCGATGGGTGATAGAAGAATAGCTTATAATAAAGCTAAAGACCATCTAATAAATTATAGAAAGTCTTTAGTTCAATCTTTATCGTGGTTACAAGATAAAAATAAAATCAAGTATAAAGATTATATACAATTCTTTTTTGGAGAAGATATCATTCCCGAGAATATAATTGGTACAATTGCTTCAATGTTGATATTCAGCAAAAGCGGAGATATTGATCTATCAAAACCTGTTTTTGGTTGTGCAATAAGAAAAGACGAAGATGTTTATAAAATATCTGGGAGAGCACATGAAAGTATTGTAAAAAAGGGTGTAAATCTTTCAGAGGCAATTAGAGAAGCGTTGGAACTTTCAAATATAAAGGCATTAGGAGGAGGACATCCTCCGGCTGCAGGTACAAAAGTACCAATTAGTAAGATTGAAATCTTTTTAGATAATTGTGATATAGTAATTAAAAAACAATTGGAAAGTAAATAAAACTAATACACCAACCTCTATTTTCTATATCTTATAAATCTCTCCAGTTTCGGGTGCTACCGAATTAAAATCTTTTTTATTTAAGTCGTGAGCGAATGAGGTCGTCGATTTTTCGTCACCATGTACACAAAAAATAAATTTATCTTCGTTTCGAAATGTAATGTCGTTAATGTAATTGTTTAAGTGAATTTTATCAGCATGACTTGAAAAATCATAATAATCTATTTTACACTTTGCTTTAATTGATAGATCATAGGATACATATTTTTGTTTTTTATCTTCTTTAAATTCGAAAATTCTTTCATCTATTAATTTTCTTCCTGGAGTCCCTTCAACTTGATATCCAACCAGAAACACAGCAGAGCTAGGATCGTTTAAAAATGTTGGAATGTATTCAAGAGCAGCTCCTCCTTTTAACATACCCGAGGGGGATATTATTAAACCTTTCGTCCCTTTTTTAAGTTTTCTTCTCCATTCCTTAGAGACCAATTTAGCTTTTCTCATAGCCGCCCTATATTTTGCGAAATCTTTCATCGAATCCGGGAATTGAGAGTATTCAGTTAATATTTTTCTAGCTAATCCATCAATGAAGATATCGCTTTTAAAATTGTATTTTTCTAAAGTCATTAATATCTCTTGTGAACGGGCGACCCCAAAAGCAGGGACGAGAACATTTCCACCGTTTTCAATTACATTTAAAGTATCAGTAATAAATTTTTTTTCAAGATCTATTCTTAAGGGATGTTCTCTTGGAGCATAAGTTGATTCTATTATTAAAACATCAATTTCAGGTAATTCAAGAGGGTTAGCGGGAGAAATCAAGTTCGTTTCTTGAGTGTTTATGTCACCTGTATAGAGAATTCTTCTATTATCTACTTCTACTAATATAGATACACTCCCAGGGATGTGCCCCGCATCAAAAAATGTAATAAAGAAATTTTCAGCAATCTTCTGACGGACATTATTTTTTAAAAAGAACGCATTTTTTCGGGTCTTTTGTAATTCTCTATATCCGAAGGGGTACGGATATTTCGAGATTCTAATCATATCTTCTAGTAATATTTCTGAAATTCTTAGCGTTAACGGATTAGTAAAGAAGGGAACATCTCTATTTTTATATAGTAACGGTATAGCTCCCGAGTGATCTATATGGCAATGAGATAACGCAACAGCCTTAAGATTATTAATCTCCCCGTCAGAAGGTAACCTATCCTCAGTTTTAAATCGTACACCATAGTCTAGAATACATTGAGCTCCATTGTTTGACTCAATTAGAACTGCTGAACGCCCTACTTCTCTGCATCCACCAAGGAATTTTATAAGTGTCATTGATATCCTCTTTTAGGTAATAAAAAATATAAGATCTCTTTTCAAGAGATTAATTTGGATAGACTTTCAAAAAATTTCAATCTTATGATTATTTTAAAAAAAAAGGAATGATTATTTTATTTTCTTTATTGCGTTTGTCAATAAAGCGACAACATTATTAACATTTTTGCCAAAAATTTCTAAAATTTCAGCCCAAGTTACAGGAGCTTCATCATCTTTCCAGCAGTCATAATCTGTAGACATTGCTACAGCAGCATATGGAATTTTTGCTTCGTTTGCTAAAATTGTTTCAGGAGCTATGCTCATATTTATTACATCAGCACCCCAGATCCTAAACATTTCTGATTCCGCTCTAGTCGAGAATCTAGGACCTTCAATTGTAATAACAGTTCCTTTCTTGTGATATTTGAGATTGAGTTCCTTAGCAGTTTCAATAAGAATCTTCCTTAAATCTTCCGAATAAGGGTAAGCCATTGCGGTATGCTTAGCATCGCCAGCTGGAAATTCATCAAAAAAACTTATTTTCCTTAGCCGAGTAAAATCAATAAACTGATCTAGAATGACGAAATCACCTCGGCCAATTTTTTCTCTCAAACTACCGCAAGCTGTTGTAGCTAAAATATGAGTGCATCCTTGATCTTTCAAAGCTTGAATATTAGCTCTATAATTTACCTGCGTTGGTGGAATAGTATGGTCTCGCCCATGTCTTGCTACAAGAACAATTTCAATATCATTAATCTTCCCTAATTTTAGAGAAGAAGTTGGTTTTCCATATGGTGTATTAACTTCTACTTCGTTTACATCTTTTAAAATGTCAGGATTATCTAATCCAGAACCTCCTATTATTCCGATCTTAACCATTATACTCACTATACCAAGTTCTTAAATTATAATTTGTATAATATTTAAAATTACTCAAATTTTATTTTATTTTGTTTTAATAGAATAAAAACAATGTGATTTGATTATGAAAAATGTAGAAGTAACAGCAGATTTGGCAATAATAGGAGGGACTGGTTCTGATATCTCTCTTGATAATGTAGAAGAAATAAAAGTCTATACCCCATATGGTAGTACCTCAGCAGCAATAACTATAGGTGATTTTAAGGGAATGAAAATAGCATACATTCCTCGGCATGGCATCGATCATTCTATTCCACCTCATAAAATAAATTTCAGAGCAAATATCTGGGCCTTAAAAAAATTAGGTGTGAAGTTCATAATATCTCCATCAGCTGTTGGATCGTTAAAAAAAACGCACAGTAAAGGGAAATTTATCTTAGTAGACCAATATATAGATAGAACTAAAAAAAGAATTGAAACATTTTATGAAGGTGGTCAATTATGTCATATTGAACAAGCAGATCCATACTGTGAATATTTAAACAATCTTTTCTTTGAAACAGGGCAAGAAATGAATTTAGACATTCAAAAGGGAGGTATTTACATCTGTATTGAAGGTCCAAGGTTTTCGACAAGAGCAGAATCACAAATTTTTCGTCAATGGGGAGGAGATATAGTAGGAATGACAACTTACCCCGAAGTTGTTCTTTCAGCAGAAAAAGAAATTTGTTATTGCTGTGTTGCGATGGTTACTGATTTAGATGTTTGGGCAGGTGAATGCTCAGAATGTGGAATTGTTGAGTTTGCTCAAAAATGTGAAAATTGTAATGGAACCGTAAATAAGCTATCTGTTAATGTACCTGAAGTCTTAGAAACGATGGTTAAAAATGCTGAAAATTTAAAGAAGATGCTTGAGTTAAGTATTCAAAAAATTGATATGGAAAGAGATTGCTATTGTCATCACTCCCTTACAAACGCTTTATTATAGTAGAAGTAAAATATTACTTTTCAATGCTATTATTCTTTTAAGATAGGATTTCTTGCAGCAGTGACTGCGTCTAATCGCCCGACAGGAGTATTCAGTGGCGCTTTTTTCAAAATTTCCGGTTCGTTTAACGACTCATCGTAAATCTTATACATAACTTCAATAAAATTATCTAAAGAAGCCTTAGATTCTGTTTCAGTAGGTTCAACCATTAGTGCTCCATTTACAATTAAGGGGAAGTAAATAGTTGGAGCGTATAAGCCATAATCTAGTATTCTTTTAGCAATGTCTTCAGTTGTAATCTCATTTGGCATATCTTTATCTGATAAAACAAATTCGTGTTGACATATTCGGTTGTATGGAAGATTAAACTTTTTTTGTAATTGAACTCTCAGATAATTTGCATTTAATACGGCTATTTGACCGACTCTCTTTAAACCTTCTGCTCCTAATGAAAGAATGTATATATAAGCTCGTAGGATTATCCCAAAATTACCCCAAAAAGCTTTGATCCTCCCTATGGAATGAATTTTGTCCTGAGTACAGACAATGCCATTTTTCGATGAAATAATGCAAGGTATGGGGAGAAATGGGATCAATTCAATTGTTACCCCTACTGGTCCGGAACCAGGACCTCCTCCTCCGTGAGGAGTCGAAAAAGTTTTATGCAAATTTAAATGAACTATATCAAAGCCCATATCTCTAGGGCGACAAATCCCTAACATGGGATTCAAGTTTGCTCCATCGTAATAGCATAATCCACCGTATTTATGGACGATTTTAGTTATATCCTTAATTTGCCTATCAAAAACACCTAAAGTATTAGGATTAGTAAGCATAATTCCCGCAACATCTCCTTGTTGCATTGCAAACTCAAGGTGATCTAACGGAACTTCTCCTTCTTCATTTGATTGCAATTCAATTATCGAAAATCCCGCCATTTTGGCCGACGCAGGATTAGTTCCATGAGCAGAGTCTGGAATTATAATTTTACTCTTTACTATTCCTTTAGTCTCAAAAAACTTTTTCATTATTAATAATCCAACTAGTTCTCCATGAGCTCCAGCAGCAGGTTGAAGTGTAAATCCGTCCATGCCTGTAATTTCACTTAACATATTTGAGAGGTTATGTATTATTTGAAGTGCTCCTTCGTTTTCTTCTTGATGAGGATGAATTTGTGAGAATTCAGTTAGTCGAGCAATATGTTCGTTTATTTTAGGATTATATTTCATCGTACAAGAGCCTAATGGATAAATACCTAAATCTACACCATAATTGATTGTGCTTAATTTAATAAAGTGGCGAACAATCTCTACTTCAGGGATGTCCGGAATTTGAATCTCATCTCGAATTAAATTACTAGGAATAATCTCATTAAGTTCTTCACAAACAATATCTAACGATGGAATGAAATTGGTCTGGGCTTTGTTATAGCCTTTGTTAAAGATCAAAGAATCTTTTTCATCCATTAGCTCTTCTCCTCCTTCTTGGTATTTGCATTTTCTAATGCTTCAATAAACGCCTCAATAGATTCCCTAGAGTTTGATTCGGTTACACATACAAGAACTATATCTTTCATTTCGGGGTAATATTTTGAAAGCGGTAGGGGAGGAAGTAAGTTATGATTCTTACATTGTTGGATTAAAGATTCTATGTTGGGGCATTTTATGATGAATTCATTATATGTGGGTTTTGTATTCAATATCTTATAACCAGGAATCGCATTTATTCTATTTTTAACATAATGAGCCTTTTGAATGTTTTGAGTTGCTATTTCGCGTAGTCCAGTTTTCCCCAAGGAAACAAGATAGACTAGAGCGGATAATGAACATAATGCTTGATTTGTACAAATATTTGAACTAGCTTTTTCCCTTCTTATATGTTGCTCTCGAGCTTGTAATGTTAATAAAAAACCTTCACGCTCGCCATCGATCTCTTTTGTTTTTCCCACTAATCTTCCCGGTATTTTTCTCAGAAATTTGCTCTTTGCAGCAAAAATACCCAATCCAGGTCCTCCAAATGAGGGACTTATTCCAAATGACTGTCCTTCTGCTACAAATATATCTACATCTGTTTCTCCAGGAGGTTTCAGAACACCTAAACAGGTAGGATCAGTCATACATTGGATTATTAAACAAGTTGAAGCGTTTTTTTTAATTTTTTTTGCCAGAACGACTACATCTTCTATATCACCAAAAAAATTAGGGCTTTGAAATAAAACTGCTGCAACATCTTGGGTTAGTTCGCTTTCCAGTTTCTCTTCAGAAACAATCTTAAGTTCAATTTTTTGCCCCCAGCAATAGGTTTTGATAACTTCAATGTATTCGGGGTGAACACCTTCTAAAACCAAAACTTGGCTTTTCCTTGTGATAATAGACGCCATGATGGCTGCTTCTGCAAGAGCTGTAGACCCGTCATACATACTCGCATTGGCAACATCCATTTGAGTAAGCCGAGAAATTACACTTTGATATTCATAAATTGCTTGCAAATATCCTTGACTAGCTTCTGCTTGATATGGTGTATAAGATGTATAAAATTCAGATCGACTAATTACAAAATCCACTAAAGTAGGAATGTAATGAAAGTAGCATCCTGCTCCTAAAAAAGAATTAGAATATACATTATTTTTTTTACCTAATTCTTGTAAATTCTTTAAGACATCTGGTTCTGATAAACCTTCTGGAAGGTTTAAACCGTTAATGATCAAATCTTTAGGGATATCTTTAAATAAGTCTTCTAGTTGGGCAACACCAATAATGCTAAGCATTTCAGTAATAGTTTTATCGTCGTGAGGTATAAAATCCATACTAATCAACTCAAGTTTCAAAAATATAAGGAATAAAATTAAAAATTGGATTAAATCTTTATGCTTTCTCAGCTTCTACAATTTCTTGATATGCTTCCACAGATAACAGTTCGTTAATTTCGTTTTTGTTTGAAAGTTCTATCTTTACCATCCAGCCAGATCCATAAGGAGAAGAATTTACCGATTCTGGATTATCAGCAAGATCAGTATTGACCTCGAGGATTTTTCCAGATAAGGGCATAATTAATTCACCTACAGCTTTAACGGATTCGATTTCAGCTACATTACTACCTTTATCAAATGCCATCCCGATTTCAGGAAGTTCTACGTAAACTATATCACCTAATTGATGTTGAGCAAAATCTGTGATTCCTACAGTTGCAATGTTATCTTGGATGCGAACCCATTCGTGCGTTTGGAGATATTTCAGCTCGCTAGGAAATTCATGTTCTATAATATTCACCATTTGCTTTTTACTTTTTTCAATTTATACATTACGATAAAATGGTGTGGATACTACCACGCCTTTAAGAAGTTTATTTCGGACTTCAATTTCAATTTCTGTCCCTTCTTCTTTAAACTGTTTTTTAATTAGACCTAAACCTATTGTTTTTTTAAGGGTTGGTGAATAACCGCCTGAGGTTACATATCCTATTTCATTACCGTTTTTTATAATTTTAAAACCATCTCTGATAATGCCCCTATCCTTTAAATTTAATCCAACAATGATTCGATCGGTTCCTTCTGTTTTTTGCTTTAATAAAACATTTTTACCGATATAATCAACTCCCTCTTTTGGTTTCACAAGCCAAAATAGCCCTGCTTCAACAGGCGTTATAGAATCGTTTATTTCGTGACCATATAAAGAATACGTAGCCTCAAGTCTTAACGAATCTCGAGCGCCTAACCCTGCTGGTGATGCTCCCGCTTTAATTAACTCACTCCAAATTTTTACAGCATATTCATTATCAAATGATATTTCAAATCCGCGTTCACCCGTATATCCGGTTCTAGCGATAAAAATCGGCATACCACTTAACTTGCAGTGAGCAAAATAAAATCTATTTATTACTGATAAGTCGATATCCACTAAAGGTTGAAGATATTCGTCAGATTTAGGTCCTTGAAACGCTAAACGAGATCTTTTTGAGGATAAATTAGTTATTTTAACATCCTTACCCCTAATATGCTCATTTAACCATTGAAAATCTTTTTCAATATTACCAGCATTGACAATCATTCTAAATCGATCATTCGCTTCTTCATAGTATACAAGATCATCAACAACCGTCCCATTCTCATAGCACATGCATGAATATTGACCTTTTGACTGCTCGAGTAATTTCAAATCGTTAATCATAATATATTGAAGAAAATCTATTACATCACTTCCCTCCAACAGAAATTCGCCCATATGAGAAACATCAAATATACCCGCTTTAGATCGAACCGCTTCGTGTTCTTTTATAATACTTTCGTATTGAACTGGCATGCTAAAACCAGCAAAATCTACCATTTTTGCTCCTAATTTTAGATGGATATCATAGAAAGGAGTTTTTTTTAGGTCTATAATCAAATCCACACCTATTAACGTGTTTATTTTAATATTGTGAGTATAAAGTACAGAGAATTATTTAAGTTTTCAGACTAAAAAAAGAGAGAATTAAGGGAAAAAAATGGGTAGATATGTAAATAAAAAATTCCGATTACTCTTCAACCGGTATTTCGAGAAGGCTGAGAATGTCATATCCTTCTAATTTATCACGACCATGTAAACTACCTGTAAGTTCTATCACAAACGCTATTCCGGCAACAACCCCACCTGCTTTTTCAATCAGGTTACAGGCTGCTTTTGCCGTCCCTCCAGTGGCTAATAAGTCGTCAAATAATAAGACTCTTTCATCTTTTTTTATAGCATCAATATGCATCTCAATCTTGTCAGTTCCATATTCTAATTCGTATTCTTCAATAATTGTGTCTGCAGGTAATTTTCCTGGTTTTCGAATTAATATAAAACCTGTTCCTAGTTGATAAGCTAAAACTCCACCCCAAACATAACCTCTAGCCTCAATTGCAGCAACTTCATCAATATTTTTTTTCTTATATTTTTTAATTATCAGGTCGCACGATTCTTTGAAAGCTGCTGGATTTTTTGCCAAAGTAGTTACATCTTTAAATTGAATACCTGGTTTTGGCCAATCAGGTACATTCCTAATTTCTTTCAGTAAATCCATTTTTTTTCTCCAATATTCTACATAAATATATCTAATAAATTAATTATGTTAATTTAAAATTATATTTAACTCAATCGTCCATGCATTTAAAATCTCATAAATCGTATAATAATTAGAAAAAGATTAAATAATCATTAATTCATAAAAAATATATTAGTTGATTTAATTAATTAATT
>JAHQWP010000127.1 GCA_029856235.1 Promethearchaeia archaeon
ATTTTTAATAAGTATCCCCGCGTTTATAGGGTTATTTTTCTTCGTTTCTTTTGGAGAGAAGGCAAACAAAGTGCCTGGAGCCGTTGACAATTTAAGTGCAGTCGCAGTTGTATTGGCTATTGGTAAGATACTCAAAAAAAATAAAGATATTATTCCTAACGATACAGAAATTAGGTTGATTTCTTTTGGATGCGAAGAAGCAGGTTTAAGAGGTGCGTTTAGATACGTACATAAACATCTTGACGAATTGAAAAGATTAGACGCAGAGTGCATCAATATGGATGCTATCCAGAGTAAGAAAAATATAACAATTATCGATTTCGAACCCTCCACGAGAACAAAACATTCTGAGGAGGTCGTCGAAAAAATTAAGAACGCAGCCAAATCTTCCCAGATCGATGTGAAATCGTCTGCTTTAGGCGGTTCTGGTACCTTTGAAAAGATTTTCGGTCAAGTAACTGGAGGTACTGATGCTACCGCCTTTTCTAAAGCGGGAATTAAAGCAGCAAATATCTCTGCCATGGATCTTAATAAAATGCTTAAATTTTATCACCAACCCACAGATACTTTGGATAAAATTGAAAAAGGTTCCCTTGAGCGTGTTTTATGGATTTGTATTGATTACATTATTAACGAGTCTTAGAGAAGATAGCTATGGGTCAATGGTGAATATGTTCCACTTACGATCGTCTTGGTTCCTTTTTAACAACAATTTTTACTAATAGCATCCCTAAAACAGAAGGGATTATTCCGACTCCTACAATCGCGAATAAGACTAGCTTAACAGTACCTTCGAAAGTATTATCAAATATCACATAAGTAAACAATTGCCCTACACTATTTATCAGATAATGTAATATAATTGAGGGTATTAAACTCTTAGTTTTAATGAAAAGATAACCGAAGAGAAAGCCCATTAGGGACGCATAAACGACTTGTACCCCAGTTAAAACCAAATTACTTCCCGATAAGAGATTGAATAAATGGAAAAAACCAAATAATAGAGCTACGACAACTAATACCGTCCTTTGAGAATATTTCCTTAAATTTAAAGTAGAAATTACCCCTCTAAAAGAGACTTCCTCCCAGATTCCTGGAATTAACATCAAGATAAAAAGAAACCATCCAAAGATCGAAATACTAGTTCCAGGATTGCCAAAAATCACATCCAAATCGAAAATGTAATTACCAAAGATATTTCCAGTGATATAGGTACTAACGAAATATATTATTGAGCAACTAACTCCAAGAAAAATGTTGCGTCCTATTTTTCTATCAGGCTTTAATCCGATAGTTTTTATGTATTCTTTTAGTGTTTCTTTTCCGTTTGGAAGACCTAAGGATCGGGGAACTAACAATAACCAGAGTAGTGCCATTACACCAAAAGTTACGAAGAAATCTATAAAAAGCAATGTAATAAAAGTAATATCTGCAGATAAAAAGATGAGAAGTAAAATGATAAGACCTTCTATTAATCCAGGTAAAATTAAAAATCCGGCGTATAAAACTAATAAATTTATAGTTCCAAATAAGGGGTGTTTCCTGTAGATTTCTCTAATACTTATAGTTTTTTTCTTTCCCAGTACTTTTGGAAACATACTATTGAAAGAAAGTAATAATACACCTAAGGAGAGGGTCCCTCCCAGAAAATACGCTATAAACATAGCAACTGGACCTATAGATGCAAACAAGATCACACCCATGAGGAAGAAAGCGAAGAAAATCAAATGTTCAGCTATTATCATGATGGTCCATTTTGTTATCTTTTTCTCGATGTTAAATTCTTCTACGACAAATTTATATTTCATCCTTCCAAAAAACCGTATCTTCATTTGGAACATCGATATTAGTAGTGTTAATATAACGGGATAGAAGGAAATAAAAGAGAGCAGATAACTTATAAAATCTGGATTTCCAATAAAAAAAATAAGAGGCAAGAAAAATGATATTGTTTGGATTGAACCTAATAATAATAATTTCGCTTTTGCTTGATCACGAGTACGGATTGGTAAGGATGAGAGAGTTGACGCGCCCGTATCCTCCATGTTTAAGAAGCCTGAAGTAAGCATCATCGAGATTATCGGTTGGTACATAGTTATAATCAACCACATAAAGATATAATCGTCTATAAACGATTCTCCAAGACCAATTGGAGTGAACAGAAGAGGTAATATAACCAGTAAGGGTAGAATAATAGGTGTAATTATAAACATAAATGCTTGTATATCTCTTGTAGCAGTAGATAAATCTTTTCGAATATAAGCCTTTATTGGTGTACTTGGTTCAATAATAACTTCAACTGCTTTTTCTGGAGCCTTCATTGAAGATTTTGCTTGTTTTATTTCAATAGAAGCTGAGGAAGTAACCGTTCGCATAGCTTTTAATGCTTTTTTGTAAATGAATAGAGTTAACAACACAAAAAGAACCATACCTATAATAACTGGTAACCATAATAAAAAAGAAAAACTTGTTGGCTCAATAACCATTACTATTAGGTATCCCGGAGCAAAGGGGAAAGGTATCAAACTTAGAATGAAATTAACAATATATGGAACTTCTGACGAAGATAACGATATTAAAAAGTCTCCTGCAGAAGTAACTATCCACTGAACAAAAAATGAGCCAGAAAATATGACTATTATATAGCTCAACATAGTAAATAATCGGATTAGAGTTGCTTTTTTAGAGGCTGCTTCACTTACTTTTAAAACATGGCTAATTTTTCCGGCTACTAAAACGAGTAGACTAAAAGAGAACATTGTGTTAATAATTGAAATTAACGCAGCAACCAATGCTAAAATTATATTTTGAGATATTATAAACATTATAATGGGAAAAGCAAGAATCATGACAATAAGTCCTACATCCATGTTGCGGAACACTGTCATAAAACCTAGTTTCCTTAATCTTTCCTTAGAAATAGGTAAAGTTTCGTACCATCTAAAAGCATCTCCAGACATCATGGCACCAATAGCAAACATTCCAAGCATCGTAAGATAGATTATTTGCATGATAAAATTTGCTCCGAAGAGAATACTTCCCGGAATTAAGACCGATTCTGGAGGTATTAAGGGATTACCAAAAGAGTAAATGACTTGAAAATAAGTAGTTACAGGTAAAAAACCTACAAAAAAAAGCATTGCAGCAAAAACGATTTTCATCGCAATCGCTTGCTGTTTTATAGTGCTTTTATTTTTTTTATACTTTTCAAGCAGTTTTGCTTGGTTTGCACCAGAAGAAAGAACCTGTGCTTCCATAACAATTTCGAGATTCGTATATTTAGCCAGTTTATAAAGTCCTAATTCCTTTTCAGCCATGAGTTAAATATCCTTAGTTTCTCTCGTTAAAAGATTTTCTCAGCTTCTTTACTATTTCGTTTACACTAACATCTTGTTCAGTTAATCGTAAGAACACATCTTCCAGATTTGCACCTAATTTATCTGCTTGCTGACGAAGTTCTTCCATGGTTCCAATCCCAACTAATTTACCACTATTCATAAAAGCTATACGGTCGCATAAGTCTTCTGCTATTTCCATGATGTGAGTTGAAAACAGTACGGCTCCACCATTTTCAATATGAATTTCTAAAATTTCCTTAACTACTTTCACAGACTTTGCATCGAGACCAGCTAGAGGCTCGTCCATAATGAGTAAATCAGGATCGTGAAGAATTGCTGAAATTATCTGAATTTTCTGTTTATTTCCATGGGATAAAGTTGCTACTAATTGCTCGTAATATTCTAAAGCACCTAAACTCTCCAAGTACTCTTGTGCTCGTTTTGAGGCCTCTTCTCCATCTAAACTACGAATAGAAGCTATAAAATTAAACAAGTCTTTAGGAGTAAGAGATTTAAAGATCAACGGCTCCTCCGAAACGTAACCTACACGACTTTTAATTTGAACTTCTTCCGTTTCGGGATTTAAACCGATTATATTAATATCACCTTGATTCGGTTCTAATAAGCCTAGTAATAGCTTAATAGTAGTAGTTTTACCAGCTCCGTTTGGACCTAGTAAACCAAACACCTCCCCCTTTTTTACTTCGAAGGATATTCCGTCTACCGCTTTAACATCCCCAAAAAATTTCTTTAATTCACTTACAGATATCATAACACTATCGTTCATTCTACATCACCATATTGAAGTTTTTTAAAATTTTTATCGTTTATTAATTATAACATCCTTACTTTTGTATTTCCAAAAAACCAATTTCGTAAAGGCAATAATCAAGATTGAAGGAATCACGCCTAAAAATACTAATAGAAATACTCCTTGGATAACTATGTTTTCGAAGTATACATTTAAAAAAGCCAATCCTACTGTATCCACTAAATAATGATAAATAATGCTTGGCCAAAGGCTCTTAGTTTTTAAATACATATATCCCATGGAAAAACCGAGTAAGCTTGCATAGATAACCTGAAAAAAGGTATAAATATGAGGTCCACCTGATAGCAAGACTCCTATGATGTTAAAAGCATGGGCTAATCCAAATATCACACCACTTATTAGAATTGTAAACACATTTTTATATCTTTTTGAAAGAAGCGGTATGAGAACGCCCCGGAAGGCTACTTCTTCCCATAAGCCCGGTCTAATCATAAAAATCCAAATAAACCACCCAAAACCCGCCACTCCTGGAATATAAGCGTTTGGATCTCTAAATAAGAAATCAAAAGGTAAATAAAATCCTCCTAAAACGATAGCACCAATAAACAAAGTTAAACAAAGAATGGCAGTAGAGCCGAATCCGACAATGAGATTTCTAATTAGGGGTTTAAACCTCGTTAAACCAATTGTTTTAGTATATCCTAAAATTGTTTCGTCTTTTCGAGGCAACTTCATTCCTTTTGGAACGATATAGAGTAATAAAAGTATTAAGAAACCCTCAAGATAAAAAAACTCGAAAAATAATATTTCTAATAATTGTAATTCCAAAATGAGGGGGAGAAAAAGAATTTCAATAAAATTTGCAATCCATGGAAAAAGAATGAATAATAGTAGAATCGTTATAGCTCCAAGAATTGGCTTATTCCTTAGCAGTCCTCCTGTTTCATATTGTGGTAATTTATCTGCTTTAGGGAACATTTTTGTAAAAGTATAAATAAGCACAGATATTCCTATAAACCCAAAGATATAAAGTATCAATATAGTGGGTGTAATTCCTAGAGTAAGGAAAAAAGTAAATCCAAGTATCAGTATAAAAATACAGACACCTATATCAGCGGCAACAATAGATACCCATTTTAATAATTTATTTTTTACATTAAATTCCTCAAGCACATACTTGTATTTCATTGTACCAAATAATCGCACCTTCATTTGAAACACAAACAAAAGCAAGGTCCAAGTAATCGGTAAACTACCTAATATTAAAATCAAAACCATTACAGATTGGGTTAACATTGTTAGGACAATAGCCATAATACTCATAGAAATTCCGTGTATGATTAACATAAGTACTAATTTCGCTTTCGCTTGATCACGAGGCAAAATAGGCAACGATGCAAGTGTCGAGGAACCAGATTCTTCCATATTTAGTAAACCTCCTACTAACATAAGGGGTATAAATTGACTTGCTATCATAATTATTGCCCACAATATCATAATACTAAAAGTTGAAGATACCTCATTAGTTATAGCAGCTTGCATTGATAAAATCATAATTACAGGGTAAAGGAGAGGCATGAGAACAAAAATTAAAGATTGATAATCGCGCGTCGAAGCGATTAAATCCTTACGAATATACGATTTTATGGGAGATGTTGATTTTACTTCTATCGAGATTGGTTTTTCTTTTCTTTTTGCATCTTTTTTAGCCCTAGAGGAATCTAATTCAAAAGTAGCAACGCTCGATAAAGATTTAATTGCTATTTTGTAAGTTAGAAAAGTTATGCCCGCTAAAAGCACCATGCCCACTATACTTGAAGCCCATAGACTTAACGGAACTTGGTCAGCGACCAGGCTTAGACTCACCAAATATGCTGGTGCAAATGGTAATGGGATCATACTTAATATCATGTTTAAACCCATTGTAGGAGGATTTGAACTAAATTCCTCTATAAGAGTAAACAAGGCGTTTATACCGAAATTCATAACAAAACTCGAACCAAAAGCTATGATGAAAAAACCTATCAGTGAGACCATTCTTAAAAGATTTGCTTTACTTGATTGTCTACTCGATTCTGAAAATACCCGGCTGAACTTTTCTCCAACAATTATTAAAATACTCGCTCCAAAAATAGTTATAAGAAACGAAGAAATAAGACTCATAATAAATGTTAAAGGATTTTGTGTTATTATAAAAAACATTATTGGAAAAGCAAAAGTCATTACAAGTATTTGTACGTTTAGGTTTCTAAACAAAGTCATAAATCCTAACTTTTTTAAATCTTTTCGAGATAATGGTAGCGTGTGCAACCATTTAAAAGCAGAACCTGACATCAATGAACTTGTTGTAAACAACCCAAAAAGGAATAAATATAATATAGAAATTATTAGAGCCAATAGGATAAAAAAACTAAAGATGTATATTCTACCCTGTATAGGAAAGAACAGGTCAATCTCTTCAGTAATTTCAAAATACATTATGACTGAAAGTAAAGGCATTATCACCATCAAGAAAGCTGAAATAAATTTTAAAAATATGGCTTGTGTTTTTATATATTTATTGTTTTTCGCGCACTTCTCAAGTACTTTGGCTTGATGAGCTCCAGAAGAAGCAAGCTGAGAGTCCATTATCATTTCAAAATTAGTAAATTTCGATACCGAATAAAGTTTTAAACCTTTTTTCTCTTCCATTTTACGCAGACTCCTCTATCTTTTTCTTATAGGATTTTCTTAATTTTTTTACTATATCTTCCACTGAAGAATCTTGCTCAGTTAGCCTAAGAAAAACTTCTTCAAGGCTTGCCCCTAATTTGTCAGCTTGTTGCCTAAGTTCATCAATAGTTCCAATTCCTACTAATTTACCTCTGTTTATTATTGCGATACGATCGCATAAATCTTCTGCGACTTCCATGATATGAGTTGAAAAAAGAACGGCTCCTCCCTTTTCAATATGCATATCTAAGATCTCTTTGACGACTCTTACTGATTTAGCGTCAAGTCCCGATATCGGTTCGTCTAATATTAAGAGATCAGGCTCATGAAGAATTGAGGAAACAATTTGTATTTTTTGTTTGTTACCATGAGATAGTGAAGCAATCATTTGATTGTAGTACTCCGCTGCGCCTAAGCTTTCTAAATACTCTTGCACTCGCTCTGTAGCTTCCTTAGGATCTAATCGTCGAATAGAAGCTATAAAATTAAATAAATCCTTTGGAGTTAAAGACTTAAATATCAAAGGCTCTTCTGAAACGTACCCTACATTCTTTTTCATTTGAACTTCTTCACGCTCGGGATTTAACCCCAAAATACTGATCGCACCTTCTAAAGGTTCAAGCAATCCCAATAAAAGTTTAATCGTGGTTGTTTTTCCCGCTCCGTTTGGACCCAAAAGGCCAAAAATCTCACCCTTATGAACATCAAACGAGATGTTATTGACGGCTTTAACTTCCCCAAAAAATTTTTTCAGATTTCTAACAGAAATTATTTTATTATCTATCAATCTAATACTTCCTTTATAGTTTATAATGCTGTTTTTACGGAAATTTCGATATCAAATATATATTTCTTTATATTTATTACTATATACTTTCGATATATAAATGTTATTAATACCTCTATACCATTTATAAATCGACATATAAGCGATTTTTATCATGATATATAATAACATATAAACATATATTTGAATCATAATTCAGTCAAATCATATTTCTATAATTTTTACTTAAACTTAATTCAATCCCTTTTTTGTTTAACAATTATAATAACTGAAAAGATAACTATTGCGGATCCAATTAGGTGAAAAACTGTAAAAACTGCTCCTAATATAAAAGTAGCAAAAATCGCTGTAACAATTGGAGTAGGTGATAGGACTATTGTAGCATTCGATACATCTAAATACGATAATGTCTTATACCAACAGAATAATCCAATTCCATAAACAGTCCCCATCAATATAAAAAAGAACCAATTAAGAGGATTATAAAAAACAATAAGTCCTACTGGTGAAAAAATCACAAATGTAGTTAATAGAATGAAGCCACTTAATATATTTCGAATGAAAACCATCTGTATAGGGGTGAGATCTTTTTTACTGAATAATGGCTTTGTCATCGTGTGACCAAACATCCACATTGCAGTTATCAACAATACGATTAAAAGTCCAATCAAAATATCCGCCTTTAAGCTGAAAAAATTAAACGAACCTTGAGTAATAGCAATAACCAAACCAAAAAATAACACGGTGGAAAATACGATTTGAATCCTTGATATTTTTTCTTTCAAAAGTAAAAAACCATAGAGTAACCCAAAGAATACAGAGGTTTTTTGAGTCAATGAGCCATTAATTTCTCCAGCTAATTTATATCCTACGAAAAAGAGGAGTTGATTTATGCCAAATATTATGCCGATAAGAAGTAAAAGCCAAACATTTTTCCGCAAGCTTCCAATAAGTGAGATCTCTGACAATGAACTATTATTTATCCTCACTTTTTTTTTAATCATCCGTATCTCCAAAAGCATTATAGGAAGAAAGATAATAGCTTCAATTAAGCAGGTCATGGCACTAAAGGCGTGAGGATCGATTGTTTTTGCCGAATTTGCAATAATCGGTTGAAATCCGACAAGAATTGTTCCTATAACTCCAAAAATCAAGCCTTTTTTTAAATTGTTAACCAAGATATCTAAGGAAAACCATAAAAAATTAAAAACTTTTACAATGGAAAAAGGTAGTAGAGCTCTGTCCCTAACATAAAGAAAAACATTAATATTGATTCATTCCTTAAATTATTGACTATGAAAAGTTTCGAGCGGATATGGACGGCGTTAAATCTTGAAGAACCAGATAGAATTCCAACCCATACAATTAATATCGATGGAAATGTCGCTGATCAAATCTTAGGTCGTCCTAAAGGAAATGCTTTTGATATATTTGATGAGCTGGAAAAGAAATATCCCGATGATTGGGTAGACAAAATTAACGATATTCTCCTCGACATTGAAATTTCGACCTTTTCAAAAGCAGTAAGAGCAGGATACGATTTGGGATTTGATGGAGTGGGAGTACAATACATACCCTTTATCCTTGAAAGTCTAACGGAAATGACAGATATATTTGGAAAGAGACATAAAGTCAGGAATATCGAAGGCAATCCCTATCCTGATTATTACGGCGGTTATATTAAAAATCGAGAAGATTGGGAGGCGTATCCTAAACCTGACATGAAGGAAGAATACAATAAAGCTAAAAAATTTTATAAGGGAGTTTTGAGAAAATGTCGCGATATTAAAGAAGATATTTGCATTTTTGCTCAGAATGCCTTAACTTCTGTTTTTCCCCCTGTTTGGCAGGGTATGGGAATGCCGGCGTTTGCTCGAGCCCTTAGAAATGATCCTGAGTTGATTAAAGAACGTTTCAGGTTCACAACTGACTACACCCTCACAACATTTAAAGCTTATCATGATTGTGGAGCTAAAGTCTTTTTGGAGGGTGGAGATATCGCTCATAGCGGAGGACCTATGATCCATCCAAAATATTTTGAACAATATGTTAAACCTTGTTATCAAGAAGTTGCAGAAGCCGTTCATAGTTGGGGAGGTAAATACATTCTGCATACGGATGGAGATGTTACTAGCCAACTAGACTTTGTTGTAGAATGTGGTTTCGATGGACTACAATGCTTAGAGCCTCCTCTAGTAGATTTAAATTTGGCAAAACAGAAAGTTGGAGATAAGATTTGCTTATCAGGAAATATTGATACGCGCCATGTGCTTGTAAAGGGTACTAAAGAAGAGGTCACAAATGCAGTAAAGCATGCAATTAAAGCATTAGGACCTAATGGCGGTGCAATGATCTCCCCTGCTAATTTTCATCCACAGATGTCCGTTGAACGGTTAAAGTGGATGATAGAAGCAGCAAATCAATTTGGAGAATATCCATTATCAGAAAATTTAAAGTAAATAAAAAGAAGTAATTTATTATTAAATAGAGATAATGTTTTAGTAACTTTATTCCAACAAAAATAGGTGAAAAAAATTACATTTGATCCTTTCCAAGATTTATTTGGACCCTTCGCAGTGATGATTATAGTCATAATTATTATTTTTGTCGTTGTATTTGTAGTCATAATATACTTCATAATCAGAATGTTTACTGGAAGTTCTAAGCGAGGTGAAGGCATAAGCTCCAAAAATCCATATTCTGCCAAATACTATAAAAAAAAGGAAAAGGAAAAGGAAGAGTCTACAGAATTTTGTACCTATTGTGGTGAAAAAATCGAAGAAAAATAAAGATATGTCCCCATTGCGGTCAAGATTTAACTTAATCCATGACTAATTACTTTTTTTCCCTCTTATAATCATAATAATGGAAAAGATTATGATAATCATACCAATCAAGTGAAACAGAGTAAACTCATCACCAAGGATAAAGATCGAAAATACTGAGGAAACAATTGGAGTTAATGATATGATGATACTTGCTTTCCCAATTTCTATATAGGTCAAAGCTTTATACCAAAGATATAAACTGAGCCCATAATCTATACTCATTACTATAAAAAAGGCAAAATTCAGAGGATCAAATATTAATAATAGATTTGACAGCGGAAAAAAGGAGACATACATTATTATTAAGATAATTCCAGACAATAAATTCCGAAAAAATACTACTTGGGAAGGAAATAATTCATCTCTTTCAAAACTTATTTTTGTAAGTGTATGAACAAATGTAAAAAGAGCTGCGCTAACGAGAAGAATTATAACCCCTAGATTGAATTCAAGTAAATTAAACGACCCACCTGTTATAGCAATAACCAACCCAAAAAATAAAAGAAAGCAGAATAAAATTTGTATTTTATTGATTTTCTCTTTTAACATAAAAAATCCAAAGATTAAAGCAAAAATTATTTCTGATTTCATCGTCAAACTCGACAATATTCCTCCCGTAAGCTCATAACCAATATAAAGCATTATTGGAATAGCACTAAATGTAAGACCTATTATTACTATTACTCTAATATTTGATTTCTTTTTCCATCCATGAATTAAGGACAGTGATTTCTTATCTAATAAGGAATCATTGATTAAACTTCTTTTAAATTTATTCTTTTCTAATAAAAATATCGGTAATAATAAAATTGCTTCAAAAAGAGCAGTTATAGTTCCAAATAGGTAGGGATCAATTATACTAGGTCGAGCATTTGAAATTACAGGCTGGAGCCCGATTGTAAAAATACAAATTGAAGCATATATAATTCCTTTTTTAAGATTGTAGTTCTCCACGTTATCAAAAAGAAACTATAAAAGAAATTAAATTTTAGTAAAATAAAGCAAAATAATAATTAAATAAAATTTGGAATTATATTAGAGGTATTCAAGAATCAAACTTCACATTAAAATCGAATCTCGAGTCTCCAAGTTGAATTTCGATGATTTAGAAAGGTTCATGTACGAAAATTTTACATTTTTAAAGGAGATCATTCTTAATCAAAATTGTAATATCCCTAGAGATTGGAATTAATATCTATGGTTGCGGATTATGTCAAGTAGGCGTATCTTGCTCTAATGAAATTCCAGAAAAATAGAAAGTAATAACTTTTATTTCGAATAGGTTCCAAATTTAGGGAAAGTTTTTAACTGATTAGAGTTAAAGATGGGTCCATCTTTGCATACAGTAATGTTGTTATTTTCTCCTACACAACAAGAACCGCAAAGTCCTAACCCACACTTCATTTTTCTTTCTAAACTGGCTTGAATTTCTATATTCTTTGTGTCGGCTAGTTCAAGAACTTTTTTCATCATAACTTCGGGTCCACATGTAAAAATCATATCGAAGTTCTCCTTTTTAATCAATTCTTCGACTGGATCGGTTACAACACATTTCTTGCCTATAGATCCATCTTCTGTAGTACACATTGTATTTGGAATTAATCCCAATAATCTTTCTGCGAAAATCAGTGATGCTTCATCTTTTGCTCCTATTGCTACCTGTACATTTGCCTTATTTCGCTTTAGAACTTCTATTAATGTTGTTAACGCTGCGATTCCCATTCCTCCTCCAACTATAAGTATATTTTTCAAATCTTCATAATCAAACGAATTCCCAAAAGGTCCACGAATACCAATCGAGTCTCCTTCAATCAATTCAAATAGTTTTGAAGTTCCCTCTCCTATTTCCTGTACAGTTACTTCGATAAGGTCATCTTGGATGCGTGAGATAGACATTGGTAGGAAATCAATATCTGGTAGCCATAAAATTACATACATTCCAGGTTTGTAAGCATCAACAATCCTCTTGTTTCTAATGACAAAACTTTTGATTTCCGAGGAATGTTCTATAATAGTTTCTATCTTTACTATCTCGGTTTTATTTCTAGTTAGATCTAAGATGAGCTCCTTCATAGTGTGTTCTAAAGGTTTTACTTCGACAAATCCTTGTTCAATGGCTAAATCAAAAACCATCTTACCTCTTTCTGTTCGCACAATTATAGTGTTCCACCCGTTTTTACTACCAAACATTCCGATTGATAAATCTGCGAAAGATGATGTGTAATCAGAACAGGAAAAGCAGGCTTTTCTAATTGCTTTTTCGTATAAATAATTTAGGGGGATTTCTTTTACGATTGAATTAGAAAGTACATTCAAGTTAAAGTTATCTTTATCGATATCAATTTTATTTATCTCCTTTGAATTAATCCCGAACTCTTTAAAAACCATTTCTAATAATTGATTATAGTAGGTTCCAAAACAAAAAGTCCCGATAGCTAAGGAAACCAAATCATAAGCCTCGTAATCAAATGCAGGATGGTTCTGTAATTTCCTAAGAGCTTGAATCTGACAGGGAGTTCCTACAACGGCAATATCTGTCTTTTCTTTATTAATAGCAGCTCCTAAAAGTGATAATATTGGACCTTGGCATGGTTTATATCCAGCTCCTTTGAATATATCTTGTGAATTTTGGGCGATCATAGGAAATGGTCTGAAATTATCGTCTTTATCAGTAATAATAGAACAATCGATCAAACCTTTTTCCATTGCTAACCATAATAATCCTGATAATGGTCCTGCTTCATCTGGTATATTTTCTCTTGCTTTATCTGTGAGCTTTATTGAAGCAATTTCAAGATAATGACCTAAAATCTTATCGTGTTTTTTTCCAAACACCCACTTGTCTAATAGTGATAAAGGAATTGCTTCAGTTTCCGTTTTTGGACAAAGATTATAACAGAGACCATAACCATCTTTACAAGTGTTCATATCTTTACAAGAACCATCTTCGATAGGGATCTCTTTTTCTTTATCAAATTGGATGTTTGCACAGAATGCCCCACACGCGCCACAGTATACGCATTTCCCGGTTTGAATTATTTCTTCAGATAACTCCTTCCAACCCTTTTGTACTTTCCCAATATACATTCTAATTGTTCTCCTCCTTTAGCTGCTTAAGAAAATTCTTTGCTTCTTGTTTTCCTAATTCAAAAGCTTCTAAATTTTTATTCAAACTAGTACTCGGAACAAATTTTTTCATGGTTTCTAAAGCAGATTCCTCAGAAAAAATTCCTGAAAGTGTCGTAAAGATGCCAAACAAAATCGAATTTCCAAAAACAATATTTCCAAACCTTTCAACTGCTAATTTTTGAACAGGAATGCTCATAACCTTATTAATCTTTCTTGCTGCTTTGAATGTTTTAATTGTAGATGGATCCCAGATTAAATATCCCGTGTTTTTCTCATTTTTTACAAAATCTCCCTTAACAGAATTAGCAGATTCTTCGGATAAGACAATTAAAAAATCGTATGGCTTTAAAGCTTTAGGGTAATCAATGAGTTCAATATTCTTGTCTAAATCAACAACTACTTCAGCCCAACAATTGCCACCCCTTGCAGCAGCAGAATAGGCTTCAGTTTGTGTAGCTGCGAAACCTTCTAAGATTGAGCTTGCCATAATTATCATTTTACTGAGAGTAATAACACCTTGTCCACCAAATCCACTTACGCGAATTTCGTATCGAGACACTGTTTCATTTACCCCCTCTTGCTATTTTTTGAATTTTAGCGTATTGTTCGGAATATTCGGGTTGATCTGGTTCATATCTAAATTCGCCAATAATATATTTGTTAAATAATTCCTCCTCACTCATGAACTCGGCTTGGTTTATTCTTATACTATTTCTTTTTATCCAATCAATCATTTTACCCGCTGTGTCCATTCTTTCTCCTTTTTCCCCTAGATATTCTGCCCCCAGGTTATTTAGGTTTTTTCTCCCAAAGTAGGTTACGCAAGGAGTAATTAATTCTATAACAGAGGTTCCCTTATGTTTTAGTGCTTTTCTAAAATATTTCATAAAAGTACGTGGATGAGCAACTGTTGTTCGTGCTACGTAGCTTGCTCCTGCAGCTAAAGCCAGTTTAATTCCATCGCTCCTATTTTCAAACATTTTATATGGCGTGGTTGTACTATAGGCACCAAATAATGTTGTAGGTGCACTTTGTCCCCCCGTCATTGCGTAAATACTATTATTAAAAATTAATATGATACAATCTAAATTTCTACGGCATGTGTGTATGAAGTGATTACCTCCTATCCCTAAACAATCACCATCACCAGTAAAGATTATTGGTTTCATTTGAGGGTTTGCCATTTTCATACCGGTCGCTAAAGCTGGAGCACGACCGTGAAGAGATAATACTTTTTGGGTTGCGTAATGCACTGTCATTAGCATCTGAGAATAACAACCTATACCTATGACTAGTGGATATAGTTTAGGATCAAGTTTTTCGTCCTCAAATAGTCGTGTAAAAATATGACCGATAATTCCATATCCACAACCAGCACACAATCTAGACGAATAATTCCCTAATAGATGTCCCGCGTACGACACTAAGACATATGGATTCTCCGGCTTTTCATTTGGATACATAGGGCCGATTCTCGACATTATTTAGCCACCTCCCTAACAACCTTTAAAATATCGTTTGGATGATGAATTTCGCATACATTCGGAACCCTAATAATAGGTGTGTTAAGATTAGTAACTCTTTCGACTTGCTCAGCTATGACTCCGGTGTAATTTAATTCAGGAACTATAACCGCTTTAGCATCTTTCACTGTTTCCTTAACTTTTTCGTCTGGAAAAGGCCAAATTGTTATTAACCTATAAATTCCAACTTTTATCCCTTCTTTTCGAGCCAAATCAACTGCGCGGTAACTTGCTCTAACCGGTAGTCCATACGCGACTATAATTATTTCAGCATCATCCAATTTATAACTTTCAGTAAGGGCTATTTTGTCTATGTTACTAGTTATTTTTTTAATCATCATTTCAGTGAATACTTGTGGTTTAGGGGTTGGCATACCTTCAAAACTATGAGGTTGTGAGAGAAACATAGGCGGACAATAGTCAGTTCCCATAATTGGGGGTTTAGGGATAATGTATTCTCCTGTGTTGTCATCCTTATAGGAAAATTTTCCTGTACTTTCTTCAGGTATTTCCCGCTCGATAATCATCTTTTTTACTTTATCCTTAGAAGGTAATTTAACTACTTCGTGAAGATGACCTAGATAAGCATCTGACATAATAAAGACAGGGCATCGGTAAGTTTCTGCAAAATTAAAAGCGACAAGCGTCAAATCGTATAATTCTTGACAGCTCATTGGTGCTAAAGTAATAACTTGAAACTCACCATTTCCCGCAAATCTCATTAATCCAATGTCGTTATGATGGGGTTCGGTTACAAATCCCGTACCTGGACCATTTCGTTGTACGTCACAAAAAACAAAGGGGATTTCCAAATTAGCCGCCATAGAGATTGTTTCTGTCATCAGAGCAATACCTGGACCCGATGTCGCTGTCATAGCTTTTGCTCCGACTAGTGATGCCCCAATAACTGCATTAATTGAAGCAAGTTCGTCCTCCATTTGCATACACACCCCTCCAACTTGTGGTAATCTAGTGGCTAAATGTTCTATTACCTCAGTACTCGGCGTTATCGGATAACCCCCGAAAAAACTTAAGCCTGCAGCTAACGCACCTTCAGACATCGCGATATTTCCCATCATTAAATACTTTCCTTCAGGTAAAAACCTTCTGTTATCTTCCGTTTCCATTCTTTTTTTTACCTCATTATACAGTGGCTTCTTTTGCCACACTTTCATTATCTGATTCATCCAAAATATAAATACACCAATCTGGGCAACCATATTCGCATCGTTTACATGCTGTGCAATATTTTGCTTTTCCTTCTTTAACTTGGGGGGTATACGCAATTCTCATATTTAATTCGTCTCCCATCTCTAAAATTCCTGTTGGACACACATATACACAAGCTTGACAACCGCCACATCGATTTTTATTTAGGAATAGCGAGAATTCTTTCTCTTTATTTTCTAGTAATTTCGGAATTTTTAACCAACTCTCTTTTTATCTAATATCTAATTAAATACTCTACTAATTATAAATTTCAATCTATTCATTATTAAGCATTTTTAAAAAAAATGTTAAAGTATATAATTTCATTGAACCATAGCATTTTTTCTAGATTATAGGAATCAGTAAATAATTTTAACATCAAAAATCTATCATAGATTATAAAGAATTTAGTGGGACATGATTAAAAATTGACTAAATTAATATATTTAGGATGTTTATCGAGCACTCGTTATCAAGAAACAAGTAAAAATGCCATAAAAATTATTAAATTTTTAGATCCAAATTTTACAGTTCTAGACGATGTTCCATGTTGTGGGGCTTTGTCGTATCATATTAGTAGCGATACCGAGCTAAAAGATCATGTGGAAACAGTTAATCAATGGTTTGAATTAAATAACGTTTCCGAGATCGTGACTACATGTGCAGGATGTTATAACTATTTAACAAAATATTATACTCAATTCTTAGGAAAAGAATTTCAAGTTAAAGTAAAGCATTTCCTTCAGTTTTTAGCTGAACCAGAAAATCTCTCAAAATTAGAGTTAAAACATTCTGGAAAGAAGTTAAAAGTAAGTTATCACGATGCTTGTCATTTGAGAAATGCTGTAATTCCAATTGTTGAAGAACCTAGACAAATCCTTAATTCAATCGATAATATTGAACTCAAAGAAATGGAAAATAATAGAACAAATAGCATTTGTTGCGGTGCGGGAGGTGGTGTCTATTCAATATTTAAAGAAAATAGTGATTACAATTCAAAATTGATTTTTGATCAATTGAATCGTGGTAAGATTTTATTAACTGCATGTCCTTTTTGTTTTACCGCTTTGGCTCGTATTAGAGAAGAGCACCAAATAAAAAAACCTGTGATTAAATTTGAAGATTTTATTATAAACATTATAGAAGGAGTTGATCCTCTAGATGGATGAAAAAGGAGAGGAATTATATGAAAAAGTTAAGGAAAACATCGAAACTTCTCAAAAAGAAGGGACTTTAGAAAACCAATTTGGAACATTCTGGAAGATGGCTTGTACGATAAAAACTAGGCAACACGATATGAGATATTTATACGAAGATACGAGTCGAGAATTTGTTGATCAAAATCGGGATAAGCTCATCGAAATGCGGGAAGATTTTGTTAATCATATGGAATCCTACGTTGAAAAATGCATTAATATAATGCGGAAAAAGAACTTTATTGTTCATTACGCAAAAACAAATGAAGAAGCTCAAAAGATTTTCATGGAAGAATTAGGGGATAATAGAACTATTTACAAGTCGAAATCAGTTGAAGCTAAAGATATCGGCATTATTGATGTATTGAAAAAGAATAAAATAAAAATAAAAGAAACTGATTTAGGGGATGTCCTTGTTCAATTGTTTAATTATACTTTACCAAGTTTTCAAGTTGGCCCCGGAGCTCATTTTACTGAAGAAGAAATTGCAGATAAAATTAAGGAGGTATATGGAGTAGAACTTGAACCTAAAGCTCAGGCGATCGTCGACTATTTTAGAAGTACTTTTAGAAATGAGTTGCTCAACGAGGTGAAAGTCTCTTTAACATCTGCAAATGCTATTTCTGCGGAGGATGGAACAATTGTATTAGGAGAAAACGAAGGTAATATCAGTCTTATAACAAGAGCAACTGAAAAGCACATTGTCGTATGTGGTATTACTAAAATCGTCCCTAATATTTTGGATGCCGTTTTAATGACACAATTGGCATCTAGAATAAATAATGTTTCCTTTAATTACATAAGTCTCATTTCAGGACCGTCAAATACTTCTGATATACAAGGCACAAGCGTTATTGGAATGTACGGAGCAAAAGAAGTAGTCGTTATCCTTGTCGATGATTGGAGAACTAGAGCTGCTGAAGAAAATCTCATTTACGCTGATTTTTTGAAGTGTATTGGGTGCAAATCTTGTATTTTTCCCTGTACTGCATCTCGAGCATTCGGGAATCTCTACGCATCTAAGTATGGTCTAGGTGCTACAGCAATAATAAGAGATTATATTCACAATGGTATCGAAGCTGCTGTAAATGATGGTCTATTTCTCTGCACAGGATGTGAAAACTGTTATCATTGGTGCCCTGTTTCAATAAATTGTGGTGAAATTCTAAAATCTATGAAAAAAGAAGCAACAGAAAAAGGTTTTGCACCTCCAGATTTGGTAAAGTATAAAGAGAAGATATTTAAGGATAAAAATCCGTTTTTATAAGAATTCCTATTTTTATTTACAATGCATGTATTGAAACGGTGATGCAGTATTTCTCCAAATCGCTATATCGTTAAAACCTAATTTTTCTGCTTGTGTTTCTTCGCCATTCAAAGTACTCTTCATTTTTAACCATAGAACTTCTGCTAGTTCCTCTATGGTTTTTTCTCCTTTAATAATTGGACTCATATCAACATCAATGTTTTCTGCCATCCATTCACAAGTTTTCGGATTTCCACATAATTTTATAACAGGAACCACGGGATTTCCACAAGGAGTACCTCTTCCTGTCGTCATAGCAATAATGTTTGCTCCTGCACCAGCTAAGCCTGTCATAGATTCGACATCTAAACTTGGTTCTATCATTAACCATAATCCTTTTCCTTTTGGTTTCTCAGCATATTGAATTAAGCCTTGAATAGGAGATTTTCCTGCCTTTGCTATGGTACCTAAACTTTTTTCTTCTATAGTTGTTAATCCGCCCTGAATGTTACCAGGAGTGGGTTGTACTCCGAGAAAATTAATACCCAAATCCTTTAGATTTTCTAAAAAACCGGAGAGTAACTCATGTATTTGTTCTGCAACACTTTTATCTATTGCTCGATCAATAAGTAAGTGTTCAGTCCCAATCCATTCTGTAAATTCGGGTAATATGGAAGTCCCTCCATATTGAACGATTCTATCAGATATAATACCTAAAGCTGGATTCGCTGAGATTCCAGAAATTGAATCTGAACCTCCACATTCTAATCCTAATACGATGTGGGAGAAATCAAATGGTTCCCTTTTCAATTCTTTTGCTTCCTCTGAAAATCTATTCCCAAGCTTAACACCTTTTTCTATCGCTGCTGTCGATCCTCCCTTAACATCTTGTAAATTAAAAAATTCAACGGGTTTCTTTGATTTCTTAATGTTTTTTGCTAGTAAGGCACTACTTATATTTTCACATCCTAAACCAACAACTACGACTCCGAACACATTAGGGTTTTCCCCTAAACCAATTAAAGTATTTAATGTATTTTTAAAATCGGGTCCGAATTGACCACATCCTAAAGGATGAGTAATAGGAACAGCGTTCTCAACTCTATTAGCGATTTGCTGAACTACATGATTTACGCAAACAACAGATGAAATAATTGCTATTTTATTTCTAATTCCTACTTCTCCATTTGGTCGCTGATATCCCATAAATTCTTCATTCATTTTTCAACACCTCCTTAAGATACTGACTTGTGAGATTATGAGAATGTATCCAATCTCCTCTTTTTATGTCTTTAGTAGCAATTCCTATTGATTGACCGTACTTTTTTACTAGTTCGCCCTTGTTTATGTCTTTTATAGCAAACTTATGACCTAAGGCTATGTTTTGGTTAATTTCGACGATGTTCCCATCTATTTCAAATTTCGTATGTTTTTGTATATCGTTTAGCGTTGTCGCGCAATTATCGGTTAAATTCATTATGATGTAGTTATTCTTTCGATTAAGCATAATTCTTTTCTTTTTAACTATATTCTGTTATGACTTTTAAACTTTCTAAACATTTAAATTATTTAATAATTTCACTTGCATCATATTTCTAATAATTATCGCTTAGGTGTTAAAAAAAAAGATGCCAAATGGATATTTAGGTAAAATTTTATGGATAAATCTTAGTGAAGAGACTTTTCAAGAAGAGAGTTTGCCCGAAGAAGTATATCGTCAATACATCGGAGGTTATGGCTTAGCGACAAAAATAATTTATCAAAATATGCCAGCAAGGGTAGATGCTTTATCCGCGGAAGCAATACTTGGATTTTTCCCTGGACTGTTGACTGGAACAGTAGCTCCATTAACAGGTCGATTTATGGTAGCCGGAAAATCTCCCCTCACTGGAACGTGGGGTGATTCTAATTGTGGAGGATATTTTGGGCCAGAAATTAAAAAATGTGGCTACGATGCTATATTGTTAAAAGGCGCGGCGAAAACTCCAAAATACATAACAATTTTAGACGGAGATAAACAAATCCTAGATGCTTCAGAACTTTGGGGCTTAGACGCGGTCCAAACTGAGGAAAAACTACTCGAAAAGTATAATAAAGCTCAAGTAGCTAGTATAGGTCAATCGGGAGAAAACTTATCTTTAATATCTGGAATCGTTACAGACAAAGCTAGACTTGCTGGAAGATCGGGGTTAGGCGCAGTGATGGGCTCTAAGAAATTGAAAGCAATCGTTCTTAAGGGAAACCAATCTATAGAAGTTTCGGATAAGAATACATTACTTGAAAACACTAAGAAATACAATGGGATGATAAAAAATGCTACTAGTGGATCAGTTGAGACTTGGAGAACAATGGGAACGACCTTTGGGAACACAGTTTCTTTTCAAATTGGAGATACCCCCTGTAAGAACTGGGGTGGTACTAGAGAAGATTTCCCAGATGAAAAGCTAAATAAATTATCCGGATCGGAATTGCTAAAATTTAAACAAAAGTCGTATGGGTGTTTTTCTTGTCCTGTTCAATGTGGAGCTATTATGAAGGTACCCGAAGCTAATCTTGAGGAGACCCACAGACCTGAGTACGAAACTTGTGCGAGCTTTGGACATTTACTTTTAAACGACGATCTAATATCAGTTTTTACTGCTAACGATCTATGTAATCGGGCGGGTTTAGATACAATTTCAGCAGGAGGTACAATAGCATTCGCAATTGAATGTTTTGAAAATGGACTTCTAAGTGAAGATGAAACAGATGGCATTAACTTGACATGGGGAAATTCGAAAGCAATTATTGAGGTACTGAAAAAAGTAATTGCTCGGGAAGGAATTGGTGATCTATTAGCAGACGGATGTAAAATTGCATCTGATAAAATAGGTAAAGGTAGTGAAACCTATGCTATCCATGCTTTAGGACAAGAACTTGGAATGCATTCACCAAAATATTATAAAAGCATGGGTGCTTCGTTCGCTTTTGATCCAACTCCCGGAAGACATACAAGTGCTAGTCTCGATATGATTGCTGGAGGGCCCATAATAAAACCTGATGGATTATTCGAGGGATTTGCCCTACCAAGGAAATTTAAGAGGCCCGGGGAAGAAAGAAGCGAAGCCGAAAAGTTAATTGCTGGGCTCTGGCAAAGTTTCAATAGTTTAGGATTATGTGAATTCCTAGCGTTCTTTCAGCAATATCCATTGAAAGAATTTATCAAATCTATTGTAGGATGGGATTTATCTATGGATGAGTTAATCAAAATTGGACTTAGAATACAAACGCTTAGACAAGCTTTTACTCTACGCGAAGGCGTAGACATTATAAATAGTAAATTATCTGATAGAACAGTATCTATAGATTATTTAGAGGATTACAAAGGATACTGCGAGAAAATGGGTTGGAATCCTAAAAACGGTTATCCCCTCAAAGAAACCTTAATCGATCTTAATTTAGATTTCGTTGTAAAAGATTTATATTAAGAACATTTAATTTTTTTTATTTTTTTTTTTAATACCGCTTTAATTTTTCAAGAAAATCTTCTTCCATATCCCCTATATGTTTTATATTTATCAATAATTTCGCCCTTACTATAAATAGAAACTTCATTAAAATGTTCTAACGGTTCCCCTGCTTTTCCAAACCTACAAAATATTGGGTCTCCAAGTTCTAAGTCAATTTTTAGATTATCGAAAATAAAGGGTGTTTGAACTTCGCCAAATTTTTCATCTTTTGAAGTTTTAAGATTCTTGGGAATCACAGAAAGAGGAAACGCTCGTACACTACCTGAACTCACATATCCTCCTGAAAAAGCAGTTGCAATATTTTCACGCGGTTTTCGAACAATTTGTAGGACGAAAAACAGAGATGGTAAAAAATCTTTTAAAGATTTAATCGTGTCGAAAATGTGCGATTTAAAAAGTAACGAGCCAATTCCTATTTCTGTTGTAGAGTTTTCGGCCACAGTTTCTTGATAACAACCTGACCCTCCTCCATTTACGACTTCAGGATGTAATCCCGCATCATTTAGAGCTTCTACTACTTTCTGGCGCCAAACATCTACATGTTTTCTTGATCTTCTCTTAACAAATCTAAAAAGCATTTTGTCATCCCCTATGCTCGCATTCTGAGCTTCGTAACCCATGATTCCTCTGAATTGTAAGTTAGATTTTTCACTAATTATATATGCGAGATTTACTACTGCTTCGGGTTTCCTTATCGGACTTCTATACACCCCAACATTTCTTCCTAAAAATTTATCAGCAACATCAATTTCAATCAATGTACTGAACTCAACATTGTTTTTAGTCGCAAGGTCATTTAACAGATTAACTTGTTCAACATCATCAACCATTATTGTAATTTTCACTCCTTCTATTTTTGCCGCTTGACATAATTCTTCTACATCAACTTTAGACATAGTAGGATAACCTAACAAAATATCCTCAATTTTATAGTTTTCTGCGTAAAATAAAGCTTCAGCGGAGTTATAGGTGAAAATACCGTTAACAAAATCTTCTTTTTCTACCTTGTCTACTAAATCAGGAACTCTAACAGATTTAGTACATAACCTTAAACTTTTTTTTGTTTTCCTAAGATAGGCGCCAACTCTCTCTAAGTTCTGATTGAAAGCATCAAGATCACATATCACAAGAGGAAATTTCTCATTTTTTACTAAATTCTTTAATTCTTCATAGGTAGAAGTTAAAATCAAATTTCATTCAACCTTTCTAACAGTATATTAAGTGATAATACATGAAAATTGCTTTTTAGTTTTTGCTAAATGAAAAAACTACATAGATATGAAAATATAGATGAGCGCTCTAAAGAAAAGAAAAAAATACTAAATTGAACTATAACACAGCGATTGCACTAATTTCTATTTTCATGCTAGGGAGAGGCAAATTGGATATTTCCACAGTAACCCTTGAAGGGTAAGCTTTTGAAACGCCGTTATCATCAAAAAATTTTTTGTAAACTCCGTTCATTTCGCTAAACTCGCTAATATTTTTTAAAAATACTGTTGTTTTAACTATATTCGAAACTTTACCTCCCCCAGCTTCTACGATCTTCTTTATTTTATTTAGTATAGATAAGGTTTGTTCTTTAATATCTTCATCAGATTGCACCGAACCTTGACCAGAAATAAATATTAAATTACCAGCTTTAATACCTGGATTATAAGGTCCAACAACGGGAGTTCCCGGGTTAATCATTTCAATATCTGGCATAATTAATTTAACTCTCAATTCTTTTAATAGATTTTTATCTTGATCAGTACAAAATAAGAAAAAGTTTAACTAACCCCTCTATCTCTAATAAAAACGAAAAAGATATTTGATAGCGATCCTATTTTTATTTATTATTAAAGCTAATTTAGATGAGCAATATTATGTCTAAGAAACTATCAACTCAGCCACTTAGAGGAATGGAAGATTATTATCCCTCCGATTTGCGGGAAATAAACTGGATAATTGATACTATACGAGATATCGCGGATTTGTATAGTTATGAAGAATTCGAAAGTCCTAGATTGGAACCCATCGAGATTTTTGCCGCTAAATCATCTGATGAGTTAGTAAATGAACAATCGTTCATAGTTGAGAAAAAAAAAGGAGAAAAATTAATTTTAATTCCTGAACTTACTCCATCATTAGCGCGTATGATCACTGCTAAGAGGCAAGAATTAAAAAAACCTGTTAGGTGGATTTCAGTTCCGACATGTTATCGCTATGAAAGACCTCAAAAAGGTAGACGACGGGAATTTAAGCAGATTAATATGGATATTCTTGGAGAGAATAGTCTTTATGCTGATCTTGAGATATTTAATATTATTGTGGACATTTTTTCTGAATTTGGTGCTACATCAAAACAATTTCAAATTTATTTCAATAATCGTCGCTTTATAGATTCCGTGTGTGAATTAATCTTACAAGTCCCTAAAGAAAAAATTCCTTTGATTTATAAAATCTTAGATAAAGCTGATAAAATGGATGATTCCGAATACGAGAAGTACATATTAGAGAGTTTTCAAGATGAGATAATTATCCAAGGTATCTTTAAGCTGAAGGAGGCTAAAAGTCTAGAAGATCTTTTAAGCAGATTTGAAGATATTTCTAAAGAATTTTACGATTCTAAAGGGTATAAGGAGCTAATGTCATTTATACAACTTCTAGAAGATGTGAAAATCTCAGAGTATTGTACCTTCTCTCCTAGTGTTGTGCGCGGACTGGATTATTATACCGGAATAGTATATGAAGTTTTTGATACAGGAAAAGAAAATATTAGAAGCATCTTTGGTGGAGGGCGCTATGATGACCTGCTATCTCTATTTTCTGACGAAAAGATAACAGGAACCGGATTTGGAATGGGAGTTCTTATGTTCTCTTTATTTCTACAAACATATAATTTGATACCAGAAGAAATCCGAGAGAAAGATTACACGGATACTATTTATATTTCCTCAATTAGTGAAGATGTGTCCGATTATGCGTTAGAATTAGCTCAACTGATTAGAGCTGAAGATTTTCCTTGTATAGTAGATTATCGGTTCTCTAATCTTAAAAATCAATTGAGCAAAGCCAACGAACTCGGAGTGCTGATTGTATTGATTGTTGGTCCAAAAGAGAAGGAACAAGATGAAATTACTGTAAAAAATATGAGAACTGAAAAGCAAGAAACAATAAAAATTAGTTCTCTCATTGATAAAATTTATGACATAATCGATGAATCAGAATCCTAAATTATCCCTTCCTGATGTGCTTGCTGGAGAAGATTGTTTAACAGGGTTAAAGGGCGTGGTTGAAGCAGTAGCTCATGGGAAAATTATTGCCGATCAACTTAAAGCATCTTTTTAGAAGATCAGAAAAATATTTTATCTGATGTATATAGTTATTACAGAACTCTTAGAAAATTCCTTAAAAGTCATTAAATATTAATTGCGAATATTATTTCAAAAAATCAATTAGCTGTTAGTAAAATAATGAATAGTATTGAAGATTTAATAAAAAATTTATTAGGTAATAATTTAATTATTGAGAAATTCATTAATTAAATTAAGAACTCTCAAAACTTGAGAGTTGATAAAGTAATTTAAATCGAACCCTTTTCTTTTCGAACTTGATTGATTCTTAAAATAACAGATACATGAGTTAGAATTGAAATTATAATTAAACATATTGGAATTGCCCATTCTGTAAAAGATGCACAAATTCCTGCTAAAAATACAAGAAATAGTCTTGTATCGCGTCCTTGAATTGTTCTGGAAAAACTTATACCTTCTTTTAATTCAACTTTTGCGGCAGTATAACTTATTGAATAAGCTCCTATCATAGTAATTATTCCTAATAAAAAGGCATGCGTTATCAAAAGGACATTAAGAGAATAAAATATAAGGCTTATAAATATGAAAACATCAACATAACGATCCATCACAGAGTCAAAGAAACCTCCAAAAAAAGAAGTTCTCCCATTGGCACGGGCTATTTCCCCATCAGAACCATCAATAATACTTGATACTTGAACAAAAATTCCTCCCAAAAATGGATACTTCACATAAAAAAGTATTGAACCGATAATTCCAGTTAATGCTGATATAATGGATATTAAATTTGGGTTACAATCTGGCCAAAAATGCAGAATTAATTTTGTAAATGGACGAGAAAAATGTCTGTTTATGTATTTTGAAACCAGACCATCTCCTTTTGCTGGCATTAATATCAATTCTCTACTTATAAATATAAGTATTCATAATTACTAAAATTTTATTGGATTTAATTTCATTTATAATTATGTGATTGGAATATCAATTCGTGCTAATTGGGATTTTGAAAAAATTTTAAATTCAATAATTAATTTGAATATTGATTTCTGTGAAATTCAGTTAGATAATCCCATTTTTAAGTTCCAAGAGCATCAAAGCAAAGCTATAAAACTTATTGATAAGTTATGCTCAAAAGACTTACAGCTTTCTTTCCATCTATCATTTATTGATTTGAATATTGCTTCATTAGATAATAAAATACGGGGTTATTCGAGTAAAATACTGAGAGAGGAAATTGAGTTTATAAAACAATGGAAACCTCTTTATGCTGTTGTACATACTGGAAAAATTAGTGATACTTTTTATAAAATCCCTTCTATTAAAGAAAAGGCACACAAACAACAAGTTAAATCATTATCAGAATTAATAGATACTTCTAACTCTTATTCAATACCATTTGCGATTGAAAACCGGCAAAAATCATTCACAGTTGGTTTGATCGAAAAATTAAATGATTTTCGTTATTATCATCACATATTCCCTTCTTTATGCTTTTTACTTGATATAGGACACCTTAATACCTTTTTTACTGACTCTAACGCGTTAATAGAAACTATTAAGGATATCTGTGATTTCCCTATGGTTGGAATTCACTTATCAAACAACTTTGGGAAAGATACGCACGAAACTTTAGAAGAGGGAAGGATTCTTTTTACACAATTGTTTTCAAAAGTTCAAAAACTTACAAAAAAAAATCTAATAATTGAAAATAAATCACTAAAGGACGCTTTACGAAGTCTAGATTTTTTAACAAAAAAAGTTTTAGAAAAAATATGACTAATTAACCACTTTTACATTAAAATTAGCAGTATTAAAACAATATTCTATTAAATCTAAAAAAAACCCTTTCTATGTTTGTAATTAAAAACCAAAACTTATATAGCCGTTGCTCTTATTAGTTTGATATATGGTTTAATAATTTAAATATGAATGAAATTCAAAAATATTTTTATATTTTTTTAGAAATAATTAAACAAATATTATTGAATTAAAACTACTTAATTGTGGGAAAAAATTTTAACAGAAAGTAAATTTCTGAAATTTTAATAACCTTATCAATTTCCTCATCCTACAATTAAAAAAAATTCATCGAACAGAGAGTTTTTTAATGAATAGTACTAATAAATTAGAAGGTTTAATTCTAGCGGCGGGTTTTTCTAGCCGATTTAATTTTAAAGATCGTAGGTTTAATAAGTATTTTTTAAAATTAAATAATTCAAATATTTTAGGTTATATTATCGCTGGGATGAACAAAGCAGGAATAAAAAAAATAAAAATAGTGACTAGTAAAATATTTAATAAATCAAAATATAAAAAAAGGATTTTAAAATCTGTAGCTCGATCATGGATTGATTTAAAAAACCTTGAACTAGATATTATTGAAAATAAGATACCAGAGAGAGAAAATGGATATAGCCTTTTTTTAGGCCTTAATGCAATTTCCTCAGAATATATTATACTTTCGATGGCTGATCATATTTTTTCAAAAAACATTTTTTCTAAAATTATGAAGAACTATAAAGAAAAAGATATTCTCTTAGCAACTGATCCCATGTATAATAAAGGATATTACGACAAGGACGATGCTACAAAAGTATATGGAGAAAAAACTCATATTATGAAAATTGGAAAGAATTTGACGAACTATAACCGCCTTGATATGGGAGTATTTATGTTAAAGACTAAAAAAATTAAAAAAATTTGTAAGGAAGTTGAATCAAATTTTCATAAATTTGGTGTGTCAGACATTGTTAGTTCAGCATTAAATTCAGATTTAAATATTGGTTATTCTGATTTTCCGAATACAATTTGGTTAGATATTGATGATCGTAAAAAATATCGTCAATTAAAAAGACTTTTTAATAAAACTTCTAACCTTCATCCTTTTGGTCTAATTCCCACAGAATATATTGCTTTCAACACAAAATCTACTGAGGTGAATAATTATTAGTAAAATTAAAATTGCTATTGCTGGACTTGGTAATTGTGCTAGTGCTTTAATTCAAGGAATCCAATTCTATAAAAATAAAAAGAATAAGGATGCTATAGGCTTAATGCATTGTGATATTGGTGGATATAAGCCAAATAATATTGAAGTTGTTGCAGCTTTTGATATTGACCAGAGGAAAGTTGGAAAAGATGTATCGGTAGCTATTTTTCAACCTCCTAATTGTACTAAAATAT
>JAHQWP010000128.1 GCA_029856235.1 Promethearchaeia archaeon
AACCAATAACATAACTAATTTTCAAAATGAAAATAAAAGACATGATGGATGCTCGGTTCTTACAAATCAAACTAAAAGAGTTAGAGCGCAGAGGTTTGGTATTAGCTGAATCAAAAATGGGTAAAAAGCATTGGAAGTTAAAATAACGTGATAGAAATGGCAAGTAAAGCGGAAAGTAAAAAATGGGATATAAAAGAAGCAAAAAAACTTTTTCAAGAATATTTGAAGAAAGGTTTAGAAGAAGAAAAAAAGGAAATCATTCTACCTGAAGGCACTGTTAAAATTGATGATCTTAATAGAAAACAAACTTTGGAGCGTATACACATATTAACAGACTCAATTATTGAGAAGATTTATGCTACGGGAAGACCTACTATTAAATTACCTTCAAGAACCAGTGCAAATATAATTTGGGATGAAGAAAATGATCTATTACTTTTAGGCAAACAAATTATGGAGAAACAATTTCACTCTCTTGCAAGCGTCGCTGATATTACAAGATTGATGAAAGTGCTCGAAAAGGTAAATGAATTACTGCTTAAAGATATGCATGCTACAAAAAGAGAAATATTTTATTCTTCAGTTCAATTATTTGGGGATCAAAAAAATAGTGATAAGTGTATTGAAGATGTTGCAACAATGCTGTATACAACTAGAAATTCCACTCATATTGTTGCATCAGCGAAAGGTTCATGCATAGGACGTCTAAGAATTAGAGATAGAAACGATATAATTGACTTAGAAGGCTTAGGGAGTGGTGGATGGACTATTAGCCCCATGCTTGATAATATTGAAATATTGGAATCAGATGCAGAATTTATATTGGTTTTAGAGAAGGATGCTGCTATGATCAGGTTAGCAGAAGCTAGGTTTTGGCGTAAATATCCGTGTATTATATTAACAGCAAAAGGGGCTGCAGATATCGCTACAAGAATGTTTCTAAGGAGAATTAATAAAGAACTCAGATTACCGGTGTTTACTCTTGTCGATTCGGACCCTTACGGGCATTATATTCATTCTGTTTACTTACGAGGATCTAAACGGTTAAGCTACGAATCACCATTCTTAGCAACGCCTAATATTAAACTCTTAGGTGTACTAACCAGAGATTTGGAAAAATATAAAATTCCTAATGACTGTAGAATTCCAATGAATCAAACTGATATTAAAAGGACTAAAGAGTTGTTAAACGAAGGATTTGTAAAAAAAAATAAAGCATGGGAGACAGATCTTAAATTAGCTCTGAAACTAAAAATAAAGGCGGAGATTCAAGCATTATCCACTTTTGGATTTGAATTCTTGACTGATCAATACATACCTGAAAAGTTATCAACAGGAGATTGGATATAAGTAGGGTGATAAATAAAATGAAAGTATTTCATAAAAAAGATGGTGGAATAGTTCAACTAATTGGTAAGGAAAAAATGAAAGAGTGGCCTATAGAATTACCACTTATTTTTATTGAATATGTACGTAATAATCAATTAAATACGTATAGCGATTCAAAGTTAAAGAAAGATATTGAACTATATCTCGATGAAGTAATAAAAGATGTGGCTATCCCGGGATTAATAAATGTTCTTGACGGTGATAATTTTGAAGAAACAAATAAAGCACTTGTTCGAATCGAAGAATTAGCTAAAAAAAATATTGAAATGGTCAAACCAATAAAACCTTATGTTGAAAAGTTGTTAAAAAAAGAAAACAAAGAAGTTAATAAACTTAGTAAATCAATTCTAGAAAGTTTTAATAAAGCGGAAAGAAGAAAAAGGTTAGCTGAGAAAAGAAAATTAATGCAAGAAAAAGAAAAAGAATTTTTAGCTGGAGATATTAGTGGAGAAGAATATGCTAATGCTCGTAAAGAGTATTTAATTTTAAAAGAATAAGCTGATCATCATGAGTTGGGAACAAGAAAAACATAGGTTTTACGATTTTATTATCGAGAATAATGTTATTGGATTTTTTGACGAACCTTTAACGTTGAAGTCAGGAAGAATGTCTTACTGGTATGTTAACTGGAGAACTGTTGCTGAAGATGTATTTTTGCTAGATAAAGTTAGCGATTTTCTTCTTTCTTTTGTAAAGCATTTAAATTTTAAACCAGATTGCTTTTATGGTGTTCCAGAGGGTGCAACCAAATTAGGAGTAATAACCCAATATAAATGGGCATTTGATGATAAAAATATAAAACCGGGTAAATACGTTTTATCAATGGGAAGGGGAAAACCAAAAGATCATGGTGCACTCAAAGATAAGTATTTTTTAGGAATTCCTAAAGGAAAAGTAATACTCGTTGAAGATACCACGACTACAGGAAGTTCGATGCTAAAGGCAATCGATGATTTAGTGGAAAATAAAGTAAATATTATAGCAGCTATCGGACTAACAAACAGAAATGAAATAAGAGATGATGGTAATACTGTTGAAGAAGCCATAAAAAAGAAAAATGTTCAATATTATGCTATGAGCAGCGCTAGAGACTTAATACCAAAATTAAATCCAAATCCAACCGTTTCTAATCACATTAAAGCCTATTTTGAGAAATATGGGTCGAGAAAGATAACTTAATATTAATCGTATTAAGGGAAAATAATCTCTATCATTATCTTCTCTAATTCTTAGTTAAAAAGAAATTTCTCCATGTTTTTATAATATCAAAAAGCTTTGAAAATATTAATTTTTCAGAACTAGTCAATTTTCTTTCATCATCTAAAGACAAACTCGCTCTAGCTAATTTTAAGAGCTTAAGTAATCTATTATCAACAAGATTTATAGAGTGCGAACTAAACAGATCTAAATCGCGTTTCGGTATTTTGTTTTCAATTACTTCTTTTTCTATCAAATACCTAAATTCCTTTATTTTATTTAAGAAAAATTTGTTTTCTCTATATATAAGGCTCTGATCGTCGCGTTCACTAATAGCGAAACCTTGTACATCAGTGTTATCGTATTTTTCTTTTGAATATATTTTTAAAATATTATTTTCTATGAATGGGAGCGCTATAAAATATGGGAGTCTGTATTGTTTTCCTCTTTCAAATGGTCCAAATGACTCTCCCAATATAGAAAATCCATTATGACCGCTTATACATTCGGTGGTTACTTCTTCATTTTTAAAAATAAAATTCACTCGATTTAAAGAATCCTCTAATTGAAATTCAATTTTATTCAACTCTTATCACACCATGTTTAATAGTCTTCAAATCTTTTATAAACTAAATAAATGTAAAGCAACAGAAATATAAATATATTAAAATATTAATATTCCAAAAATTATCGTGAATATTTTGCTTATAGAACTTATTCTTTTTATAATTTTTATAGTTTTTTTCATAATTGGATTCATTATAATTTATAAGCAAGTTGCGCTAGTCAAAAAAGGGGAATTTAATAACAAAGATCGCCTTCAGTGTTTAATTTATGGGCTTATCTTTAGTTCAGGCGTAATGGTTGTTATTGCGATGGCGTTTATCTTTGCAGTAAAAACTCCCGAATTTTGGCAAGGAAGTTCAATGACACCTCCAGATGTTAATCCCCTTTCTTTACTTCTCCCATTTGCTTTTTGTTTAGGATATATTTCCATTTATCCATTAATCGATTTCTTATTTATTGCTTTAAGCTCCGAATCAGACGAAGGTCTTACACCATTTCATAGATTTATCGGGAATAGGATTATTAATGTTTCAAAGAATAAGGTAATTTCTGTTAGCATGGCAATTTTCCTATACTTCTTATTTATTGTACCCCCGCTGTTACTGTCTCTCGCTGGTTTACCATTTCTAATGATATGGATATCTTGGTTACTTGTATATCCATTAATGATTTTAACATTTTACGGATCAAAAGGTTATATAGCAGGGATTTCTAATGAGTTTTATCACATCCCTGATATTAAAAGGTCTCTATTTTTAAACTTTGAAGATAGTAAAAGGGGAATGAAAC
>JAHQWP010000129.1 GCA_029856235.1 Promethearchaeia archaeon
TTATCACCAAAATTTTTGTATTTTTAACTTAATAGGATTGAAAAAAAAGAATATTATATTTCAATTTAAAAAAGCAAGTTCTAACTTCCTTTATTTTTTTTGCTAAGCTGAATTAATCCTCCAGACAGTACCCCAAATATTATAGTAAGGGAAATGGCAATAACGAGGAATATCATACTCCAAGAGTAGAGTAATGCATAAATTATCCAAACGACTCCTATAGATGCACCAAATAACCAACCAAGTACTTCTTTGAAATCAACTTCTTTTTTACTTACAGCAATAAGTCCACCGGATAAAGTACCCAACAATATAGTAAGGCAAATTGCAGCAGTGAGAAAATACATATTCCCCGCTCCAAGTAATGCAAAAGCTATCCAAACGACTGCTATAAGTGCGCCTAAGATTTCACCAATTAAAGTTTTAGTATTATACAAATTTTTTACCATCCATGATTTGTTTTTAGTTTTTTTTTATAATATGGAATAATATTTATGGTTTTCGCTTCCGCATATAAACTTATAAAAAACTCTGGTTTTTCATCAACGTCATTTTCGATACTGAATAGATATTCATTTTACTTGCATATTTCTTATCTTTCACTTGTTTCTTGGCAAATCTTATAATAAAATCTCTATAACTTTTAATAAAAATATGATTTAAAATAACTATGATAATATTTCAAATTTTAGCTATTTGTGGAATGCTTAGTCCAATCGTCTATACGGTGATGTGGATATATGTTGGCAGATTAGATTCGGATTACAGTCATACTCGAGACGATATAAGTTCACTGTTTGCAATTGGTGCTCCTAATAGACGTTTAGCACATGTGTTCATAATTACATCCAGTGTTCTATTATTAGTGTTTTATCTTGGATTACACGATGGTTTAAACGATGGAGGAGGTTCAATATTAGGGCCTTTTTTACTTGTTATAAGCTCAATTTTAGGAGTGCTCGTTGCTCTTTTTTTCCCTCTAGATGAGGGTGGTGAAATTAAGACATACAGAGGAAAAATGCATATAATCCTTGTTGCAGCGTCGGGAATCTTAACCATTATAGGGATGATAGCACTATGGCTTCGATTGCAGTCAATACCAATCTGGAGTGCTTTTGCTACGTTTTCACTTATTACAGCTATAGTTTCAGCAATTTTAGTTACTATTTCAGGTATCTTTGCACAAGGCAAATATAGAGGAATCCTAGAAAGGTTAGGAGTAACCCCCTATATGGTCTACTACTTTGTCCTTAGTCTGATGGTATTTCTAGTTAACTAACTTTCATTAAATAAATTCAAGTTTTAAAAATATTAAAATTATCTTTTTCTATTTTTCCACCAATAAGGGATTCCCAATTTGATTAAATTGCCGTGATCGAGAAGTAAAATATGATCTTTCATTATTGAAAAAGCAAAACCTCCGAGATAGTCTACCCAACGCTTATCGGGAGGAAGACCAAACCATCCAAATCTGAAAATCATTGTATGAAAATCATGAGTGACAAAGATATTGAGACCTCCTTCAGAAATGTTTTCAATTTGGTACAATGTTTAAATCTAATCTCTTATTCCTTTTGACAAGACGGACAGAAAAAACCATGTCGCCCTGAAATTTCAATTCGTGTAATCTCGCTATTACAAATTGGGCATTTCTCTTCTTTTTTGCGATGTGGAATTAAAAACTCGTTTGGATAAGAGCTTAAATCTCCCTTTTTCCTTATTCCAAACTCCAAAACCTCTATAATATTATCATACAATTCTTTTACTTTATTATCGCTTAACGAATTAATATTAGTTTTAGGGTGTATCTTTGTTCTGAACAAAATTTCGTCGGAATAAATATTCCCAACACCTGCGATAAAACTCTGATTTAGAAGCGCATTTTTAGCAATAGCACTTCTTCTCTGTACAGCTTCATGGAATTCTTCAAAAGACATTTTATATGCATCAGGGCCTAATTTTTTGTTTTCTATGAATTCTTCAATTGAATTAACGATTGATACTTTACCAAACATTCTTATGGAGATATAAGCTAAATTAAAGCCATTATTGAACTGGAATATCACCTTACTGAATTTTGGAGGTTCATCCTTGTTGTTGTAATACTCTAAGTCTCCACTCATCCCAAAATGCATTACAAGAAATTGGGGGCTTATATCTACAAGAAGATACTTTCCATGCCTAATACTTGATTCAAATCGCTTACCTACTAAAGCCTTTATTAAACGTTTCTCTTCTGTGTTTAATATTCTATTATCAGTAACTCGAATTTCTTTAATCACTTGCTTCAAGGATGTTTTATCTAAGTATCGTTTGAATGTTTCTACTTCGGGAAGTTCTGGCATGAATCTAATTTGATCTATAACTTTTTAATAATAATACTTGTAATGCAAACCTTATGAAGATTTATTTCTTCATGGATATTGCTTTTTCATATACTTAACTGACTCAGAAATAAGTTTTTTTAAACTTTGCGTATCTATGTCTTTGAGTTTATTAATGTAAAGGCAGGATTTTCCGGTCTTAAATTTACCGAGATTTTTAAGAATTTCTTCGTAATCATCGAATCCCGCCATGATATATATGGTTAGATTTTGCTTGCGAGGTGAAAATCCCACTATAGGCCAATCCCCTTCGTGACCGCTTGCGTATTTATAGTGATAACTTCCAAACCCCACGATACTGTCTCCCCACATTACAGGTTTTTCTTTTGTAACCTCTTTCATTAATTCCAAAATCTTAATACTATCCTCTCTTTTGGTTAAATGTTCGATCTTCTTAAGAAACTGCTCTACACTCTTTTTGGTTGGTTTAGTTTTTAACTCAGTCATAGAAATTATGGGTGAAATATCTTATTAAAATGTTTTATTTATTGTATATAATTTCAAGACGGGGGATCACAATAGATATTTTCAGGTAGATCCTCTTCAGCAACATCCATTAAATCTAAGAATGAAACATTTTGTTGAGTTGAATATATAATTTTTTTATTTCTAATAGTTTTAGTAAGATTTAAGCCCGATCCGAGTACCAAACTCTTCTAATTTATAAATTAATAATTTATCCTCAATCAGACTATCCCATCCATCATCTTCCCTGAAACCGTGTGCAGCGAGGAAATTTCTAGAAAACTGTCTTTTTGCCTTATCCACGATTTCTCTAATCACTAATTTTAGAATCTCTTTATCCTCAATTTGAACAAGCATTCCCTGAATGGAAATAAAGAAGTATGAGCTTAAATCAGGTTTTAACTTTTCAATTGAAACACAGACATTTTTATTCTCATTAATTATCCTCATTTTCTTGCCATAATTGGTAAAGTGAAAGTAAAGTTGATTTTTAATATATACATACTGGAAAGGACAAATATATGGATATGTGTCTTCAATAAAAGCTATTCTACATATATTTTCATTATTTAGCACTGATTCTATTTCTTTATCTGTCATCTTGGGTAATTTAATTTTAACCATAATTAACTTAATTCAAATTTGTTTAATTAAATTTCGAAAAGAATTAATTTTAATTGTCGTTTTTAAAGCGTTTATCGTCTAATAATAACGTAATTGCTTTAATTGCACTCTTCTCCTTATCTTTAATTTCAAGCATTATATCGAAATTATATTTTTTGGTTTTTTCAAGAAAATTCGTGAAATCTGAAATATCTATAGTATCAGAGTGGCGAGGTTTACCTTTTAAAGGATGTTCTGAACTATAATGAACAATAGAAAGCCCATCAAATGTGTTCCAAGTTTTCCTTACTCTTTCAAATTCTTCAACAAATGACTTTTCGGTACTATTACATTTATGGTGATAAATATCGAAAATAATAGGTATTCCTGTTTCTTGATTGATTAACAAGCAATCATTAATATTGTAACTCTTATCGTCATTTTCAATAACATATCGCTTACTTATATTC
>JAHQWP010000130.1 GCA_029856235.1 Promethearchaeia archaeon
CAATCTCGCTATTGCTCCGTCGATCCCATCACTAATACCTGTGTAAAGCACTAAAAGCGCTAGAAGGAAAAACCAAGATCCATAAAACGGTTGTTCTGTCATCAAATCAAGAGTATGACCTGCACTCGCCATTATGACACCCCAAAATATGAATAACGACAAAATTAATCCCATAAAGGATATTTTATTCGGACTTAAGCCCAATTTTATAAAGAGTTTTGCTCCTCTATATGTTATAGGCATATAAATTTTTCCTGCTGGATCCTTACTCATTTTTGCAAATTGTTCGTCTACTTTTGAAGCTTGTCCGTGATCTTTAAGCCAATCTTTGATGAATTCATCAAGGGTCATAAATTCTCTTTTTTGTTTCTCCTTAAAAATTCCGGTAATGAAAATAATTATCAGAAGTACCAGTAACACTAAGGGAAATACTAATGTGAATAAAATTTCTGTCATCTTGCTCGCCTAAGTTGTAACATCTATTTTTTTATAAAATTTTTTAAAAAGATAATAGTAATTAGAATTTAGTCTATTTTAAATTTATTTAATTATATTCTCTTATCTTGTTGATTTCGTGAGCAAGTAATCTTATCGAATTTTAAGTCTTCTTAATTAGTTTAATTTTGAAAATCGGTCTCCTAAAAAGATATATAGTTGGGAATGAATTAAACAAATATTGGTGAATGTAAAAATGAAAGTTTCTGATTTTGAAATAAGGTGGATTAAATTCACTAAAAGTCTTCGAAGTGTAGGAGTTCTATTAATCTTTGTCATAATCCCGTTTTTAGCCTTCGTGATAATTCCTATTTATTTCATTTTCGCGATGGTTTCATTTAGAAATATCAAAGATATAAATCGCGAACTGAATGATGGTTATCTTAAAGATTTTAGTTCAAAGTATTTAGCCGCAAGTATTTTTAAATTGATTGGTTCAATACTAGTTCACATTGGAGCAGCAATGATGTTTTTTATTTATTCATCAGGATTTTCCCTATTCTATTATTATTCTTATTATGGATTGTTTTCACCTTCAATCATAATTTTTGTCATTGGATTTGTATTTATGATTATTGGCAGTGGTGTTGAAGTAGGTGCTTGGGATAATTTAAAACTTTTTGTTCACTATAACGAAGCACTCTTCCCAGAAAGAAGCAATTTTGGTACTACTACTAAGTTAGAAAAATTACGAGGGGGAGCTTTATCGTGGGCTCTTGGTTTCTTAGTAATAACTATCTTTATGGGATGGATACTCCAGCTAGTAGGATATTTTGGCTTGAACAGCGTTGCTGAAAGTAGAATGAAAATGGAATCAATTGTTCCAAAAACTCAAGGATATCAGCCGCTCTCTCCCCCTCCTCAAGAAAAGCAACCTGTTGATAAAAAGGAATTTTGTGCGATGTGTGGAGCTAGTGTAGCAGAAGGAGCTAGTTATTGCGCTAATTGTGGAGTAAAAATTGTATATTAAATTTTTTTGATTTTTTTTTTTAACATATTATATACTTTTATACGCATCATTAATTGATGAACAACCACCACATCTCACACATCCAGCTTTACTTTTCAAAGGATTTACTCCGTATTCCTTCATTAGTTTAGCTGCTTTACTATAAATCTCTACCATTACGTTAGGATTTGTAGTAGGTAGATCTTTTCTTCCTGGAATAGAACGCACTGGTGTAATAAATGGTATCACTCCTAAAGAAATTACCTTTTCGGTCCCTAAGATAAAATCATCAGGACTTTCGCCAAAACCCGTCAAAACATAAGAAGAAACTTGATTTTTACCAAAGACTTCAAGTGCGCGTTCCCAATTTTTTACATATAAATCATATGGCATACGAGATTTACCGGGAGTAATTATCTCTCGTATGTGTTGATCGAGAACTTCAAGATGAATTCCTATGGTATCCGCGCCAGCATCTTTTAACTCGTTTATATAAGATAGATCCTCTAATGGCTCGATTTGTATATGTAAAGGAAGATTAGGGTATTTATTTTTTACTCCTTTTAATAGTTCAATGTAGCGATTCGCACCTTTATCAATTGACTCATCTGTACCACTCGTGAGAGTCATATGGCTACATCTCCCTTCTTTTTTCGCAGCAGCAATTACTTCAGTCATCTGGGTATGATTCTTCTCTTCTATAGTAGAATCGTTCTCTAAACTTAACTCGATACCGCAAAATTTACATCCTTCACCGCATCCCTGATACACACATTTTTGATAAATAGTACTTGATAAGCAGTCTATTCCGTGGACCAAAGCAATTTTTTTCATTGGAATACCATCGGTAGTCTTGTATTCAGGATTGTAATAATTTGGGTTTTGGACCAATTTCAGTTTACTGTGCTCAATTTTATTTTGGTTATCATAAATCTTAAAATAACTATCAATATTTTCTTTTACTACAAAGTTTGACTTTTGAGGGTCGTTCCAAAGAGCTGCGTTGACTATTGCGTGGTTTTCAAAAAGAAAGTATCTCCCTCCTAATGGTCCCGCACCTCCTTTACGACCGTACGATATCTCGATCCCTTGGTTTCTATAGTGATCAATTAAATTTTCGTCTAGATATAATCCCTTACACAATATCTCAGTTTTCTTTACAAAAGCAGTATAGTTATCGAGCATAATCTCATTTTTTGTTGTTAAAATGGTAATTTTAATAAAATTTTTTAACTATTCTTCATAGATTGAATTTAATAACCATTTATAATTTTATTTCTTATCAATTGTAAATGCTATGCTAAAAAAGTGATTTAAATATGGCTCATAAAAGACCGTGGCACTGTTATTCCAAGTGGAACAGAAGACCTTATCAACATAAGCGTAGTGCTAATCATAGGAGAGAATACGCTCGTGGCGGGGCTCAAAGTAAAATAGTACGCTTCTGGGGTGGAAACAAAGACGTACCTTGGGAAGATTGGGAGTTAGTGATTGGATTAAAAGTAGATTCGCAGATTCAAATATCATCTAATACGCTTGAAGCAATTCGTATAACAATAAATAGTTCGTTGCAAACCAAATTAGGTAGGATGAATTATCGTTTTCGAGTAAGACCAAAACCTTTCCAAAAGTATCGGGAAAATAGAATGTTAGCGTTTGCAGGAGCTGATCGTGTGCAATCAGGAATGAGGAATTCTTTTGGTAGATCAACTGGAGTTTGTGCCCGAGTGCGAGCAGGAGCGATCGTTTGTGACGTTGGAGTTAGTTTAAAAAATTTACCCGTCGTTAGAGATAGATTAAGGGTTGCCTCTATGAAAATCTCGAGTCACTGTTCAATAGTAGTTATTAAATATAAAACCCCTGAATTATTTAAACAATCTGGATTACCTCTTTATAACGATAAAAAACGAAGAGAAATTCCATTGTTTGAGTTTGTCGTTGCGTGAATTGCTCTAAAATTATCTTTTATCTATCTATTTTTATTAGATTGTTTTTTTATCCCCAAAGATATTATAAAATTCTAAGATTATAATATATTAAGATAATGACTTTAAAGATAGGATTAGCAGGAGCAGGCGCTTTTGGGGCTGAACACCTTTGGGGTTTTTCGAAAAATCCAAATTGCCAATTAGTAGCTATCGCATCCAGAACCGATGAGCATGCGAAAGCTGCATCTGAGAAGTTTAACATCCCAAAAGTGTATGTTGGTATTGATAGCTGGGAGAGGATGCTCGATAACGAAGAATTAGATGTTGTTAGCATTTGTACTCCTAATTATTTACACGCTCCAATAATATTGAAAGCTCTCGAGAGAAATTGCCACATAATTTGTGAGAAACCCATAGCAATTTCAAGAGAAGAATTATATCAAATTGAATCGAAACTAACCTCTAAGGATTTAATTTTTTTTACTTCGTTCCAGAAGCGATACAATCCGGTTTTTAGGTTATTAAAAGCTGTTATA
>JAHQWP010000131.1 GCA_029856235.1 Promethearchaeia archaeon
CAATATAAAAGAAATTGTTACTTTCTTCAATATTTACATCTCCTTTACTATAGAATCCTCCGGGATCAGATTGGTTTAAAGCTAACTCCTTTATATATGTTAAATTTTCATTTGGTATTAAAAATCCAGGTTGAAAATCGTTATACCCGAGAGTAAGAGCTCTTGCAACTTCACTATTAGATCTGTTATTTAAAGTAAAGTTATTATTAAGAGTACCAAGATTATTCTTATAGATTTCAATGTCATACCAAGGTATTGGATCACTAAAGACGTTACCCCAATCATTAATATCCTTATTATAAGAACCTGTAAGATTAATTCGTATTTGCCCTCCAGGATTAGTCTTCCATTCACCTTCAAAACCAAATGTAAAATTATACCATCCAGTTGAATCCCCGAATTGTACAACTTCATATAAATAAGGCTTATTGAAATTGAGATTTGGGGAATAAGATTCCGAAATCGTTTGTTTAGCTCTTGTAAAAGGGATGGATCCCGAATGGAGTAATAGGATAAAAAATAAAAGCGAAATAAAGCATATTGTTTTTTTAGTGGTTTTCATTTATTTTATTCACATTTTTCTAAATATTTGTATACTATCTACTATAATCAACAGTTAAATCTCATTATCGGATGTTAAAGGAGTAGCAGTTGCTGAAAGTTTAACGGTGTAAAAAGTTAAAATTATAACGAAAACTCCAAGATACATCTTTTTAGTCTTCATAGAATCAATCTTTTTATAATTAAATTTTTTAGGAAACTTGTGCTAGGAAAGTTAACCTATATATTTAAATATTGTGAAAAATTCTGATATTAAAGAAATAAAGTGAAAAAACTCAAGCTGAAGTTCTTAAGAATATGAGTCTCAATTCAGAACCAACCAAGGATTTAAGGAAATCTCAAATTTTAATAGATAAAAACGCTGATAAAATCGAAGCTGAAAAAATTAATGATTCAATGTGGTTGGAAAAGAAAACCTTTCGGATTTCGCTTATTGCTACATTCACGGCTTTATCTCTTGTTTTAGGGTACTTGATGGCATATATTCCCAATCTGGAGGTATTTACGATGATGATCTTCTTATCGGGATTTATAATGAGTAAAAAAGAAGGAGTAATAATTGGATTTCTGAGTGCATTAATTTTTACTTTTTTCAATCCATTAGGACCTTCTCCTCCACCATTATTCATATATCAGTTAATTCACTATTCTATAACAGGAATTTTAGGTGGACTTACGAAAGATTTCTTACGAAACAAGCAATATTATAAACCAACAGAGGATTTATTTGTTTTTCGGATAATGTTATTATTTGGGTTCTTAGGAGCTATTATTACATTCATTTTTGATATCCTAAGTACTTTATTTGGTGGTTTTGTTGTTTCTATAACGATTGATTATTTTATAGCGACATATCTATTTGGAATAGTGTTTACTACAATTCATTTAATAGGAAATGTTTTGATTTTTATATTCCTACTACCAGGTTTAATCCAATTAATAATGAAATTATTAGATTAAGCTATACAAAAATTCTTTTAAAAATAAGATAATTAATAAATCTAGAGTTGTTAATTTGCTTCCGAAAGGAGTGTAACTTTACCACCAGCGGACTCAATTTTCTCAATTGCTCGTTTTGAAGCTTTACCAACAGTTAAATTAATTTTTTTATTAATTTCTCCGCGACCTAAGATCTTTTGGATGTTGATGTCTTTTAAATTGATGGTGTAGGTGTTTCCTGACTTGGTAGCGACATTTTTTAAAGTAAGATCTTCAATTTTTGAATCTAAATCTTTTAGGTTAAGAGCATTTACATGGTAGATTCTGTTAATGTCTTGTGGTCGTTTGAAACCTCGCTTTCCGAAATCCCAATCTGGATCAGGGAATCCAAGTTCTTTTTGTTTGAGATAATAGGATTTTTTACTTTTCTTCCATTGGGTTGTTTTTCCTTTTCCAGCTCTCTGACCCGCTTTACGGTGTTGACCAACTGTACCGTACCCTTGCGTACGAGTTCCTCTCATTTTTCGAATTCTTTTAGGAAATTTTCGTGTAATATTAGTTCACCTTTTCTTTTTATATCATTTTGTGAATTAAATCGTTAATAAACTGATCTACATAACCCAGAGTTCCGCCTTCATTGTAATGTTTTTTAATCGTTCCACGGTGTCCTTTTCTTGGGGGATGTAATCGAAAAACAGGTTTGATTTTATACACATCCTGAGTTCTATACTGAATCTCCCCGGTTAATAACGCTTTGGAAAACTCTTTTATATTTTTGTATTTAGTTAGATTTTTGATGTGTTCATCTGTGAGTGGTTTATTGCCTTCGACTTTCCCTCTCGCTCTTAATAATCTTAATAGAGCTTTCTCATCTATTTCCCCATAAGCTATGTAATCTTTACATTTTTGAAGCATACCCATATAGCTTATGTCTCCCCATATAAGAACGCCATGATTAACTTTATGCATTCTCAACATTTTTAATGTATCTAAGATTTTACGCTTCATTCCTGGTGCTCCTCTTATACGAACTGCAAAGTATAAAGCAGGGGGTTTGGATACTTTCATTTTGGGTTTTTTTCCTACAATTACATTATTTTCAGCCATCATATACACCACTCATTGTTTATAAGTTGAAATTAAATTTATGAGCATTTTTAAGAGCATTGAAAGTAGCTTTTACAAGATTCTCGCTTGTTCTAGTGTCCCCGTAGGTTTTGCTCCATATATCTTCAACCCCAGCTAGTTTCAATACTTGTTTTACTTTATCAGCACACGCTAATCCAACTCCCTGTGGAGCAGGAATTAAGTGAATTTTAACAGAACCACACTTTCCATCTACTTTAAATGGTACGCTGTGAGTGTGCCCACAACCGCATTCTTTACTACCACACCCTCTAAGAACAGGAACAACGGCAAGTTTTGCCTTATCGATTGCTTTTCTTATTGCAGGGCCTACTTCTCGTGATTTCGCTGAACCTACTCCAATAAAACCATCAGCTCCAACGATAACGACAGCTTTAAACCTAGATCGTTGCCCGCTAGCGGTCATCTGTTGTACCATGTTAATTGTAACGACACTTTCTTGAAGCTGTGGGAGGAGAACATTAATAATTTCTTTTTCTTTGACTACTAGATTATTAGCGAATATTTTATCTAAAGTGATTAGTCCTTGTTGAACTAATTCACCTAATCGCGTGGAAGGAATCCAACTTTCTTCAGGCCTTGGACTTCTTTGATTTCTTTGTCGACTCATTTAAATTCACTTTTATGTGCTAGTTTCAATTTTTTTGAATGTATTTGAAACCAATTGACTTATTTTTTGTGGATTAATGTTATTTTTTTGTAAATATCTTGAGAAAACTTGTTCGTATTTCTCGGGATCTTCACTTTTTAAAAGGCTTGCATATTGTTCAATATGAGAACCTTTTATTATTTCTTCAATATTTTCTGGAAAGAAATCTTCGTTATAGGGTATCTCTATTCCTGATTGCAAAATGCCTTTAAAAGCGGCGAGTACTCGATTTCTATGATAAAAGATGCCTAAATCGAGAATTGCTTCTTCAACATTCTGTTTTTTGGCCCTCGTACCTGCTAAAAAACCAGTTAAATAAGCTGCTGGAACATTACCCGTATTAGCATTCCATCCATATTTAGAAACTAATTCTTTAGAGTGAGCAGAAACAATAATTTTATCTCCACCAATTTTAGATTGAATAATTTGTACAATAACATGATTATTTGAAACTCGGATTACAGCTCTTAATTTTTTAGATTTTAATAATTTCATTCTCCTGTGATAGTTCGTTTTGCCTTCAGCTCTCCTTCGGAATGGTCTTCGATATCTTGGTCCTTGTGCCACTTTCTATCTACCTCTCCTAATAAATTCTTTTTCTTTAATATATCGGTTCATTTGAGCAACGCTGTTAAACATCCCGCCTTTAGCATTTTTGTATAACTTCCTATAAGTTGCTGCAGTAATTAATTTCCGATCCCTCAACTTTTTAAGTTCACGTCTTTGCGGTCTAATTCGATTCATCCATCTTGTTTTCTTAGGTAATCTTGCGTGTTTTGTTCCCTTTCTTTTTCCTATTCCTCTAGCTCTACCTTTTTTCTTGCGTTCATGGCGTAAATTTTTTCTATATTTTGAATTACCTTGTTTATACTTTTTTAATATTATACCTTCTTTTACTAAATTGCGGATATCCTCTCGAGTAATTGCCATTTTGATCTCATCAATTAAATATGGATCGAAGTATACGCGATTTTCCCCGCATTTTAATATTTCCGCTGCCATTCTTTTTTGGGCTTTTAAACTCATCATTTATCACTTTATATCTTAATTAATAACGATTTTTTAGTCCTCTTCTTCAAGTAGATCATCATCTTCAATATCATCTATAGAAGATTCTAAAACTGCTTCCAAACTCTCCAATTCTCTCTGTGAAATTCCTAAATTTAGGACTTTAAAACCTCTACTTTGAGCGTAATCAACTACATTTATTCTTTTTTTAGCTCCTAATTTTGTTGAAACTTTAATAGCGTGTTTCTTATTATTTAGATCTATCAAATCATTTATACTATGAACTCTTACCTCTTCATATCCCGATGGATGCAATCCTCTAACCTTTTTAGGTCCTCTATACCCGATTGAAGGAGATTTTACCCCAGATTTGGACTTTATTCTAGTTCGTGAATCAATCCCTCTAGCTTTTCTCCACGAATCCTTTACTCTTACATACCTCCAAGATTCTACTCGTCTAAAAGAGGGTCGTTTTTGACTGATTTTTTTCCTAAGCTCTATTAATCTTTTTTGTTCCATTCTTATGACCTCAATTTATTTTATTTCCCAAGTAATTTCTTCTCCATTCTGAATTTTATAGAGATAAACTCCGTCTTGAAACACTCGTTGGTCTTTTTTTCTAATTCTACAAGCTTTTTTTATATTTGCAGCCGTTTGTCCTAATGTTTCTTTATCAGGACCAATTAAAATAACATCTTCGCCATCGATTTTAACTTCTACATTTTCTAAATATTTGGTGACTCGGGGAGCTCTTTCTCCTAAAAAATTAACGACGTGAATTTCTTTTTTATCGGGTACCACTTCCACTGTGCATGGAAAGTGGCTATAACATACTTTACATATATATTTGTAATTTGTTTGAACGCCATATATTAAATTTTTAATTAAATTTATGATAGTCTTAATTAACGCAAGTGTTTCGCTTTTGGGAAAGTGTGTTGTAAAGATCATTTTATTCCTTTCAATTTCTACCTTAATACCTCTTATATGCGAAAAATCTTTCGTTATCTTTCCGTTGGGTCCACTTACTGAAATGTGATGGTTTCCGTCAAGGGTGACACTAACTCCCTCCGGAATTTCCAATTCTTCTTTAAAAAATGCTACTTTTACCATATATCCTTACCTATTTTTTGCTATTAATAAATATAACACAAGGTATTGCCACCAATGTGTTTTTCTTCTGCCTCTTTCATGGTCATAATACCTTGATTTGTTGTAAGTACAATTATTCCTAAACCTGGTGCTGGAAGTAGTTTTCTTTCAAGCGATTCAAATTGAGAAATGTTGTAATTGAGCCTCATTAAACCAGAGCAGTGGTTAATTTTGCCTAACAACGCTATTTTGAATTTTCCTTGCCTACCATCGTCGTACCTTTCAAATTCCCCGACATACGCGTTTTGTTGGAAGATCCGAAGAACCATTTGATTTAGTTTCGAAGCTGGACTAACTACCACTTCTTTTTTTCGTGCTTTTTCTGCGTTCTTAAGATCGTTACACATATCAGCTAGTGTATTTGTTATTTTTTACACCTCATTTTAATTTCAATATTAGTCATATCTATAAAATCCAATTTCTTTTCCAATTTCGTAAAAACAACGACGGCATATATACAAACCATACCTTCTTATTATTCCTCTGTGTGTATGGCACCGTCTACACTCTCTTTGACCCTTACCTAATTTTCCTTGTGGCATAATTATCAATCTTGTTTTTAAATGATTATATAAAATCTAAATCTAATTTATCTACTATATCAATTCCAAATTTTTTTTTTAAGAAATATTGAGCTTCTAAGCGAGAAACATAGTGATGTTTAGGTACTTTAGCTTTACCTTTTCTTCTATATTTTACTCGCATTCCAGGTCTTACTATTCGGCCAACAACATCTAACCCCCAGATGCCAATCACATTGTCGTATTCTATTCCTGGAATGGTAATATGTTCTGTAATTCCAAACCCAAAATTTCCATAATTATCGAAGCTTTTTCTTAACATTTTATCATTATTTACAACAAAAAGTCTTTTTAATAACTTTTCAGCTTCTTCATTGCGAACGGTAACCATTGTACCGATTGGACGGCCTATTCTTAAGTTAAACTCTTTCACATTTTTCTTAGATAATGTTTTTACAGCAGTTTTACCCGAGATAGTTTGTAAGACCGTAGCTGCTCTTTCTAACTCTTCTCCTCCCGCACCCACTCCAATATTAAGAACTATCTTTTCTAAATATGGTGTCTTCATCGGGTTAGTCCACCTTTCTTCAAAGATTTTTTCTTGTTCCTTTAAAGATTTTTTCTTCGTTGCTTTTACTGCTTTTGCTGACATTATAAATTTCCTCTCTCAGTGTTATTCTAATTCTGGTAAATTAATTTCGGATTGGTCTTCTCCTATAATAAAAGTATAGTCGTAAAGAGTTTCTGTATGGTCTGATTTATGCTGTATCGATACTGTACTTGCTTTCGGACCGAACCGTTTTAAAATACTTATTATTTTTCCTACTTGTCCAATGTTTTTCCCGGACATGATTAATGCTAAATTTCCTTCCTTGAATTTTAATACTTTTTGAATTTCTTGTTCTGGAACGGAAATTTTCAGGACATCCATTCTTTTATAAATATCTTCCTTAGGTTTTTTTGGATCCTTCACCCGTATCAATATGTTTCTTCCGTCATGTAAGTTTAGTTGTATGTGACCTCCTTTTATAGTGGATTTCTGAATTATTCTAGACAATTTAAATGTGCTCTCTGCTTCAGATATTTCGTGCAAAATCAATCCGTGGTGAGAATCTGGAAGAATTCGATAATGCTTGTTCAACTTATCTATGCTTAACACATCCATTAATCCTAAGGGGTACGCTTTGTCTTTAACGACTTTTCCGTCGACGCTGAATTTCCCTAATCCTATTAATTTTTTTGCTTCTCGGTGGTTATCAACTATATTTAAAAGATCCCTTACAATGTGCAGTAATGGTAAACAGAATCTATTAGGGTGAGGGCCTGGTGATGGCTTCATAAAGAATTTGCCATGCTTTCTTTTTATTTGTAAATATTTAGGCGTATTAAGCCTTTTTAAAGATCTTGTGCCGCCGTGTCTAGTCATCTATATCTTTCTCCTCTTTTTGTTTTTTTGGAGCTCTTAGCTCATCATCAGCGAATCCAAAGACAGCTTTGCGATCGATCATACTAGCTCTCCAGGGGTCCATTTTCTTCTCTTTAGAGAATTTAGTTATTAATAATTTTGAAACGTGAATCGCAGGATGAAATTGTGTTCCATCTGCTTTGTCAAAAGTCGCTTCCTTAATTTTTACGCGCTGATTTTTAGTTATCTCGATGACTTCGCCTTCAAAGTCTTTGAATTCACCCCGCGTAATTCGTACTCCATCTCCTACTCTTATAGGAAGCGCTTTTATCCCATATTCTTCTCTTACGAAATCTGCAACTCTTGCAGACAATAATTTTGATCGTTGATGATTCTTATGTTGAAACAATGCTTTCCTCTGTCTCCGAGGTTGTTTTGAATTAACTTTCATTTTTTTTCACTCTTTTTTTTTATCTAAACAATTAATGAAGAAATGGAGGCTAAACGGGGGAATAATTCAGCAGCTTCTCTCGCTATAGGTCCACGGATTTCTGTAGCTTTAGGATCGCCTTCTTTGGTTATAATCACACCAGCATTGTCTTCAAAACACAACCTAGTTCCGTCTAATCTTCTATATATCATTTTTTGCCGAACTATTACTGCTTTTAAAATATTTCCGCGTAAATCTGGACGACCTTTTTTAATAGTTACTGTACAAACATCTCCTATAGTCGCTTTTGGTAACCTCCTCAATCGCGTCTTTGAGTGATCTACATTAATAATTTGTGCTATTTTAGCTCCTGAATTATCTGTAATAAAGATTCTTGAACCATTTTGTACGCCATAACTAGTTCTTGGCTTAACTAACGTTTTTCGTCCAAGTTTTCTTCTTGTTCCCATCTAGGCCGCCCCCGTTTTTAATTTGTCTAATACTATGAAAGCTTTCGTTTTAGATAGTTTTCTACTTTCTCCTACTCGCACTAAATCTCCTACTTCAATTTCCTGATTAAGACATTCGGGTAGGTGACATGCGAGTCTCGAATTACGCCTTTCATATCTTTGATATTTTTTAACGAATTGAACATAATCTTGCCTGATTATTACGGTGTTTCTTGATTTTTTGTTAACAACTACTCCTTTTGTAATTTTTCCTCTAATTCGCGATTTCCCATGGAATGGACAATCTTTATCACTACATTCACGAGCAGTAGGGGGATTAACTCCAGGAATACCAATATTTCTAACGCTCATTTTATTTCCTTAACCATTTCTTTTTTTTTAAACTTCTTAATCTATTTTCAGGAATGCCAACAATCTTCGATCCATTCACTTCTAGCACTCCATCCTTAAGCTTGAATCTGAAAATATAATCTTTTTTGATATATTTTTTTATTATTTTATTTTTTTCGGATATTAACATATTCTGGGTATCGTCAATTACTACGCCAACATCTTGGAATTTGGAATTTTCTGGTTTTGATTTAAGTCTAGCTTCTACTTCAAAGCCAATTAAATCGTGGTAAACCAGATATTTTGGGCTAATCATTATAAAATCATCTATTTTTCTTCGTTTTTTACAGTAAGAATCCTTGCTATTTGCTTTCTTAGAAGTTTTGCTTTTGCAGGGTTATCTGAGATACCCCCACCAGTCTGCTGACTGTATAACATCATTAGTTCCTCTCTCAATGTTATCAAATTCCTTTCTCTTTCTCTTTCATCCATTTCTCGAACTTTTTCTGCCGTAATTAAGTCCATGTTTTAATCTCTCTTTTTTTTAGTTTTTTCTCTATTCCTTAGTTTCTTCATCAAGTTCTTTTTCTGATTCTAAAGAGATTTCAGAAACGTCTTCTTCTTCGACTTCATCGAACAACATTTTTTCTACCTCAGTTAATTCTCTTTCTTCCTCGGATACTTCGTAATCTTTTTCAAGTTTCGTTTTAGTTAATTCCGATAGCTTTTTTGCTTGAACTTTTGCTAATGCTTCATCGTTAATTTTAACTGTGTCGCCCATTCTTATATCTGCGTGCATAATCTTAACAATAATCCCAAGAGTACCTGATTTTTGAATACATTGAGCTACACCTCTCTCTACTCCTTCTTGAGCCGGGTGACCTGATTTTTTCATTGTACCTGCCCTAAAAACTGTAGTTCGAGCCCGTTGTGAAGTTACTTTGCCAGAAACGATAATTTCTGTGCCTTTAGCACCAGAATCCATTATTTTTCTCAAAATATAATACCCTGCTCTTCTATAATGCCTTCCTCGATCTAACGAATATGCTAAACGCTCAGCCATAATTTGAGCGTTCAAATCTGGGTCTGTTACTTCTTCTACTTCAATTTGGGGCATTTCTAACCCAAAACGTTCCTGTAATACATCCGTAATCTCTTGAATCCGTTTTCCCCCTTTTCCAATTACAAGTCCTGGCCTGCTTGTTCTCAGAGTAATCCTAACACCTAGTGGTGTCTTCTGAATATCCACACCTGCAAATCCTGCGCGAACGAGTTCAGATCTCAAATATTCATTTATTTGCATTAGCTTGATTCCTTGTTCAATAAAATGTTTCGCTAAAGGGCTCATATTTTTAATCTCTTTAATATTTTTTATTTTATCTATTAATATTATTAACTTAACTTGGAAATTCATAAATTACAATTTCTACATGACTTAAATGCCCAAATTTTGCGGATGATCTACCATGAGCACGTTGGATATAACGTTTAATTATCCGGCCTCTGTGCGTAGCAGCATGGATAATTCTACATTGTTCGGTGTCTAATCCTTTAAATTCTGCGTTTGATTCAACTGATGTAAGGATTTCATAAATTCTTGCAGCAGCTTTTTGTGGATATCGACCAGCATACCAATTAAATTGCTTCAAATCATTTCTGTGAGCTTGTTTCTTCTTATGTCTTTTAAAAGGAACTGACTGTTGGAGTTGAATTACTTTTTCAAGATATGTTTTAGCTTGATCTACTTTCATACCCTTTATTACAGCACAAATTTCTCTTGAAGGTTTTGGTTTTATACGTAAATCTCTCCCCGCAGCTTTAGCTAATCTATCTGCGTCATATTTTTGTTCAGTGAAGGAATAACCCCAATTTGGCACTATTTATCATCTCAATTGTAATTTTATTATCATAAATTATTATTTTATTTTAATGGAACATATTTACTTGAACGTGTTGCTCCGATTCCGGGTGAACCGTGCTGAACATGCCTTCTAGTTAAAGAAAACTCCCCTAAGTAGTGAGCGATCATTTCAGGTTTAACTTCTACAATCTCATATGATTTTCCGTTGTATACACCGATTTTTAAACCGACCATCTCAGGAAAAATCAACATATCTCTAACATGGGTTCTCGTTAGAATATCTTTTCCTCTTTTTTTAGCTCTATACGCCCTTCGTAGTCTTTCAAGGAGTTTCTTCTGCCGGGGTGGTAATCCTCTTCTTAAGGATCTTCGTGCTCGTGCTGGAAGTAATTGGATAAATTCGTCCATATTCATTTTTTTAAGTTCTTCTAATGTATGGCCGCGATAATGAAATTTAAGACGATCTCTCTCTTTTGCTAAATCTAATTCTTTGCTGTCTATTTCTTCTTCAAGTTCTTCTGAAGATTCTTCCATTGCTTCTTCCGTTGTCATTTCTTTTTGTTCTTCATTATCTTGTTCTTCATTCGGAGACATTTTTCCACCAATCTATTTGTTCCATTTACTATATTTTGTATATTTTTTACGCTTATATTAACACGTGTAATGAATTTAGTTATCTATCAAATTTTAATTTTATTAAAACGAGAGAACTAAAAACCAAAAACTTTAAAGGGTGCGGTACGACCTTCGAGGAAAAACAAAATATCTTTAAATCTCAAATTTTATCGATGGAATCAAGTGGAGAATTTCAAGATTCGTAAAATCGAACTAATACCAATTATTTGGGTTAAATGCCCTAGTTATGTCTTCTTCTTCGAATTTCCCACTCCACTTTTCTTCAATTATTACGAATTGGTCTGGATTTTTATTAGGGTTCAACACTGAGTGATAAGTCTTTTTTGCGTTTAAAAATTTTGTTCCCTTTTCAGCAAAATAATGAACAGTATTCCCACTTATTATGATTGGGTTACCTTCCAGAATCTTCCAATGTTCATCTCTAAATTGGTGAATTTGTATTGATATCCCAATTTCTGGTTTGATATATATTAAATTGTAATCGTAATAAGTGAATTTAATGCTGTACCATTTATTCAGTACATCAATATATCCACTCGGAACATTATGTTTCTTACTAAATGCTACGAGGTCAAATTTTTCCTTCTTAGACAATTCGTATTTATAAGGTTGATAGACGATTTGGTGGTTAACTATATTGTTGTTATACTTTACTTTTACGTCCTTATCCCATTTATTAATTACCATGTAATAATCATTTGGTTTTACGATTAAGTTAGCTTTTTTCAAATCTTGTGTGAAAAACGATGTTCCATTTACAAGAAAAATTTTTTTTAGAGATGCTGAATCAATAATTAATTTAAGCCCCTCATTTCCATTCTTTCTAAGATTTGTACCCCTATCAGGTTTTATGGTTTCTTCTATCATCAAAATGGCCCTAAACCTTATAATTTTGAATATAATGTTTGAAACGATCCTCAATTTCATTTGCATACGGCATTGATAGTTGTGCTCCCTGTCGTGTTATAGCGATGGAGGCTGCTGCTGTAGCGTATTTTACGGAAGTCAATAAAGTTTCTCCCCGACATAATTTACTAGCTAAAACTCCATTGAAGCAATCTCCAGCACCTACCGTATCGATAGCTTGAATTTTAAAAGCGGGAACTTCAGTTATTTTATCCTCTGCTGCATCATATACGATAGCCCCTTTATTACCTAGTGTGGTTATAATCGTTTTTATTCCAAACTTTGATATGTTTTTTGAAGCTTGAATTATTCTTTCTTTACTATTACCTCTCAATTGTTGAAGTTTCAAGAGAGAATGCAATTGTAACAATTCACCCTCGTTAGGAACTATAATATCAATATTCTTTAGAATTGATGAAGAAATCGGTTTTAAAGGTGCTGGGTTGAGAATTTTTATGCATTCCCCTTGTTTTGCGATATCAAAAGTTGCTTCAATTGTTTCAATAGGAATCTCCATTTGAACTATTAAGCATTTGGCATTTTTAATGAGATCAGATTTAGCTTGAACTTCTTCGGGAGTTAATTTAAAATTGGCTCCAGGTGCTACACTTATCATGTTTTCTCCAGTCTTATCAATCAATATAAAAGCTACACCACTTGATTCGTGCGGATCCCTTATAATATGCTCTATATTTACTCCTTCATAGTCCAGTTGAGAAACCATAGCGTTTCCAAATGCGTCTCTCCCAATCTTACCAATAAAAAATGTTTTAGAACCAGACCTTACAGAAGCTACTACCTGATTTGCGCCTTTTCCTCCCAGGAATTGCTTAAAAACACCACCTGTTACGGTTTCACCTGGTTTAGGGAACCGTTGCGAGTAGATATTCAAATCCATATTACTTGAGCCGATGATTAGAACGTACTGGTCTCGATTAGGCATATTATTTTCTTTAATAAATCTGATTTATATATCAATATTCTTTTTATATTAACAAATTATGGATCATCACAATTAAAACCAAGTGATTCTTTACGAATGGTTTTAATTTAATATAATTTTAAAAATAATATTAAGCAAAGTAACCTCGCTTGAAAAATATTAAAAAAAAAAACAAGTCTGAAACTCATAAAGGTGTTAAATATGGCTAAAGACAAAATAATTGGAGCGATCGTTATGATCCTTGGCTTCCTAATCGCTATTATCTACACCATGGGAAGTGTTGTGGACCTATGGTTTGAAACGCTAGGTAACGATGTAAATTGGGACCTTGCCTTACGGTTATTTGGTATCGATTGGCTCGATTACAGATTATTTACCGTTCTACCACTTTGGATTATGGTTCTTCTAATCGCAATAATCGCTATATGGATCGGGTACAGCATGCTTACAAAATCTATGCATTTCGCTGGATTCAAGTTAAACGCCGGCACCTGTTCCACTCGAAGTTGGAATACGTATTTCACGATTCTATCGAAGAATTGGAAGAGGAATTAGCGGCTGAAGAGGAATCTGGAGCGTAGAAATAGAATTAAATTTTTTTCCCTTTTTTTTTATTTATTGGCCTTGAACAAGTATGTAATAAATTGAATTTAATCATCAAAAGTTAATCTGACTAGATCTTTGTAAGACATTTTTATAACTTTATTCAGAATCTTAGGGCCTCTATCACGGATGTATTTCTCTGAATAACATAGATGTTTAGGTATCTCAAGATCAACAGCTAATCTTCCTGCTCCATAACCTCCATTTTGTATGCCAGGCTTATAATTTTTTCTTATTAATTCAATAGCTTTTGGAATATAATATGTTATGTCCTTTGGAGGGAAAGCATCATCTCTTAGTTCCATTATTGATTTTCCAATATGATTCTTAATAACTCTTCCAGAATTCTTCTTTAAACCATCAATTGTATATCCAAAATCTTCTGAAAATCCTAAATCTTTAGCTAAATTAAAATCAGAATATTTTCTCCCGTTTTTTTTTATTAACTCTAAAGCTTTATCATAATAATTTTTAGGGTCTTTATGGTGATGTTCATTTACTAAATTTCTTATTCCACCATGAGTTTGAAGTGCAATTCTTTTTAATTCTTGCCATTTTAATCTTCCTTCCGCCTTTGAATTATAAAAACCAGGTAATATATTCGTAAGTTCTTTATAATTTTTTATTCCTTTTTTTACTAAATCGTCCAAGATTCCTCTAAAAATTATTCTTCTACCATCTCGGAAAGAGATCGCAGGATTATCAACCCCATTAGGATAAAATATGCTTGGATATAGTCTGAATTTTATGTATCCTGTTACAGTTTTTCTGATAGAGTCATCGTTTCCCTGTAAGCCAACTTTCCTACCAATCTGAACAGGAAGATAACCTTGTCTAAATAAAATATCGACATCCATTAAATCAGCAGCTGTAGAACCTCTTAAAGAACCACCCTCTTCAATATTTTTTCCAAACTCTTCGTATTGAGTTTTATACCAACCTATCCAGAATTTTTCAACTTCATTTGCTAGTTTTTCTGTAGATCTGTCTGCTTTTTTGATTTTTTTCTGAAGTTCATCCTGATCGATAATTTTTCTAATAGCTTCCCATTCTCCTTGGAATCTTACAATTTGCAGAATTTCTACTTTGAAGTTTTTTTTAATCAATGATTTTGCTTTTTTTTTATTCGGCTGGGATAAACTTTTATAAGTTGAATCTAAAATGAACTTATCAAATTCCGAAGTACTTGTATCGTTCCTGAAAGCCGAAGAGGTATGTGATTTAAGCCTCTCTTCCCCAGTATACATCGTTTGGCCAACATAATTTAATCCCGGAAATGGTAACCATACGAGTTTTCCATTTTTAAGAACTTTCTTTGTAGAAATTCTATAAATTGTAATATCCCCCGCTTGTTTATTTCTATCTAATTTTATTAACTGACTTTTTCTTAAAGTTACATTACTTTCTTTAATATCTGAGTTTAAGATAGTATGACCGCAATCAACACAACTTATTTGTTGTTTTCCAATTATAATGTAATTATGCCTTCTAATCGCACTACCTGAATTTCTTCTGCATTTACCTAATGCGTCATAATAATGATTTACCCTTTTTGCAGGTTTTTCTAATATAGAATTTGACTTTTTGTTTGTATCTGCTGGCGTTAAATCTACGCTTCTTTCACTAAATCCAAAATTTTTTAAGTCATTAATCATGACTAATTCAAACTTTGAAAGCTTGCTTATTTCTTTCTTATCTGAAATAATTGTAAGTATTCTACCTATCAAAGTTCGAGAATAGACAATGAAATCTTCTCTATAGCTTTTATTTGATCGGAACTTTTGTTGAAGCTTCTTGAGATTAAAATTGAATTCATCAATAGTGATTTCGTGTAAATTCTCAATAACCTCGCACTTAATTCTTTTTTCATGTATAGAACTAGTGCATCTATGAATTTCATTGACGAGATTTTCAAATTTCCCCATTACTTCCGTATCAAGATATCCTTCCTTCTTTATTCGTTGATAAGTAAAGTAAATCAGGCGAGAAAACACGATAACGAAATTACTCTTAAAATTTTGAGGAAAATCTGTGTCATAGTAAACTCGACCATTTGGATATAGTAAGGCATCGGGAGGGATATTCAATTCTTCTGGGGGTTTATTTGTAATAAAAGGAATAATAGGGGGGATTTCATTTTTTACTTTTGAGTCCGTGATATATCCATTCGGAACTCTTTTAATTAGATCTCCGCAACTTTCGCAATAGACATCACTTGTGTTCAATTTGATTTTTTTAAGAATCTCATCGGAGAATGTTGAGTTGCAAAACCGGCATTTATTGGTTTTCATTTTGCTTTCGGTCATGCAATATATTCATAATTATTCTATTTAAAAGAAAAAAAAAACTAGGACCATTTCTCGAAATAATCTTGTTCAATTTCTTCATTAACTTCTTGAGCACTTCTTTTTGGTTCTAGTTCACTATTTGATATTTCATTTCTTTCTCTTCTTCTGCTTCTCCTTCGTTTTACTCTGTTCCCTACATTCGTGGTTACACCAACAACGGTAGCGCTGCTAGCCAACCCTATAATACCTAAAATAAGACCGTTCATTTCGAGCGATAGGAGGTCGGGAGGAGAAAACGTGTGTTGGGAAGTAAATAAACAGCATCCCTCGGTGTAGAACTCGTCAACTATGGAAAAATTGTATGTATAGGTCCCAGCACTACTAATCTCGTGATTTAAAGTGAAAGTTGAATGATTAGCGAAATGTTTTCTATGTAGCTGTAATGTTTTAATGTAGGTATTTTCTTTGAATAAATCTACGAACACATGGGAGTTAGAAACGGGATAGTTTCCTGAAATCAACGCTCTTGTGATGTTAATTTCGAACGATATCTTGTTGGCTTCTTTTTTATAGGACGGAGTGACAATTTGATTAAGACTCGTGCGAAAGAAAACGGGAGCTTCCCCTATAACTGCCGTATTTTTATAAGCCTTTAGAGATCCGTTAATGTAGGGAAAATTTTCAGGATTTTCGGGTACCATTATGTTGGCTTGGTAAGTCGTATCTAACTGCCTATCGAGCTCAATAGCCCCTAACGTAGGGCTTTCAAACTTAACTACAACATCAGTGCCATATTCGGGGAAGATCATATTACAAAACGAGGTTGTTATTGTATTTATACCTCCTAAAATAATAGAATCTTCGTATTCGCTATCTACAACGAATTCGCTATTGGCAGCTAAGTCGCACACCCATAGAAGGGATTCTTGGTCTAATTCTTGAAAATCAGAGTCAATAAAAAACTCGTAATATTCATCGGAAAATAGGTTAGCTACTAAATTTTGAGCGGATTCCAAATCAAATTCTATGTTTAGGTTCAATAGATCTGATATCTTGTAACAATAGTAGAGTTTTAGAATGTTATCGTAATCTAAGTTTTCTATGACAAATCGTGTGATTTTATCGAGATTTAGGCTAGCAACGTTAAGCGCCTTCAAAATGTACGTCATAAAATACGTATATTTCAACGTAACGTAGAGATCAGTTGTGAATTGAGGGTTGAAGTATAAAGTAGTGTTTGTTTCAATTATGTTTCTTTCGATATATCCTTGTAATGCGATTTTGTTAAAAGGTAGATTAACGAGAGCACCTAAACCGAGGAAACTGGAGATCAGCTCGAGCGTTTTGACTGCGTAATAGCTATACTCAAAAAAAATGAAGTCATTTAGGTAATCTGGGTTTGAAATTTTATTGAATAAAAAAAATGCACCATGGTTCTCGGTTCCACTCTCGAAATATTGTGAATCAATTATCTTATTGGAGATATTCATTAAATCGTATTGATCGTGAAAATCGTCGAGCTTATACAGCTGAAATAATGATTTTAGAGCCATATAGTTTCGTTTATGGTCTATGAATGTACTTGTAAAGTTTGTGTATCTATGTCGACCGTGCGAATAGTATTCAATCGGTCGCGATCGGAACCATATAAAACTTGGATCTACATTAGCACACGCTGTAAAGCCATTGTGATCTCCCCTGTAACAAGTCTCAATTATATCGTTTAGCCCTGAAATATCTAATTCGGGGATTTTACCAAATAAGCTGAACGATTTTACAATGCTATAGATAAGATTTAGAGACATGTAGTCTTTAGAGAGAAGCGAATACCCCTCGAATTGTCGATATAACTCCAATGAACTTACGATCTCACTTTTTATCTGCGAATTCAACTGGTTAGTAACGCCTAAGTTTTTTAGACTCCTCACTATTTGAAATGTGTCGATCAATTCGTGATTATGGTCTTCAGTGGACGAATCCCAGTTTCCAAGAGAGTTTCGATTTGAAAGGATAAAATTGAGGGCTTCGGTTGTATCTAACCCCGAAAATCCCGTGATACTTGCCAATTCAAGTCCCAAAGCGGTCCCGGCTAGATTAAACCAGTTAGGGTCCCAATCATACATTTTAAAATAGTGGTTAATAGGGTCGTACACTTGTGTCAAGTACTGATGAAAATTGCTGGTCTGAATCGTATCAACTAAATCCAAAGTACTCAATGTTTTTAGGCTATAATAAGAAGCTAACAAATTTACTCCACCAGCCATCCCAAGAGAAAATAAACTCGGTTTATGATCGTTGTAAAATCCTCCAAAATTACCATTGGGGGATAAATCCTCCTGTAATCCGTTTATAAAATTAACTAGACTGGCCAATTCAGAATCATAACCTCCCCAATCGTTCATAAGCAAATCAAGCGTAGTAATCGCAAAAAAGTTATTATCCATAGTTGCTGTTTTAAACCCGTAAGATAAAGTTGGATCGTACGGTTGACCTATGAACCCGTTCTCTGTTCCTTCTGGATTAAAGCAGCTCCAAATAAAGTCAATTGAACCTTGAAGATCAATCATATATAACCTGTTTAAAATATCTAATGATAGGATTGCGTAGCAATTTATCTGAAGAACCGATGTATAACCATGATACAAATTAGGAAAGATCGTATCCAAATATCTGTAAGAGTATTTATCTGCGAAAATATGCGTTTCCTCGCTATAATGCGACAGTATATAATCTAAGATGTCTGCTTGATTAATTTGATCTAATTTCCCTAGAGCGTCAAGAATGTAGAGAGCGTAATAAGTAGCTTGCAGTGACGGTTCATATTGTTGTGGAAAGTAGCCTAATTGGGAATAATCTGTTAGTTTTTGAGTAAATATGCTTTCGATCGTCTCGTAGTTATCTATGGAGGAAGTTTTTGGTTCGAGACCAAAATTTCTTTGCGAGTCTTCAAGTTGTTCTTGTATTAGAACAGAGTCGTATATGACAACATCGTTGAATACGGTTCCAGAGAAAATTGAACAATATACTAACCAGACAAAACCCCCATAAAATAGATACTGTTTTATACTATTCCTTTTCATCGCTAAAGCTCCTTTACTAATTCTAATATGCCTGATAGAAGAATCAGGATTGCGGGTATAAAATTTACAAAGATTAGATTAAGCGCTGCTAGTGCCACAAGCGTTATCCAGTGCCAAGGAATGGGGTTATTAGGTTTTAAGGCAGTTGTTATCGTAAATCCAGCAACTAAGAATCCACAATTGATGAAAATCAAACTACCTAGTCCTAAATTTAAAATCCACACTTCTACATTTTCAATTTCATATAATTTCGAAAATACAATGAATATACCGATCGCACCTCCTAAAAAGGTCAAAAATCTTACTATTTTTCTAAAAATGTCGCTTTTTTTCATTTAGTTCCTCCTCATACTTTTGTTAAATTTTAATTGAAGAATTGTAATACACTTCCTTTTTTTCAAGATTTAAGGTTTAAAAGAAAAATGGATGAATATATTTAAATAAAAAATACCAGATCCCAAAAACTATAATTGTTAAAAATCTAACGAAAAATCAAGTTTAACAATATTTTAGAATAAAAGATTTTAAAGAAAATATCTAATTTAATTTATTATACATTTAATCATACTATTCTAAAATTCTAATTTCACCAAATTCAAGTTGAGATCATTTAAATCAATTCGTATCAAGGAATAATTTGGAATTTCTTTAGCATCTTTAGTAAATGGTGTTGTACTCACAAGAATATCGTTGTGATTTTTACTTAAAAATAGTGTATGGTGTCTTCCATTAAAATTATTTTTATGGTTAGTGATAACATTGCAATATTGTGAATTAAAAAGAAAAGCATTAGCTCCAGCTCCTATTTCAATGCCTTTAAAGACGGTTTCCAAGCCACTTTTCAAGCTTTTACCCTCTTGTAGTTCGTTAATAATAGAGCAAAGATATTTTCGAGTGTCTAGGTCAGTTTCGTTATAAATTTTATTCAATTTTGAGTTTTTTAAAGTTTTACTTGGAAAGTTTTTTATAGTCCCATTGTGAGTTATAAGATATTGCTCTTGAATATTAATAGGGTGTACGTTTCCTAAGTTTTTTTTCCAAGGAAGAGTTTTTCTTGCGTGGATTAAGAGGAAGCGAGTTTTAATTTTAGTAAGATTTTTCCAGTCTGCGTGGTAAATTGGGGTAATGTCTCTCTTAATTACGAGATTATTCTCATTTTCAGATAAATAGGCGAATCCCCAGCCTAATCCATGGTGTCCAAGGAGGTCATACTTTCTTAAATAATGCCAATGGCACGATTTTACAAATTTTTTTAAAATCTTGTAATCTAAATGAAATGGTTCAAGAGAGCACTTAAAGAACATACGACACATGAGTAATCAATTAAAAAAGTTTTATCCAAATAAAGAAGTTAAGAGTTGCCTATAAAGTAAGCGAATATGGAACCGTTATCGTGGCAACTAATTAGAATATTTGACTCTGAATCGTATTTAATGTCGTTAACGCAAGAGATTTTATTAATTTCAGCAAAAATATTACCAGTACCAGCGTCTATAATTAAAATTTTTCCTTTAGTAGTTCCAATAATGAAGTAGTTATTAGAAAAAATTTCTGCTTGAAGAAAACATTCTAGATTTATATTGTCAATCTCCCACTTTTTCTCTAATTGGGTATCTAAACACAATACTTTTGAACTAAATTCGATATTCTCGATTTTATTAGAATCATCAAAATAAATAAATGAATAGGTACTGACTAATAGATAAGACTTTCCTTCAAACATGAATGATGCGCATTTCCATACAAAATCATCAAATTGAAGTGTGTTTAGTACTTCTTGAGTATTTTTATCGATTACATGGAGTTTTTTATCATCTCCTCCACAAATAATCATTTCTTTTGTATTTGATTTTATAGATGAAACGCAACGAATTTTATCATTAAAACGCTTGAACCAATTGAGTTCACCACTTTTTCCTTTAAAATTGCGAATAGTTCCGTCATTTCCACACGCTATTACTTCTTTTTCGGAGGAATTTGTCGGATCTTGCCATAAGATAGCACTTCCAATTCCTTCTTCAAATATTTGCCCCCATATTAAAGTCCCGTCATGAGGATTTAAACACCGTATACTCTTATCTATTGAATAAGCTAATATTTCTTCATTACCATCACCAGTAACATCCGAATATAAGAAACCGCTGATAGACGCACCAAATTGATGCGCCCAAAAAGGTTGTAATTCATAGGAGGAGTTGCATTTAAATGTTTTTAATAACCCATCTAATCCCCCCAAAATAATTCCGTTTTTATTATCGCGATCAAGATCGCAAATTTTGGCTTGCCAAATAGAGGAATTCTCTGAAACTTCTAATTCGGTTATTTTTTTACCATTTAGAGAAATAAAAATAAGTTTCCCAGAATTAGAAAAGCCAATAATTTCATTTTGACCATTATTACTTACATCTCCTATTTCAATCCCAAGAATCGGTTCACTGAAATGGAAGTCCCATTGTTCTTTAATATTGACCATTCTCACACCTATTTTACTTTCACTAGTTTATTAAAAACTGATTAATGGAAATAGTAATTATTTTTAATAAAATATAATTATAAATAAATTAAAAGTTAAATAAGAATAACTTAAAAATATAAATTTGTTGATTGAGTGAACAGAAATGTCGGAAGAAAGAAATATAGATCCCTTTTCGTTGTTTATTTTAATTCTTAGTGTCATCGCAATTATAATGGAAGCAATCGGTCCCTTTGCAGGTTTTTATTTAGGTGGCTATGGTAGTCGATATTCTTGCTTGGGTTGTGAATATAGTACAGGTGTTGATTTAGCGCTTCAAATCATAGTTTTACTACTATTCGTGGTTCAGCTAGTCATTGCTTTGAACGAATTACTGCCCAATAAATTCATTTCTATAGATATTATCAAATATGGAATGTATATAGCAATTACCTCAATTGTTTTTACTGTTATTGGACTTGCTGCTTTTGGAATAGCTTATAGTTGGTACGATTGGTGGCCAGAAACAGGTTTTTATGGACTTGTAGTAGGTGGTATTCTTAATACAATCCTGTTCTTTTTACAACAAAGAAATAAATAATTCTTTTTTTTTTATTATTCGTAAATTAGTTGTAAATATCCAAAATTTTTGTTAAATCATATTAGATAATTTCCTAAAATAAGAAAGAGATTTAAATCTTTTACACAATTCTGATAAACAAAGTTAGTTATTTTATCAAATCGAAAATTACTTAATTACGAAAAAAAATAGAGAAGGAGCCAAAAATGAGCTTTAGTATCAAAATTGATCTGGAAGGTTGTACTGGCTGTGGGACATGCTATGAAGTCTGCCCAAGTGAATGTTTTGGGGAACCAGAAGGCGGAAAGGTAAATATAATCGAAGACAATAGAGATGATTGCGTCGGTTGCAGAGCATGCGAAACCCAGTGTCCCGAGGAAGTAATCGAGATTATTGAGGAATAAGAATCAAAAAATCCTCTTAGCTATATTAGCGATTTTTTTTTTTTTACTTATTTTTTTATTGTTTTTTAAATGATTGTAACTTTTTTGAAGAATTAGATCGTGAAACCCGCCTTTCACGAAGATTTATACATACTACCCACATATGTGGAGATATATCGTAGTGTTATGATAAATAAAAGATTAGGGAAGATCTAGAACTTTTTCATTTTAACTACCATAATAGAATCCTTCCGCAGTTTTTACAGGTTCCTTCGTTAATTTGCATGTTAAGACAATTTTCATGGTAGGTAGTACCACATGATTGACACTTGAATATTTTTCCTGTGTATTCGCCATAATCGTATCCGCAGTAACTACATTTATCAGCATAAGAAAAACCGGTGCTGTTAACATCTATTTCAACTATTTGGGCAGTTCCGGTTAAACCCATATTTTGAGTGGAAGGATTTAAGTATTGATCGTTAGGGATAGAGGGGGATGCTTGTTGTGGTTGAACATAAGTTTCTGGCTGTTCCCAGTTAGACACATATCCTTTTGCGGGTGTTTTTGCTATTCCCATTTTCGTGGATACTTTTTCATCTAATATATTGGTCAATATTAGAGCTGAGGCGTATTTGCCTTTTGCACCTCCTTTCTGTAAGTGCGTATGAGATATCAAATGAATAACACGTCCTCCCGCGTTTCCGTGGTCAAAGTAACAAAGTACAGGATCATCGCCCCATTTCTTTTGTATGTGAGAAGACCGGATGAGGACACGAACTGCAGGATTAAGAACTTGTATCGGAAAAGACCTATTTTCAAGCCACCACTTAAATTCAGCTTTCTTTGTATCTTTTGCTGTCATTTTTTGCCACTTAGCTTGTTGTATTTCACTCAATACACCATCCAGGAAGGGGTGATTTGGTTCAACAATTTGACACGCAACAACAGCATCAGCAGTTCTTTGTTGGTTCCATCTAATATAACCGGGAAAGATACTCTCAACTATATGTTTTATTGCCCAATCAGTTGTTATTAACCATCCTCCTTTCAATGACACGTACTCACTAATTTTTGGGAACGCGGAGTGAGGAATTTTATCTCCGGGGCATCCAATCAACACAACATCGTAATCGCTTAAATTATATTTCATAATATCGTTTGGTTTAATAGTGATATGCTTCGCAGCGTACATGTGATCTATCACCTTTCTAGGGTGTTCGTAACGACCTTCAATCGCTAATATTTTACCGTGCTTTTCTACTGCTTTTACAACGTCTTTTTTATCAAGCGCTTCCATTTTACGCCGTTTGACTTCAGAATATAGATCTTTCCAACTACTCATTAAATTATCTCTTTTAATAATGTTTTAAGGAATTAAATATTACTTTTTATAAGTAATAAAAAATAATTCATATATATATTTGCATTGGAAGCGACAATTATGGAAGATTTTAAAGAATTTGGTGAGCCTTTAGAATTTTGGCAATATTTTTACGAAATTACTAAGATTCCTCGATGTTCACAGCACGAAGAGAAAATTCGAGAGTATGTTTTGAACGAAGCAAAAAAAATGGGTTACCAAACTGAAATTGATAAAATTCAAAACCTAGTAGTTCGAGTACCTTCTAAAAACGGTAATGAAGCAGGAAAATTGAAAGTAGTTTTGCAAAGTCATATGGATATGGTATGTGAAAAACACGATAGAACTCAGCACGATTTTGCGAAAGATCCTCTAAAGCTAAAGCTTATTGAGATAGATAAAGAAAAATGGTTAACCGCAGAAGGAACTACTTTAGGTGCTGATAATGGTGTTGGGATCGCGTATCAGCTTGCTATTATGAAAAAAATTCACGATGGAAGTTTAGATCTTAATGCTATAGATCTAGATTTATTATTCACGGTTGATGAGGAGAGAGGACTTTCTGGTGCAAGTCAAATGGATAAAAATTTGATAAGAGGAAAATACTTGTTAAACCTTGATTCAGAAGAAGATAATAGATTTACGATTGGGTGTGCTGGAGGAAGGGTCTTTAAAGGCGATATTAAATACGAGAAAGAAATATTGAGCAATCCGAATTTAATAGCAGTAAAAATCTCCATATCTGGATTACTTGGCGGGCATTCTGGATCAGACATTAACAAAAAAAGAGGGAATGCTTTAAAAATATTAGCTGAAGTGATATGGAAAATAAATTCGAAATTTGATGTTTTTCTTAATTCACTAGAGGGAGGGAATCTAACTAATGCAATTACCAGGGAAGCTTTTGCAATTATATTTATAGATCAAAGCCATAGAAATGAACTTGAAGCTTTCTTAAAAGATGTAATCCCCAATATTAAAATTCTTTATGAAGGAACAGATTCGAACTTGGAAATTTTAGTAGATCCAATGAAAGATTTCGCAGATAAAACAGCATTTTCAAGGGATTTCCAAAATAAATTAGTAGATCTCTTTCAATTAATGCCAAATGGGCCAATCTCTTTACACCCTACAAGTAAGGGCTTAGTTCATACTTCACTGAATTTTGCAGTAGTGCATACATTAGAAAATGTAATTGAATTTAAAGTGAGTACTAGGAGTTTAACACAATATGATAAAGATACTTTATTTGAGAAGCTAAAAACACTCTTTCAGATGTCTGGGTTAGATATAGCCATTGAGATAGAGACTCTCTATCCAAGTTGGTCACCAAATTTTAACTCAAAACTGACTGAAATAGCTAAACAAGTGTATAAAAATCTTTTTGAGAAAGAAGTAATTATCCAAGCGATTCATGCGGGATTGGAATGTGCGTTCTTTAGTTCTTTTTATCCCGATATGGAGATGATATCATTAGGGCCAAATGTACTTGGTGGGCATTCTCCTGACGAGCGTCTTGAAATAAAAAGCGTTGCGAAAATTTGGAAATTTTTAATGGCGTTACTGCAGAATTTAAACTAGATATCTTGAATAACAACTTCTTTTTTTAACAAAATTTTAATTTAAAAAAAATTTATAAATCAATGTAAATAAAATTTGAAGATTAACATGCAAGAGGAAAGAAGAGATAAATCAAAAATGACTAAAGAAGAAGTCATAGGTTCAGAGACTGTTTTCGAAAAGATTAAAGGGAAAACTCCATGGGTTTTTGGTAAAACCCTTAGAAAACCAAAAATTCTATTTCCGAGTTTAAAAACTTCGAAAATGGATATTCCACTTCCAGGAAAATCTATCGCTGTAATTGGTGTTTATATCGTTTTATTCCTTTTACAAACTGGAATAGTATACTTGATTTTTAGAGAACCTCCTGCTTTAGGTACTGATTCAGATGGTAATGCACTTTTTTTATATCCGGAAATTAATGAATCGTTCATAATAGAAGGAATAGTTGCATCGATTTTTCTTTTTCTGTGTTCTATAGGCTTTATATTATTATATCAGGCATCTAAATATGTATACAATAAGGATATTGCAATCCGATATTTAGTTGTAGGGATTATATTGATTTTAACTGCGTTCGGTGCGCTTCAAGCAATGATCACGATTAAACTTGGGGAGAGATTATTTAATGTTTAACTAATTTCTATTCAAAATCAAATTAATTCCTATATATTAGCAAATAAAACCGTATAAATACATCAATATTAGATGAGATTAAATTTAAATAAAAAAAAGAAAAATAATATATTTTCTAAGTAGTTTTAAAATTAGTATTATCCCAGGGAATCAACGAAAGATTTATAAGATGCCTCATCCATTAAATTTCCTTTCTCTGCATCCCATTTTGAAGCATCAATCTTGAATAACCAAGCAGCAAGAGCATCTTCGTTTATCTTTTCAGGTTCATCCATTAAATCACTATTTACTTCCTTGACTGTTCCTGAGACCGGAGAATAGACATCTCCTACAGCCTTACTTGACTCAACTGTAGCGTCAATAGGATCTGAAGATGGCTCATCTCCATCCATAGTAACTTGTGAAAGCTCCGTTCCTTCAAGAGCATCAACGTCTACGAAAGAAATCTCTCCTAATTGCTCAGCAGCATAGGGAGTAAGTCCTACTTCACCATTTGCGTCATTATACCATTGGTGGGTTTTAGTATACCAATATGTCATGCTTTTTACAACTCTTTATTAACAATTTTATAAATTTGAATAATATTGAATTTAATTGTATGATAAAATTAATTACATCATAGATTTAAAATTTTTTTATTGAATATATTTTTTAAAAAAAAATTGCGATAATATGAAGTATTCTATTAAGAAACAAATAGATTCCTATATTGATTTTGAAGAATGGTATCTTAAGATAATAAATGATTTAAAGTTTGATTATCAGAAAGATCTTGATGCAAGAGATTTTTTATCGAATATATTGAGAGAAAAAGGTGCTGAATGGTGTCTTGAAGAAGTTTTACTGTCTTTTAATCAAATGATTCAAAGAAAAACACGAATTTTTATATATGGATGTGGTCCTTCTCTTGAAGAAACTGTCAATTATTTACTAAAAATTCAAGTAAAACAGCCTTATGCTAATACGGTGAATTTAGTTGCTGATGGTGCTGCTCGATTATTAATTGAAAGGAGAATACCAATAAATGCGATTTTTACCGATTTAGATGGGATCTCGAGAGCTAATTTTGATAAATCCGAGTTTGTAATTGTTCATGCTCATGGAGATAACATCCCTCGGCTGAAATATTTTAAGAAAGCAATTTTAAACTTTCTAAACATTATAGGAACCACCCAAGTAAGTCCTGTTGAAAATCTTGTGAATTCTGGAGGTTTTACTGACGGTGACAGGATTTTATTTTTTATTGCTTCTTTACTAGATCCTAAACATGAGATATATCTTATTGGTATGGACTTTAATGATATTGTGGGAAAATACAGCAAAATTGAGATAGAAAGAAATCATTTAGCAAATTCTATTAAGTTAAAGAAGTTACGATATGGATTAGAGATAATTGATTGGCTATTACCCCAAATTAGGAATTCGGTTTATATTGTCAATTCAAAAATCGATATAGTTAACCTGAAGCATCTAACACTAGAGATGTTTAAGAATAAGATTTTACCTTAGTGAGTACTAAATTTTATAGTCTTCCAACCCTTTTTTAGTAATTTTATAAAGTATTTTTTTTTCGGGTAAAAGATGAGAGTTAACTAAATGGATATAACTCATATCTTTTTCTTTATAATTTAGATATAAAAACTCAGAAAAAATGTGATTCAAATACTGCATACCTACAGGGATCTCCTTTATAATAGCATTTTCATCAAAATTGGGAGCAACTTGAGCCGTTAAAATGGTGATTAAATTGTGATTCTGGGTAAGATCATTAATTTTTTCTAAAATTCTTAGAAATGTTGTTTTAGTTTTAAAGAATGATACACCCTTGTCGCCACGCTCAAATCTATAGTAATTATTGATAGAATCAACAATTAGCATCTTAATTTCATTGTTTTCTATTATAACTTCAACTTCGTTCAATTTTAATAAAAAAGCAGTATTACTCATAATTTTTGAAACCAAAATGTTCTTTAATGCTTTTTCACCATCAAGATTATTAGAATCTGCCAACTGTCTTATCCTTTCGGGACGAAATGTGTTTTCTGTATCCAAGTAAATCAATCTTTGAGATTTACGAAAACTCTGTACTGATAATTGATGACACAATTGAGTTTTTCCAGTTTTATTTGCTCCAAAAACCACATATGCGTTTCCCGATCGAAATCCACCCCCTATAACTTTATTGAGATTTTTTGAATTAGTCGAAATTAGATTTTTGTCTGAATCCATTGCTTCGATTGCATGTACGATATACTTCTTTTCTAAAAAAGCAGATTTTCTTAATTTAACCATAATATTAATTCCATCTTTTACAGATTACATTAAATAATATTAATCATTTCAAATTTAAAAAATACGATTTTATAATAATTTATTTAAATTTAGCAAAAATTAAATCGTAAAATTAATTTGTGATTAAACATTGAATATTACTAATATTAATTTTTAGATTAACTCTTATTATAATTTACATATAGATTTAGCTACACATTATTAAAATGGCAAAAAAAAAGAAAGAAGTTTGTCCCTTTTGTGGAAATAGCTTTGCTTATCTCAGTCGTCACAAATGTAAAGTTAAAGAG
>JAHQWP010000132.1 GCA_029856235.1 Promethearchaeia archaeon
ATTAAAAAAAACAGAAGTGAGAAAATATGGGAAAAATAATTGGTATAGATTTAGGAACTTCCAATTCAGCTGCTGCTGTATTAGTCGGTGGCAAACCTACGATTATTCCTAGTGCCGAAGGTAATACATTAGGCGGTAAGGCTTTTCCTTCCGTTGTAGCATTTACAAAGGATGGTCAAAGATTAGTAGGAGAACCTGCGAGAAGGCAAGCAATTTCGAATCCAGATCGAACGATTACAGCTATAAAGCGAAAGATGGGAACCTCCTATAAAGTGAAAATCGAAAACAAAGAATACAAGCCACAGGAAATTTCAGCAATGATTCTGAGAAAAATCAAAGAAGACGCGAGCGCTTACTTAGGCGAAGAAGTAACAGAAGCTATTATTACAGTGCCTGCATACTTTAACGATAATCAAAGACAAGCTACGAAAGACGCGGGAGAAATCGCGGGATTGAACGTTAAACGTTTAATTAACGAACCAACTGCCGCAGCCGTAGCATACGGGTTAGATAAAAAAGATGTGAAGTTAAAAATCGCAGTTTTAGATCTAGGCGGTGGTACATTTGATGTTACGGTAATGGAACTGGACAGCCAAGTCTTTGAGGTAATTTCAACAGCGGGAGATACGCAATTAGGTGGAACTGATATGGATAGGCTACTTGTAAACTATGTTGTTGATGAATTTAAAAATCAGGAAGGCGTTGACTTAAGTAAAGATTCTATGGCAATGCAAAGAATCAAAGAAGCGGTTGAGAAGGCTAAAATTGAATTATCTACTTCAATTTCGACTGATATTAATTTACCTTACATAACTGCAACTGATGCAGGTCCAAAACATTTAGCTATGAGTCTTACAAGAGCAAAATTAGAGCAACTAATCGATCCTATTTTAAAGAGATTAGAAGCACCTATAATTAAAGCTTTGAAAGACGCTGAATTAAGTAAAGGACAAGTTGATAAAGTAATTCTAGTTGGTGGACCAACGAGAATGCCAAGCGTTCAAAAAATCTTCGAAAATTTCTTAGGGAAAAAGCCTGAGAGAAGCATCGATCCTATGGAATGTGTTGCCATGGGTGCTGCTGTTCAAGGTGGTGTTTTAACCGGAGAGGTAGAAGATTTGTTGTTATTAGATGTCACTCCACTATCCTTAGGAGTTGAGACGTTAGGTGGCGTATTTACTAAATTGATTAATAGAAACACTACGATTCCAACCAAAAAAGCTGAAACTTTCTCTACTGCTGCTGACAATCAACCTGCAGTGGAGATTCACGTATTACAAGGGGAAAGACCAAAGGCTGCTGATAACATAACTTTAGGAAGGTTTCATTTGACGGGTATACCACCTGCTCCACGAGGTATGCCTCAAATCGAAGTGACTTTTGACATCGATCAAAACGGTATCATCAATGTTTCAGCGAAAGACAAAGGAACTGGTAAAAGTCAATCGATAACGATTACTGCATCAACTAAAATGTCAGAAGATGAAATCAATCAGAAAGTAAGAGAAGCGGAGAATTATGCTGAAGAGGATCAAAGATTTAAAGAACTAACTGAGGCTAAGAATCACGGTGAGGCTTTGATCTATCAAACTGAGAAGCTTTTGAAAGAGAATGAATCGGTAATAGGAGATTTAAAATCGAACATCTTAGAAAAAGTCTCTGACCTTAGAAGTGCAATGGAATCTGATGATGTAGATCGAATAAAGAGTTCAATGGAAACTTTACAGAATGCTCTACACGAGGTATCATCTCGAATGTATGGACAACAACAAGATCAACCTGAAGGTGCATATCAAGGAGCTCCACCCGGAGGTATGGGAGGAGATAACTATGGATATCAAAGTAAGACAGCAGACGAAGTTGAAGAAGAACAATTCCGTAGAGCTACCGGTCAAGACGACGGCGTAGTAGATGCTGAATACGAGTAAGTTTAGATGTATTTTTTATTTTAATATTTTTTATTTTAAATTTTTATTTTTTATTTCTAAAATCAAGATTAAAAGGGGTTAAAAATTATGGCAAAAAATTATTATAATGTGCTAGGAATAGAGAAAGGCGCTTCCAAAGAGGAAATTAAGAGAGCCTTTCGAAAATTAGCACGAAAATATCATCCCGATGTCAATCCTGACGAGGGAAAGTCGGGAGAGAAATTCAAAGAAATTAATGAGGCTTATAGCCTTTTAAGTGATGATAAAAAAAGAGAAATGTACGATAAGTTTGGAGTTGTCGAAGGAGACGCTTCAACATATCAACAAAGGGGTGGCGTACCTGGAGGGAGAAGGGTACAACGCGGTCCCGACGGGAGTACATATTATTATACAACCTCTGGAGGGCCAGGAAATTTCGATTTTAGCGAAATTTTTGGTAACTCTCGAAACTCTAACAGAAGACAAGCATCGGGTAATTACGATTTTTTTAACGATTTAGGAGATATTTTTGATGTTTTTTCTAATAGGGGAGGAAGCACGAGAGCAAGGTCCACGAACCAACAGAATTTTCCGAGAGAAGGTGAAGACTTAAGATACGATATGGAAATCGGTTTTATGGAGGCTTTCTATGGAGGGAAAAAACAAGTTCAATACAGAGATCCAGCAACTGGATCAAATCAAACATTAACAATCACTATTCCCCGAGGTGTAAGAGACGATCAAAAGCTTAGACTTAAAGGAAAAGGAATGCCCGGCGAAAATGGAGGTTCACCAGGAGATCTGTATATAGCAATCCATGTAAAAGAACATAACTTATTTGAAAGAGATAACGACGATATATATATCGATCATGAAATTCCATATACAACTGCTACATTAGGTGGTAAGATTGAAGTTCCAGGAATAGAAAAAGCAATTAATGTCACCGTTCCCGCGGGAACAAAAGATTCGACAGTATTAAGATTAAAAGATAAAGGTTTTTATAAGGTAAACTCTGAGGAGAGAGGGAACCAGTTAGTACGGGTAAAAATAAAAATTCCAAAGAAAACGAGCAAAAAGCAAAAAGAATTATTAGAACAATTAAAAGCAACAGGATTATAAAAAGGTGAATAAAATAGAAACTACAACGAATTTAATTGTAAGTACAGAAATATGCCCTGAATGCGGGGGGAGCATAATTCCCCTAAATCAAATAGGGGAGATTGTTTGTTCTCAGTGCGGATTAGTGGTAAGTGAAAGAAGCGTGGATGTAAACCATAGCGACAAACGAGCTTACACTTCTCAAGAGAAAAGTCAAAGGGAGCATACTGGTGCTCCAATTTCAAGTTTACTTCCTGGCATGGGATTAACTACTGTAATTAACAGAAAAGATATCAGTGATCCAGATTTAAAAAGAGCTGTAAAATGGAATAGTAGAATTACTTGGGAAAAGAGGAATTTACTTATTGCTACAACAGAGTTAAAAAGAATAAGCAGTAATCTAAACCTTCCTAATCACGTAAAATTTGAAGCCATTAAATTTTATAAAGAAGCTTTTAAGAAAAAACTACTCAGAGGAAGATCTATTAATTCTATGATAGCTGCTTGTATATATTTAGCAATTAGAGTAAAAAAAGTACCACGTACATTACAAGAAATTTTAGAAGAATCGTCAGAAAACGAGAAGGATATTAGAAGATGTTATCGCGTTTTGATTAGAGAACTAAATATCAAATCTCCTAATACTGATCCTAGCTCTTTGATACCTGCATATATAGCAGACTTACAATTAAATAACGAAGTAGAGAGAATCGCTACAAAGATAGTGAACGAATTTTCTTCGAATTTTTCAACGAGTGGAAAAGACCCTAAAGGGATCGTAGCCGGAGCATTGTACTTAGCATGTAGAATAAAGGGATTAGAATTGACGCAAAGACAGATCGCTGAGGTCGTAGGAGTCACCGAAGTTACTCTACGCTCGAGATTTAAGGAGCTTTCTACTAAGTTAAAAATTAAAGTGTGATCACCATTTAATAATTACACAATAAAAAAAAAAGAAATTTAAAAGATTTTATTATTTGCTCTTATTCTTATTTCCATTCGTACTTCCGAGGACCAGCGAAAATTAGCATTATCGCTGGAAGTAATATAAATATTGCAGGAAAATTGTACCAACCGAAGATCACATAAATTATACCCCAAATGAACATCCAAGGAACCTTAGCACCACCTAATTTTAAAGTCCATCCGTATAAAGCTTCCCAATCTTTCTCTCCGCACGGTTTTGAAAATTTTGGTCTAATAATAAATAAAGCTATAACTATTGATATAACTGCACCAATTATATTCCAAATTAAAGCCCCAATTCCTGGCATTGCAACAGGGTATGGGGTTATAAATACTGCTTCCCAAGCGGCTTTTGCGTTTTGCCAAGCTATTATTAATGGTATCGTTGTGGCAAGACTAGCAATAAGCCCTATAATTCCCAACACGAATAATATTATCCAAGCCCATTTTCCTAAACCAGATACCCAACCAGCGTGTTTCCATTCAGTTTCTCCCATTTTTTTCTACCTCATTTCTAAATATTCTTTATTGTTGTATTTCTAATTCTTTTTGAATTTTATATTAAAATTAAGATTATATTCAGATTCCTTGAATTTAAAATTGATCATATTAGATTAATAAAATTTGGGGCAAATAGCATAATATTAAACATGACCTAGAAATAGAAAAATAATATTTTAAAGAAATTTGTAGACTAATTTAAACTTAAGTCTCTGGATTAAGTATTTCTCCAACGTAATAAAGACCAACGAGGTTTCCACGTTTTTGGAATTTTCTCGATACTAGCAAGATTATTACATGCTCGTTTTCGTCGATGTGACCGGTCTCAACCCCAAATTTTACTGATTCTTCGATTAAACTCTCTACATCCAAATTGAAAAAGTCAATATTCTCGATAAATATGGGTTGTACACCCCAAATAAGGTTTAATTCTCGCGCAGTTCTTTTAGAGGGTGTCATTGCGATGATCGGCAAGGGAGGTCGGAATTTGGAAATCATCATTGCTCCAAAGCCTTTTCTTGTAATTACAAGAATTTTTCCTCTGAAATTTAATTCTTCCATTTCTCGAGCAAGAGCATGTATGGCATGACCAAGCGTTTGCGTGTGTGTTAATCGATCGGAGTCGTAATCGTCAGGAACTCTTAGTGGAGTGTTTTCACTAGCTGTTGTTGCAATTTTGTTCATATATTCAACCGAATTTATGGGATATTTTCCTACTGCAGTTTCAGCAGAAAGCATTACAGCGTCTGTTCCATCAATAACAGCGTTAAAAATGTCATTAGCTTCAGCTCTAGTTGGTACCGGCGTGTTAATCATTGACTCTAACATCTGGGTTGCAACAATCACGGGTTTCCCTTCGCGATTACATTTAAAAATTAATTCTTTTTGTCTTAGTGGAACCTGATCTGGAGAGATCTCTACACCTAAATCTCCTCTCGCAATCATAATACCATCAGATACTTCTAAAATTTGATCGAAATTATCGAGTGCGATAGGGCGTTCGATCTTAGATATTAATTTTATATTCTCATTCCCGTAATTTTCAAGGAGTTTTTTGACTGTGAGAACATCATCCCCTCTAGAAACAAAAGAAATTGCTACAAACTCAGGATTAATGTCTGCGATAAATTCGAGGTCCTTAATATCCTTTTCTGTGGGCACAGATTGATTAAGTTCTCCACTGGGAATGTTAACACCCTTATTATTACTTATTAATCCACCAGCGATTACTTCTCCAACCAGGTGATCTTTTTCTTTACTTTTTACAATGATTTTTATAATTCCATCGTTCACAAAAAAGACATCACCTTTTTTCATGGATTTCAAAAACCCTACTAAAGGAATAGAAAATTGAGTTTGGTCTCCACCTCCAGGTATTTCACTCTCAAAAACGTTTACTTCTTGCCCAACATTTAATATGTAGGCTTCATCGTTCTTGAATTTGCCAACTCTGATCTTAGGGCCTTGGATATCTGCCATAATCCCAATTTTATCATCAACAGCCCGTATTCTTTCTACTAATTCACCTTTTTCCTTATGAGTCCCGTGAGAAAAGTTTAATCTGAATATATCGACACCAGCATCGATTAAACTCTTTATCATTTGTTTTGAACTAGAAGCCGGACCAATAGTGCTTACAATTTTAACGGTATTTTCTCTGAAAGACATAATTTTATTAAATCCGTTTTTTAATCTTCATTCTAAAATAAAATACTTAATATTAATATTATATCCAATTATAAAAATTATCCCCGTTCAATTATTTTTCCGAGATTATCTAAATCTTTACGGTACAAGATTCTGAACTCTTTTAATAAATTGATGACTTCTGTAACATTATCCCTAATTTCTATTTCTTTTAAAGAGTATAGCCCAACTCTAGAGTGTTGAGGATGTAGTGAAAATTGTATTAGTTTTAAGTTATTTTTCTTGCTGTATTCTTTTGCTAAATTAACTAAAAGATCTGAACTTTGAGATGCTAATAAAATGGCTAAAAAATACCTATATTTTGGTCTTTTTGAATAATTTTTTGTTGCTATTAAAATTAAATTATTTAAATTTCCTTCTAACTCGTAAATTTTCTTAACCTTTAAGACCTTAGAGGTTCCATTAACTTTTTCTGAAATAGGAGGATATTTGTTTTTTATCCGCTTAGCATCTTTTATGATTTCTTTTTTCAGATGATTTTGTAGGTTTTTCTTAATATCATTATCAGAAGTCATAGGAGTAGGAATATTCTATTTAATTAGATTCTTAGGTTTTTCTATGGAATTTTTAATACAAATCTTTTATAACAAATTCAAGATCTAATTGTTCTAGAGTATTTTTTAGTGGATAACCATTATCGGGATTCCATCCCATATTGATGCAGTACTTACGGTAAAAATCTTTATATTCTATAGTTTTACCTTTAAGAGGACCTTTTTTAGCGGGAGGATTTCCTATTACTCTATCAGGCAATTCATTCCGAGATAATTGAATTCCTTCTCTTAATGTGAATGCTTGACGTAAAGTTTGGATTCTTAAACCAGTGGTGAGATAGTCATCAATATCATCACTCCAACCTGTTAATGCATTTAAAAGATCAATAAAAGGATATGGACCAAAAGAAGTCGAAAACATACACATTCCTGCACAGCTTAATATTTGATGAAATCCTGTAGTAATGACTTGTGCTTCAACCTTATTGTCCTTGTTTTGTTTTCTTTTTTTTGGGAAATGTAACTTCTTTTCGAATTTATCGTACCCTCCAATTTCAGCAAAATCAAAACTAGCAGTAGTATGTCTTCCCGGCGTAGGATCATAAGCATATGAAAAAGCTAAAGAATTAAAGTATCTTGGATCGTGCATAGGAATTTCTGAGCCTAACGAATTCATAGCATATTTTGCGCTCTCTGCACCAATTTTATCAACTGCTATCTTTACGCCATCAGCTAGCAAATCACCGATACCTTCTCTCAAAATTATTTTCTTAACCAAACTTAATATTGCCTTAGAATTGCCCCAAGTTAATTCTAAGCCATCCGTATCATTTTTATTTAGAAGTCCATTTTCGAAACACTCAATTGCATAAGCAACTGTAACTCCAGTAGATATTGTATCGATAGCGGCACGATTACAAATATCGTTAATTTGAAAAATTGAGAGCAAGTCATTGTTAAGCAAAAGAGAACCGAAAGCACAACAAGTTTCGTATTCAGGAATATGCATTTCTTCAATATTTAATTCTGGAATCCTGAGTATTGCTCCACATTGAACAGGGCAACTAAAACATCCGTATTCCTTTATTTTATACTCGTTGATATTAACTGATGAGAGATTGGTTGATTTTTTGTAAGGGAAATCGTACATACCTATCCCCAACCAATTTTTAATGGGAGAATCCCCTGTTTCCGCACTAATAGTATTTCCAATGCTAGTTCCAAAATTACGATATATGGTTCGCATTAAATTGGGGGCATCAATATTTCCAAGTTTAAGTCTGCGCATAGATTTTACCATGCCGAACATTTCCCCCAAAAATGATTTTCTCATTGAGTGTAATGGTTTGATTTTGGTAGAAATGTTATATTCCTTTATTAATTTCATGAATTTTTCGCTGTTATAGATTTCAACTCTCTTGTTACCCTTTAGAACAATTGTTTTAAAATTTTTTGAACCCATAATCGCTCCTAAGCCTGAACGAGCTGCAATTCTTCCCCTATCATTTGCGATTCCTGATATTTTTGATAGATTTTCCCCAGCTTGTCCGATTCCAGCTGTTTTAATAGAGTTACCATGCTTCTTTTTAAGAATTATCTCGGTTTCTATAGTATCCTTTCCCCAAATATCTGAAGCGTCAATAAATTTAATTTCATTATCCATAATTGAGAGATAAATTGGTTCTGTAGATTTCCCTGAAACCATAATTCCATCGTAACCACAAGCTTTTATCGCAGGTCCAAAATTTCCACCACAATTCGCATCACCCCAAGTTCCTGTAAGAGGAGACTTACCAACGACCATGAATCGACCTGAATAAGGAGCTGCAGTGCCCGTTAATAAACCGGGGAAAAAACCAATAATGGATTCTTGACTCAAGGGTTTTATGTGCGAAGACATTCTTTCATATAATAATCTGCACCCTAAACCATATCCACCCATGAATTGATGATAGTGTTTTTCAGATAATTCCTCCTCCTTAAAACTATTGTTAGTTAAATCAATCCACAATACTTTTCCAAAATAACCATAGCCCATTTAATACATCACATTCTTTTTTAAAAATGCCTTGGTTTAATATATAAAAATGTCCATATTAATATTTTGATTAATTATTCTTTTGAATAAAACTTCGAAACATATATATATGTCAATTTCTAGTATTATGATGGTTGCTGTAGATATCAAGTATTTCCAATTAAGCTATTACCTTTAAAAATGAAAGCTGATTAAGGGTAAAACTTATATAAAATAGGCGAAAGATTTTTCACCGCAGAAGGTTTTTCAAATAAGTATAAATATATTGAGGGTTTTTATGTCGACAGTCTCATCTCTTAAAAAGGAGAGTATGTCTATAAGTATGTTTTTGGATTGGTGCAAGTACAAGAATATCTTTTATAATAATTTGTATTTAGAAGATTACGATTGGGTAATTAAAATACCATTAATCCCTCAAGGATCAGAAACTCAGGTTGATATTAAAGTCAAGAAATTTGACCTTACAAAATACACTTATCTACTCTCTTATTAAGAAGTTAAGGTAATGAGTTTCGTGTTATTAAGTTAGTTAATATTATCTTTGATTCTTTTCCCATTTAACATTTTATTCCAACAGTGGAAACAAATGTAACCTCGATTTTCTAAATTTACAAGATCTTTAGTCGAACGTATCATTCCGCATTTCACACACTTTTCTTTCATTTTAATTATCAGTAAATGCATTTGCTATTTCTAATTTTGGTTCAAATCGAATTTATCATTTTTATCGAGAATAACTACATTGATTTCAGAATTTTTAAAAAATTTTTTAAAAAAATGGGGATGTTCGGTATGAACCGGAATTAATACTTTGGGACTAATTTTATTAATAAAGTTTATTAAATGATGTGGCATAGCGTGTCCGGACGCATGCACTCTGTAGGAAGGAATACCATGCTGACGGAAATAACGAGTTAAGGTTCTATTGTTATCAATGTATTCCTCTGTATAAGGATCTATACTAGATGAGATAAATGCGCCCTTAAGATTTGGATTTATCTTTTCGATAATGTCTTTTTGTAGAGAAGTAATATAGAAGAAAAAGTGGCTTTCTAAATCTTTAATTTCACTGTAATTTATAAACCGGAAACCCTTCTTTTCCCGATGTAACGCTTGTCTTATCTTCTCTTGCCATCGATATTTCGCATTGCCTCTAGAGAGGATTAAAATGTGATCATCTGTGATTATATTTGGATCTCTCATACTTTCATAGATATCATCTTTATTCATAAGATAATAGAAATATGCGTCTTTTTCGGTAATTACATACTTCCAGCCATGTTTTTTAGCAATTAAAGAAAAGGTCCTGAAACGATCCCAATCTAAACGATCATACTTTACTAAAAAAAAATCAAAAGGATTTTCAAGGAAGAGTTGTTCTACATTTTTTTCTACATTATTTTCAGACTCAATGGCACCCCTATGAATATGCGTCCCTTCACAGATTAAGATCTCAATTTTGTCAAGACCTTCCTTAGTTATTTCACTCAAAAAATCTTGAGTCATAGCGGATAAGGGTCCGTGCATTCGAAAGTCTCCTGTATAAACGATATTGCACATAGATGTTTTAATTATAAATCCATAAGCGGCGGGAATCGAATGATCTACATGTACGGGAATTATTTTTAATCCTTTGATATCGAGGACATCTCCCGTACGGAAAAGATTCCATTCCAATCCTCCGTAATTATTGCTAATTGAAGCCTTTGAACATTTAGAATAAGCAGAAATAATTTTTTTCGTAAAAACTCCAGTGTAAACAGGAATATTTCTGTTAATAAATGAAAGACCATAAAAATGGTCTTTATGTGGGTGTGTAATAAGAATCCCATCAACATTTGTTTCCAGATCATTGTTTTCCTGGCTCTTACTAGCATCGTAATTAGTGTATAAGTTTTCAATTGGAAGCTGTTCGATATTAGGTAACAATCCTGATCTTATTAAATCCATAACCGAAGATGGTTCCTCGTATTTTTCAAAGTTATCATTTAAATCCTTAATATTGATTCCAAAATCTAAAAATAATTTTACACCGTAATTGAAATCTTCTAATAAAATTTTATTTCCTCCAACTTCATTCACGCCCCCTAAAAATGTAAGCCTTATATCTGAAGTTTTCATTTCATTTTTCCGAATTAAGTTTTATTTTTCATCTTTATCTACTTCAATGTAGGAATCAAACAATATAATTACCTTATAATTTTTTTATAAATATTTGTTCTAAAACTAAACAAACATTTTCACGGGATTCTATCAAAGTTTAAAGCATTTATTGTAATAGGGTGATTGCGCAAACAGATCTTAATATTAAAGAATAGATTTCACTCAAAAACTAGAAAACTTCCATAAAAAAGAAGGAAAAGGAGTTCCGATTCGAGCCGAAGTATTTTAGGTTAAGAGAGAATTAAACTCATACTTGAGTTTAATAGAGGGCGAAATCCAATGTTAGCTCGAATTTCTACTACCTTCAATAATGTATTTATTTTCTAATTATATAAAAGCAATTGATACCGATTTTAATTTGTGTTGATAGAACATATAAAAAAGTGAATAATGGACAATACTGTTAACGGAAAATTATGCAATAACAAATTATCAAATTTTACTCAAATTTAATCCATGCTTCACAGGTTCTTAACGCGTTAAATTTTTGAAGTTTTTCATTCGCAGATTCTATTGCTTGTTGAGTAATAACATGTTTTTTAAATCCCGCCTTTTCAAGGTTCTCTACATAATAAGCAATTCTCGTTATTAATTGAGTCGACATTTTTTCAGTATGCAATTGAGTTCTATCCTTTAGATCCTTATCATTCACTTCTAAAGACTTTAATTCGTCAATAAAGCCCTTTTTATCCAAATTTTCTAGTTTATATTGTAAGAAATCCATGCTCTGCCTTCGCAAAAGAATTGCTGCACTTATAAGCTGTTTATGGGCTTTCGAGATATGGGAAAGAAAAATCCCATAAATTATTAACCCCGCCATAGTAAAAGCTAAAATTTCTGAAAATAAGCTAAAAATCCAAATTAATATAACATTACCAAAGAGGAAAGGTAAATAAGATAAAATTATGATAAAAACACTAATTAATAGACCGATTTTGAGTAAAGTGTATCTCTTTTTTTCAGTGACATCCCAAAGAACTGAATGTGTTGCTTCGGAGTCAATCGAGCGATTAAATGCTGCTTTTATTTTGCCAATCGCTATTTCTTTAAGATCGCTTAATTCTGTTAGTTTATCTTCTCCCATTATTGTTACCTCGCATAGTTCTTGTAAAATATAATAATCTGTATTAAAAAATATTTATATAATTATTTATAACCATCTTTCAACATTTCTTTGTAAAGCTGAGATAATTAACATCGTAATATTTTATTTTATTAGCTTTTTTCTTTCTGTTCTAAATCAAGCGGTTCATATTTAATCGTCGAATCTTTCCCGCGCTCCATGTAGAGAAATTCATATGTTTCGGGTTTAAACTGATTCCTTAAGAATCTTACGACTTCCAGTCCTTTAGAGAACTCGTCGCAGATAAATATATCAACGCTAATATAGCCATGTTCAGGCCAAGTATGAATTGCTGCATGACTTGTCTCAAGCATAGCAACAGCACTAAATCCATAAGGCTGGTAATTATGATGAAATATATCGTAAGTTATTAAATCCGCGTAATCTAGGGAGTCAAGAAAGATTTTTTGAATTTTATCATTTTCTAAAAGAATGTTTTGGTTTGAAAACCGCATTTCTCCAACAAAATGATATCCAATCGGACGGTAGGGAATCGTTTTTCTTTTTTTTAGCTCAGCTGTGTAAATTGGGAGTAAATTTAAACTTAATTTATCCTCAGTGTTTTGAATTTCAGCTAATTCTAAATAATAGAGGTGACTAAACTGGCCCAATATGCTTGCACCTTTATAAATATTGAAGTATGGTATCATTTCTTTTATTATGAACCCGTGATCTAAAATAGATAACTGGATTTGTTGCATTTCTTTGGGAGGTTTGTTTCCAAAACACAGAAGACATCTTTTACCTATAACTTGGTGATCTTTTCCTTCGATATTTATACTAGTCTTTAAAATTTGTTTTGCTCTTTTTAAAAATAAACGCATTCCTTCATTAGTATAAGGAGGGTCCATTACAACAACATCATAATTGTTTAAAACGCTTGTAGGAGAAGATTCTCTAAGATCGTGAGTTAAAACCTTGTAGTTTTTTAAAGAACTGTCGCTTGCACTCTCAGAAAGGAATTTTATGATGTTAGGATCGATGTCTATGACTGTTATCTCTTCAGCTAAGTCCAATAATCCAACAGCCAGAGACGTAGCGTCATCATCTCCCAAGAATGCTATTTTTCGTCCCTCAATATCTCCTTTTTTTAAAAGATAAAGAGCTCGATTAACAACTGTAGAAGAAATAGCATGTGATTGATCTAAAGCAAAATCTGGTTCAGGACGATTGGTTAAAGTTTCTTCGATTTTATTAATAGAAGCAAATTCTTCAGGAATTTCAGCTAAAGATAAGTTAAAATTATTTGGTAGAGGGTCATATTCAAACTCTAAGTTCAAATTTTCTCTTATCCAAGTTCTACCATTTTCACCAAGATAGTTTTTCTTTTCAATAATTCCCGCTTTAACTAATTCTCCTCGAACAGCTGCTAGGGCAGGTATGGCGATTCCCGTTTTTTGGGATACCTTCTTGTTTTTTAATGAAGGAAAGCGAAACATGGTAAGTAGGATTGATCGTACACCTTCAATACCTTCTGCTAGCTGCGCTTTTTCAGCTATTAAAGTGAGAGTTTCTTCTACTTTTAAGTTCATTATTTATTCATTCCTCAGAGTGTTAGTATAAAACTATTTTAAATCACTTATAATTTCTTTTTTAACCTGATGAAACGAAAAAAGAAAAAAAGAGTTATGACTTGATTTTATTCCATAAATAACCCTGTCCATCAAAGAGAATAAATAAAGCAATAGCAGAAATAATAAGGCAGAATGGATGACCATGAAAAGAGCTGAAATGTATATTGGGATGAGGGCTATTCCCCAAAGAGGAAGTGGCTTATCAGACTTGTCAATTTTGTTTTGTTCTGTTTCTTTTGTCATAGTTTTATTAAATAATTTTTAGAATTAAAAATTAGTGAAAATATTTATATATGAAAAGAACTTATAGTCTCATATGAGAATATTCCCGTTTGAGAATATTATTTGAGGATGAAAAATGGAAGTTTTAAGTCATAAACAGTTTGTTGTGCTAGGATTAATAGCAGAAACACCTAGTCATGCCTATAATATTAATCAAAGGATAGAAGAGAGAGGAATGAGAGATTGGACAGCAATAGGCAAGTCGTCGATATATCGGATAATGATTGAATTAGAAGACACAAACTTAGTTGAGTATTATGAAGAAGAAGTGGACCATCGAAAGCGAAAGGTATATACGATTACAGATTATGGTGCAAAAATACTAAAGGAAAAGGTTTATAATGTAATTAAGGGATTTATTGGCAAAAATGATGAGGATTTTTACGTCGCCTTTTCTATGCTTCCACTCTTGAACACGGATCAATTAATTGAAGCTTTTTCTTATTCAATAGAAATAATGAAACAACATAAGATTGAGCTGGAAAATATGCTCAATGTAAACCCTAATTTTCCGATCAATGTTTCAGGGTTATTCATTCATCCTATAAAAATCCTTGAAACAGATATTTTGTTTATGGAATGGGTTATAGAAAAAATCAAAGAGGGAGATGAATATGGTAAAAAAATACCTGGTAAATGATTTTATTCACAGAGTCGGTCATCATTGCGAATCATCTTCGATGAGAGATCTTTTTGAATTCCATGGTTTTCCAATGTCTGAACCTATGGCATTTGGTTTAGATGCCACAATGGGTTTTGGATTTTTCGATACCACCAATAGTGTTTCACTTATACCGGAATCAGACATCCCTTTTTTCCTCGGAGGTAAGCAGGGAACTATCGAACCAAACTCTTTGGCTTGCCGCTTATTAGGGATCACACTAAGAAAGCAATCGTTTAGTAGTGCGGATAAGGCATGGGAAGAGTCAAAAAGGATGTTAATCCAAAATCAACCTCTAATCCTCAACGTTGATTTGGGATATTTACCCTATTTTGAAGAGGAAGGAGATATTCATTTCGGTGGACATGCAATTATTCTAGCGGGTTATAATGAGGAAACGGGAATAGCTTATATAGGAGATACAGATCACGAAGGATTTCAAGAAATTTCTATTGAAAAATTAAAGAAAGCTAGGAGTTCAGAATATGGTCCAAAATTCATGCATCCTAGTAATGCACAATTTTCTATGGTAAGAAGACCTGACGGAAAACATCCACCTTTGGCAGCAGGGGTAAAAGTTGCTGTTAAAAAAGTGGTTGATAATATGTTGCGCCCTTCAATCAATAGTAATGGGATTCAAGGGATAAAACTATTAGCAAGATCGATCCCCGAATGGGGAGTTAAATTGCATGGTGAATCAAAAGATCCCACAGGGAAAAATGTTTCACGAGCGAGATTAATGTTTGAACTATTATATGGATACATTGAGACTTGGGGCACTGGAGGAGCTGCATTTCGCACTCTTTACATGCAATTTCTTCAGGAGTTATTAACTCATAAGGAGCTTAGAGAGGGTTCAAAGGCATGGAATAATATGGAATTCAAGATATTAGAAGATTCTTTACCATTAATTAGTGATTCTGCAAAGAATTGGACCATGTTTGCCGAAACATTAAAACGTTCTGCTGATGATTATAAAGATGAGTGTTTAAATCAAATAAATCTCAAAGATCTACACGATTTAGTGTTAGAGATTCTCATCTTGGAGGAAAAGTTGTTTAAAAATTTAGCGAAAATTAAAATATAGATATAAGTGATAAGACAGATGACTAATTGGAAATCCTATTTGAATTCTGACCAAATCGATTGGTTATTAGAAGAAACCAATCCATCAATCCGATATTTTACTTTAATAGAACTTTTGAACCAAAATGAAAATAGTAGTGAAGTTACAGAAGCAAAAGAAAAAATTATGATGGAAGGAATAGTCCCAAAGATTCTTAATAAACAAAAAGAAGAGGGTTATTGGGAAACGGCTGAAAACTTTTATATCAAGACTAAATATAAGGGAACGGTATGGCAAATAATAGTTTTGGCGGAACTCGGTGCGGACGGTACAGATAAAAAAATTCAAAAATCATGCGAATTTATCCTTAAAAACTCGCAAGATAAGTTGTCTGGAGCGTTCTCGTATTATGGTAATGGAAATGGAGGGAGTCACTATAAAATTTTACCATGCCTTACTGGTAATATGCTTTGGAGCTTAATCAAATTTGGTTATTTAAAGGATTCAAGAATTCAACAGGGGATAAATTGGATTGTTAACTATCAGCGTTTTGACGATGGTTTAGAATCTGCTCCTGATGAATGGCCTTATAACGTTGGATCTAAAAAGGGTGAAGCATGTTGGGGAAAACATACCTGTTATATGTGTGTTATTAAAAATTTAAAAGCACTAGCTCAAATTCCGCCTATCAAAAGAACAGAAGGAATAAGAAATGTTATTAGTAAAGCAGTTGAATATATACTCGTTCATCACATTTATAAACAAAGCCATAACTTAAATGTCGTAGCTAAACAAGAATGGACACAATTTGGTTTTCCACTATTATGGAAAGTCGATGCTTTAGAAATTTTAGACCTTTTAACGAAATTAGGATGTAAGGATGATAGAATGCAAGATGCTATTGATTTAGTGATTGAAAAACAAAATGAAAATGGTAGATGGATTTTAGAAAAAACATTTAATGGACGAATGCAAACAAATATCGAGCAAAAGGGAAAAGAAAGTAAATGGCTTACTTTAAAAGCTGTAAAAGTATTAAAAGAATTTTATAAATAAATATACTTTATGTGAAAAATTGAGTGAAAAAAAAATGTATGAAAAAAATTTAGTAGCTCCGTGCGGAATATATTGTGGAGCTTGTAGATCGTATTTGTTATTGAAAAAAGATCTCTTAGAAGAAAGGGGATATAAACGGGGTTGCAAAGGCTGTCGAATTCGAAATAAAAATTGTGCATTCATAAAAAAAGAATGTGTATTAATAAGGAAAAATGAAATTGAGTTCTGTTACGAATGCAATACTTTTCCATGTTCAAACTTGAAAAGGATTGATGAGATATATTCCAAAAGATATGGTGTGAGTCTAGTTAAGAATCTGAAGAGGCTTCAAGAGATCGGATTTGAACAATGGATACAAGAAAAAGAAAAATTATATCAGTGTCCGGACTGTGGTGGAGAAATATGCGTCCACGATGCTGAGTGTTTTGATTGTGGTAATAAAATCAATCCAAATATAAAAAATTAAGGGAAAAAAATGTCATATAAAGAATCTTATACAGAAGAATTAAGAGGAAATTTTCTTAAATATATGAGGGAAGCATTTCAATTGCTTCCGAAGATGGAAAAACCGAATATACTTGATTTAGGATGTGGGTCAGGTTCTATCACTCTCAAACTTGCTAACTTGACAGATGGTAATATCACTGCGATAGACATTGACCAAACGCTCTTAGATAGATTAAATGAAAGAATAAAGATAAGAACCTTAATAAATAGAATAACGACAAAAAGAATGGATTTTTTAAAGAATGAATTTCCAGACAAATATTTTGATCTAATCTGGGAGGCGGGTGTAGTGCAGATCATTGGTTTTAAGGAAAGTTTCAAGGCGTGTTATCGCATTCTAAAGGATGGGGGTTATTTAGTACTTGGACAAGCTATCAAAACATTTGATAAAAATATTGATAAGTTATCTAAGAGTGGTTTCGAGCTTATCAAACAATTAAACTGGCCTAAGGGGTGTTGGTGGACAGATTATTACGAACCATTAGAAAGAAAAATTAAGGATATTCAGGAAGGAAAAGAAGATCCTCATCTATTTGAAAACATAAAAGCTATTGAATCAGAAATTAGCTGGGTAAAGGCAAATCCAGATGAAAGCGATTGTGCTTATTATATATTACAAAAGAACGGAGAAGGTAATTAATATGGATAAGATAAAAGTAGTGGGAGCAAGACTCCATAACTTAAAGAATTTAAATGTAGAAATCCCCAAAAAAAAGATGGTAGTAATTACTGGAGTATCGGGTTCAGGGAAATCAAGCTTAGCTTTCGATATTATATTCGATGAGGGGATGAATCGATATTTACAAGCTATAGGATTTCCCCCAAAATTTGAGGATGAAAAACCCTTTGATCTACTCGAAGGATTAAGTCCTACTGTAGCAGTGGAACAGCGAACAACTCGCGTATTCAATCCACGTTCGACGGTTGGTACAAAAACCAGATTATACAATCTTTTAAGGATGCTATACGCCACAGAGGGTGTTTTAATATGTCCCATATGCAAGGAAGCAGTAAATGAAAATCTTGAGTGTGATCTGTGTGGAATGATTGTAGAACGTTTGGAAATTAAACACTTTAGTTTCAACGAACCAAGTGGAATGTGTTTAGCCTGTAAAGGACGAGGGTATCAAATGCATCTTACAGAGGAATTAATTGTACAAGATTATAATAAGAATCTTATGCAGATTACTAAAGCGGGCTCTGCTGTATTTGCAGATCAAATTAGATTTGTTGAACAGCTACCTAAATTTTATGATTTTGACATTAAAGCTCCTTATAAAGATTTACCTGAAGATGTCAAACAAGTCTTCCTATATGGGAGTGGCAAAAAACTTTCCTTTGAATGGGACTCGAAAACTTTTACAGGGACTTTAGAAAGAGTATTTGAAGGAATTATTCCTCATATAGAGCGTGCTCTTACAGAATCAAAGAGTGCTTATCGACGAGACAAGATTCATAAAAATTTCATGTTATTAAAAAAATGTGAAGAATGTGAGGGATATAGAATAAACGAGCAAGCAAGAAGCGTTAAAATTGGAGATAAAAATATAGGAGAGTTAGCAATAATGCCTATTGACCAATTAATCTCCTTTTTAGAAGAGTTAACAAAAAAATATCTTTCAACTATTCAGGGTAAAAATATGTGTGGGATAGTAATTAAGGGATTGAATAGCATGAGGGATGTTGGATTATCATATATTCACTTGAATCGAACATTGCCTACATTGAGCGGGGGAGAACTTCAGAGATTATCATTAATGACACATTTAGACGCAGGTATTGATTCCCTTATATACATTTTAGATGAGCCAAGTATGAGCTTGCATGAACGAGAAAAAGATTCATTAATCGAATTCTTGAAGAAATTAAAAGATTTAGGGAATACAATTATAATTGTCGAACATGATAAACGATTTATTGAGATCGCTGACGACATTATTGACATTGGTCCAGGGGCAGGAATAAATGGGGGTGAATTAGTTTTCCAAGGTTCGCTAGAAGAATTGAAAAATACTAGTAATTCCTATACAGCACAATTTCTTACCGGTAAAATATCATTACCTCAAAAATCAGCTGAATTAAAAAAGGCAATAAACAATTCAACAGAATATCTTACAATTAAAAATGCAAAAACCAACAATTTAAAGAATATTGAAGTCAAAATCCCTTTAAGTATGATGGTAGGTATCGCAGGAGTGTCTGGCTCCGGAAAAAGTTCTTTAATCTTGGATACTTTAGTGCCTTTGCTGCAACCATTTTTCAAACGCGGTATAGATAAAAATAAAAATAAAAATAATGAAAATGGTGAGGAAGAGAATGGTGAAGAGTTTTTAGAGTACTCTGGAATGATTAGCGGATGGGAAAATTTAGACGAAGTTATAGTTGTTAATCAAAAACCAATATCAAGAGTTAAAACATCTACTCCTGCGTCATACATAGGAATTTGGGATAAAATTAGAAATAAATTCTCAAAACTAGCAGAATCAAAAAAGCGTAAATACAGTGCAGGTCATTTCTCCTATAATTCTGATAAGGGACGATGCCCTTCATGTAAAGGAACGGGCGAGCAAGACTTAAAAATATCGTTTTTAAGTAGCTTTAATATCATATGTAAAGAATGCCATGGGTTTAGGTACAAACCAGAAATCTTAGATGTGAAATATAAAAATAATTCAATAGTAGATGTATTAAATATGACGGTTTCTGAAGCTTTAAAATTGTTTAAATCAGATGCTAGCATATCTAAGATCCTACAGATTCTTGAAAACATTGGAATGGGATATATAACCTTAGGACAACCAGCTCCAACTTTAAGTGGGGGAGAAGCTCAACGTGTAAAACTTGCGAAAGAACTTGGAAGAGCTAGAAAAACGAAATCGCTATATATTTTAGATGAACCTACAGTGGGTTTATCCTTTTACGATGTTGTGAAACTAATAGAATTATTAGATCAATTAGTGCGAGAAGGAAATAGTGTTCTAATTATAGAACACGATCCAGAAATCTTATCTTATTGTGATTATCTTATAGAATTAGGACCTGAAGGAGGACCAAAAGGAGGAGAAGTAATAGCAGAAGGTCCCCTAGCTAAAATTAAAGAGAATGTCAATTCAAGAACGGGACCTTATTTAAATTAAAAGAAATTTAAATTACTATAGAAATTAAAATTCGTAATTGGAATTCAAATTCTTGCACATCTTACCAAAGTTGATACTAACAACAAATTTGAAGAAATTTTTGATACCTATTGTAGCCTACTTGATGCTAATAGTGTAATGACAGTATCGCATTTAGCAGCAAATCTTGGCAAGATTGCTAAGGTAAAACCAGATTTGAGAAAAAAAATAACAAACATGTTGTTAAATATAGATAAGACGCATCATGAGTCAGGTCGAAAAGATTTAATAAAAGCATCCGTTATCGAATCCTTCAGTGAATATTATAATGAGATTAAAAACAAGGAAGAAGTAATTAAATTTGTAGAAACTCAATTGAATAGTAAGAGTCCTAAAACTAGAAAAGTAGCAGAAAATTTTCTTAAATTATAAATTATACAATTAATTCTCCTAATTTTTATGTAAGATCATTGAATTACTATTTTTGAAAATTAATGGTACTTGAGTTATAATGTCTGAAAAAGCTTTATATTTAGACCCTTCTAAGCCTTTACAAGAAAGAGTTGAGGATTTAGTTTCACAAATGACTTTAGAAGAAAAAGTCTCTCAGCTTTTAAATGACGCTATCTCAATTGAACGGTTAAATATTCCTAAATATAATTGGTGGAGCGAAGGACTTCATGGAGTTGGATTTTCAGGTGTAGCTACCGTTTTTCCTCAAGCGATTGGTTTCATATAGTAATAAGAGCCGCACTTCAGTTATCATTTGAAAAAATTCGAGCTAAACTTTTCATTTATGAAGATATTGATGATGATGTTGATAAAGGATATAAAAATCCTGACTTGGAGGAAATCAAAATAGTTGACAAGAAGATTTTGGATTATTACGGTTCTGAGATATACATCAGATTTAAAAGAGGATCTAAAACTGCGAATAATGTTGGAGAAGATTGGTATATTGCGGTAAAACAAGTAGCTGTACCAATTGAAAATAAAATTTATATAGTCTGGGGTTCTGAGGAAAAGTTTACAATTCTACTAAATATAATTTTAAAAATAAAATAAAAGAATTCTGAATTATTGTACTCTATTGATTCTTAATTAATCTAGAGTTCTTAATTTGAGTGAAAGGTTTTAAGATTAAATTTATAATGAATTTATCAAACATTAAATATTAAATCATCAATTTAGGATTTTTGGCTTAATTTATATTTTAATTATCCTTTAACACAGAAATTTTAATAAATATTTTTCGATAAATTAGTTATGCCTAATATTTAAATATAATGATGATATATTTTTCAATAATAATATTAAGGTGAACCAATATAGAATTATTTCCTTCGCTAATAATTGGATGGTTGAATGGTTGGATTTTTCAAATAATGTTTTTTATTTCATTTGGTATTTTTTTATTAAATTGTCCAAAAGATGTAATTGCACGGCTTTATGACGAAGAAGGATGGAACAAATTGCAGAAAACATTTACAAAAATTGCAAAAACATTTGGGTTAATTGTTCTTATACTATTTATTTTTAGTCCGTTAAATATTGGTTCTATTGAGTTTATTATTGGAACTGTTCTGGTAATTACTGGAACAATAGGATTTCTTATAGCACTAACTAATTTTAAAAATGCACCACTAAATAAACCAATAACTTGTGGATTATATAAAATTTCTCGTAATCCGCAATTATTTATGATGTATTTAACATCTCTGGGAAATTGTTTAGCAATTGGTTCTTGGGCAGCATTAATTATTTTTAGTTTATCGATATTAACAGGGCACTTTCGAATTTTAGGTGAAGAAAAAAGACTTACTGAACAGTATGGAGAATCTTATTTAAAATATAAAGAAAAAGTTCCACGATATTTTATTTTTTTTTAGAATATATATAGATAATAGGTAATGGGTTTAAAATTGGTGAGGCAAAATTATCGAAACAATCTACATAAAATTCTTTTTGATTTTTTCTTTAATTTTATTTGTAATTGGATTTATATGGCTACTTATTGTAGTGAAAAAAAGTGGAGGTGATCCTCATGGATCTCATGAAGGATCTAATATATTAACACAGCTTAGTTCAGTATCAATATTTCTTTGGTTATTTTTTATTATTTCATATATCTTTTTTAATAATGTATTAGAACATCTATGGCTCTTAAATTTTCTATCTAATGATATGTTAATTATATCCGGTGTGGTTAGCATTTTTATTGGATTTCTTTTTGAAATATTAGGAATTATTGCACTAGGTATAAACTTTAGGATTGAACTCCCTACAGAGGAAACTGAACTTATTACTTCTGGAGTTTATCGTATAATGAGAAATCCTATTGTATTTGGTATATTTTTACTGGTTATTGGTACATTTTTCATTATACCAACGTTAATTGGATTATTTATATGTATGTTTAACATTCTTACCTTTAATTCAAAGGCGATTGATGAAGAAAAATTTTTGCTTCGAAGGTTTGGCAAAGAGTATGAAAATTACAGAAATAAAGTAGGTAGGTATTTACCTTTCAAAATAGGAACAAAATAATGTTTTATAAAAATAATATAATTTAGTTTTGTATTATGTCAATATTGTGGATTATTAGATTAAGTTTAATAGTATGTGCATATATTCTCATAGCAGTTTTTGCTTACTTCCTCAAAAATCGTGATAAATATCAGGTATTATTAGAAAATACAGTTATCAATACAATTTCAGTAATTTTGTTTAATGTTTTTTGTTATATTCCTATGATACTTCCTCCTGATGAGAATATAATACAAAAACCTTCATTTCTTAATCATCCTTTAAATGTTAGATGGTTTGATGTAGTAGGTTTAATTTTAATGGTTTTGGGAGTGTTATTTCTATTAAGAACAATTTTAAAGCGTAGATCTATTGGAGCCCAGGATACCGATGGGAGGTTATTAACTACTGGAATTTATTCATTTTGCAGACATCCAATATATTTTGGAATAATAATTCTATCCCTAGGATTTGGTTTAAGGGATATAAATATTGATAGCTTACTTGTATTTCCCTTTATTTTATTATTGAATTATCTACAAGCAAAAATGGAGGAAATTTATGATGTTGGAATACGCTTTAAAGAAGAGTATTCAAAATATAAAAACCAAGTGAAAATATTTGGTCCAATTTGGTTATGGAGTACTTTAATAATCATTTTAATCTTTCCATTAGTGATTACATTATTAATTTAAAAGTTCTTTTCCTAATCATCCTTGTTTTAATAAATAATAAAAAGTAGAATTAAGTATGGAAGAATGGCTCAATTCAAAAGGTGAAATTATACTTAGAGAGTTAGGTATAACAAACAGACAACACATTTTAGATTTTGGATGCGGAACAGGGGTATATTCTATAATCGCTTCACGAGTTGTAGGAAATACAGGTAAAATTTATGCGCTTGATTATGATGAGAATGTTTTAAAGGAATTAACTGATAAAATTAAAAATCAAAATATTAACAATATTGAAATCATAAAATCTTCGAAGGAGATATCTGTTCCTTTGAAATCTAATTCTATTGATGTAGTATTAATGTATGACGTTTTTCATTTACTTGATAAGGATGATCGGGTTAAATTATTGAATGAAATATATAGAATTTTAAAAAAAAATTATGGTATTCTTTCTTATTTTGCTACTCATATAGGATCTTATGGAATCCAATTAAAAAAAGTCCAAGATCTAATACAAAAGATTGGCTTTGAATTATTTAAGCAATTTAAACGTCCAATGTTTCATTGGAGCTGGATCGAAGAAGGAACTGTTTTGAATTATAGAAAAATAGAAAAAAAATGATTTGAAAATCCCCAGTAAAAATGTCGAAGTTGGGGGATTTCTCAAATCCTAAATTTTTTAAATTTTGATAAAATTGTACTGTTTATCGTTATTATAAGCTAATTTAAAGAGTCCGTCGGAAGTAATGAAATCAATTATTTGGTCTTCATTATAATGATGATCATCAAGACTCAGCGTTGAATTTGGCTTTAAAACTCTATAAAATTCTTTTATAATATTATTTTTATTAGAGATGCCATGAAGTACATCAAAACAAATTATTTTATCAATACTTTCATCATCCAATTTAGTATCACAATCGGTCTGAATCGTCTCAATATTGTTATAACCTATTTTTTTTGCCTTTTCTCTTACTTTTTTCAATGCTAATGGATGAATATCTGCTGCGATAAGTTTCCCCATTGGACCTATTTTTTCTGTTGCTGCTATGGAATAACTTCCTGAGCCACATCCATAATCTAATACAATTTCTCCTTGTTTAATTTCCGCATTTATGATTTTTTTTATAGGGGGATGAAATACATCTCGAATTTTAAAGAAAAATGACATAAATCTAAAATCGATATTTGATTTTTTTTTATTCTTTTTCATTAAAATCACCTCTATTTTTTTCCTGGTCATCTTCAAAACTTTCCCCAAATGTTTGGAACAGCTTGAAAGCAAAATCTTTCAGTTTAGATGATTTCATAAAACCAAGTCCTCTTTCAATATCCCCAAAGACGAGGATAAGATCTCCAGAGTTTATTTTAAAAATATCTCGAGCATCTTGTGGTATGACAATCTGTCCCCTCTCACCAACTTTAGCAGTACCAAAGTAAAATTCATGTTTTTTTATTTCACTATTATCAATTTCCAAATTTGTGGTAAGACCTAATCCCTTATTTAATTCCCCAAAGAGGTTTACCTTATCTTTAGCCTCAATTCCAAAGATTTCTCTTGCTTTAAGGGGTATAACAATTTGACCTCGTTCACCAACTTTTACCGAGCCAAAAAAGTAGTTTCCTTTTTTACCAGGAAATTCAGTTATTTTAATTCACCTTTTAGAATTCATATTAATATGATCATATTAATATGATCATACGAATCATACTATTTAAATATTTTGAAATTTCAATTTCAAGATGATTCTTTGCCTTTTTAAATGGTTACCTCCTCAAGAAATCAATCTAAAATCTGAAGAAATTCTACTAATATGATTTTAAAAATAAAAAAAAGGAATTATTGAAGTTTATTAATTATCAATATTTCAAATAGATCAGGTATGACTTTATATTTGTTTTTTAAATCAGTTTTGTCTAATATCTCACTAATTTCTTCTGGTGTATAGCCTGCGTTAATTGAAGTTTTCCAGTAATAACTAATTTCTTTAGGGAGTCTTAATTTCATTACATTATAAATTAATCTTGCTCCTAATCCAATATCTCTTCGGCCGTCACCTATACAAAAAATACCATTTGGTTTTAAAACTCTAGCAATTTCATTAAAAATTTTTTCTGGTTCATCCCAATGATGTAAACTATCATGTGTAATTATAACATCAAAGGAATTAACATCAAATTGGTGCATGTCTTCGGCACTCCCTTGAATAAACTCAATTTGATCTTTTACACCTTCCGCTTCAATATTTTTATTTGCTACTCGAATCATATCTTCTGATATTTCCAATCCGGTTATTTTCAAAGTGGAGTTTTCCTGAGCCATAATAATGGTTATCCATGCAGGTCCAGGGCCAATTTCAAGTACTTTTGAATTATCTTTTACATTCAATTTATAGAGTATAAATTTCACAAAATTTCGATATTCTCGCATCCGTTTTTTGAATTCTTCATTCAGTTCTTCCATACTGAGCTCAGGCATATCAATAATTGCTTCTCCTTCAGGAACTCTTGGAGGAATTTTTCTGCTTTTTGATTTACTCAATTCTCTTATCACTTTTTTTTGTTATAGTACTAATAAAATCTGATTCATATTTAAAGCTCAGTTTGTTGTCAAGGAGCGTTGACAACTAGATTAAATTTTAATATATCCCAAGTGATTCAATTATGTAACCATGGAAGAACACAATATAAAATCAGAACTTGCGGAAAAATACAAAGATGACATTCTAACTTTTGGACTATTGGAGGATGAAGCGATTGTATACTTATCACTTTTAAAACGAGGGTCAAGAGGAGAGGTTGTAGGACGCATTAAAGACGAATTAGAGATTGGAAGGACTACAATTTACGCAATAATGGAGAGATTATCCGCGAAAGGATGGGTAAATGCTGAAGAGATTTCTGAAAACCCTAAAAGGATAAAATACATTGCAAAATCACCTTATTCCGTATTTAATGAAAAGATTGAGAAAAAAGAAAAGGAATTGAAAATGTTAGAACAATGTAGCCTTTATATCGGGGACAACCTTGAACAAGTTTACCAAGGAGCAAAAAAACTCACAATTGATACAATACATCCAGGAGCACATAAATATTTAAAACCGTTAGTGGAAAAAGGTTGGAAAATAAAATCTGAAGTAATAGAATATTCAGATTCGGCTGAAAGATTAACACTTGATTACGAATTAAAAGGTCATAAAGGATTTCCAAAAGATTGTGGTCTAATTATCTTTAATTTCAATCGGAATATTGAAAGTGATGAAACCTTGATAAATGAAGCAATTAGAGTATTCAAATCTAAAACGGAATATGAAATTCGCAACGATAAAATTCCCGGATTTGAAGATGTAAAGCTTAAAGATATAAGTTTCCATGATTATCCGGGATTAGATGTATTTGTTAAACTGAAATACAAAAAGAAACAGTGGTTAGTTGGCAAAGAGGTTGTTCTTCCTATTGGGAAAAAAATTTTTTTGTTATTTGGAAATCCGGAAAATTTTCAATTTCTATACGACACAATAGTTCATTTAGAAGGTTTTCATCATTTGGTTTAATCTTATTGCCCAAAAACTTACAAATAGTAAAAAAATTAAAAAATTTATTTCTTTTATATTATACTTTCCAATTGGGTAAGATTAGAAATAAAAGTTAGTACTGTTGTTTCTCTATTGTTTAATACTTTTAGTGCAATTTTTAATTCATCAGGATCTTTAATCCATCCCTTTGCATCATCTATGCATTTATGAAAGTGATCGGCAAGTTTCTCCAAAACTTGATTATACCAAGGCAATTTCTTTATGATAGGAAGCGAAGTATCTTCTTTTTGATTATGGGTGATATTAGGTATTTTTTGAATCTCATTATCAAGTTCTGTTATAATCTCAACGCATTTATCTATTTTCATTCCACACCTTTTCGCAAAAGTGCGATTCATCCACTTTTTCGCTAATAAACCTAAATTATTTGTCTCTTGACTAAGTTTTTCTATAATAGCTTGAACTTTTTGAGAATTTTCAAGAGTCTCCGAAATAAAAACTTTAAATTCAGTTTCATTTAATATCTTTTTCTCTTTCACCGAGCTATGATCCTTTTTTGGATTAATTAATCCCAATTTTAATAGAGAGGAGAATGGTTCGGCTATTTGACCGTGAAATTCCTTTGCATTCACAATTGCATATGCCCATCCAGCAGCACAATGATCTGCTGGCATTAATCCATCATATCCAGGGTTAACTCCTTGATTTTTAAATTCATCCTCAGTCATAACATATTTTGGTGCTAAAATTCGACTGTACTCCTGTAATCCGGGGGTGTCAATCATTCCAGGTCCAAACACGAAGACTGAAATATTAGTATTATCCAATTCTGCTGCAAGTGAAATTCCTATTGATGTCAAAGCCGTTTTAGTAGCAAAATAGGGTGCCATATATGGCCATCCTTCCGCAGAGGTTACAGTATTTATTACACCATCATTCTGTTTAATCATATAAGGTAAAAAAGTTTTAATGGTATGGATAGCCCCTCGAATATTAACATTATATATTCTATCCCAATCTTCTAGCGATATTTCATTTATAGTACCCGCTGAAGTTGCATACGCATTATTAATCAGGATATCTACTTTCCCAAATCTTTCAATAACTATGTTCTCTAATTTCTTAATATCTTCTTCTTTAGATACATCTGTTTTCATGAAAAGCGCAGTTCCACCTTCTGAATAAATTAACTCTTCTACCTGTTTTCCATAATCATTTATTTCTGCAATGACAACATTTGCTCCTAACCATGCTAAAGCTCTTGCTAGTTCTTTACCAATACCTCTCCCTGCACCAGTAATGAT
>JAHQWP010000134.1 GCA_029856235.1 Promethearchaeia archaeon
GGTGATAAATTAAAAAAAGAGGAACTAGAAATACTAGAACTTATTGAGAAAGGAGGTAAAAGATTAAAACATTTAGTTGATAATTTAATTGATATTTCTCGAATCGAATATGATAAGTTCAAACTAATAAAAGAACCAACTAATTTTAGCGCGTTAATACGAGAGATATCTGATGAACTAATGTATTCAATAAGAGAAAGACGTATTGATTTAAGGCTTATACTCCCGGAAAATCTTACTATTGAATTAGACAAAGTTAGGATCGAGCAAGTAATAATGAATTTACTCTCGAATGCTATCAAAAATACACCTCCGAAAGGAGAGATATGTGTAAACTTGATGGAAAAAGAAAACTCAGTAGAATTATCTATAAAAGACACGGGAATTGGTATATCTCAAGAGGAGATGGATATGTTATTTACTAGATTTGGCAAACTTGAGCGATACGGTGAAGGTTATGAATATATCGATATCCAGGGAACGGGCTTAGGATTATATATCTCAAAAGAGATCATTGACTCGCACGAAGGGGAAATTAGAGCTGAATCTGCAGGAAGAAATAAAGGAAGTACATTTATAGTAAAATTACCTATCTCATGATATATATGGAAAAAAATTCAGCGTTCTAGTAGTTTTGCCATATTGTAACCTTTCTCGATCAAATCGTAGTTAAGGTTACCTAAGATTTCTCCCATTTTATTCACTATTACATCTTTAAGGTTCACTAAATGTAGATCAGGGAGAGCCTTTGAAAGTAACCCCAATATTGGAGTATTTATTACGGGATTTCCATCTATAGTTAAATTTTTTTCAAGGGCTAAAAAATTAATATCCGCGACAATAACTTTTATCGTATTATTAAGATCGTATTCATCAACAAAATATTCGGGATTCTTAGTTGAATTTACTATAAACACGCCATTTTTTTCTAAAGATAGAGCTACCTCTTTGGTTAAAACACTATCATCAAACACGATTAAAATATTTGGGTTTTCAATTTGAGCACGATCATACACTTTTTCGGTTCTAGATAATTTTACATAGGCTTGAACAGGGGCACCTCTTCTTTCTGCTCCAAAGGAAGGATAAGCTTGGACATCGATGAAATTTCCACTTAAATACGCAGCTTCTGCTATTATTTCACACGCAGTTACTATACCCATACCTCCTCTACCAAGCAATATTATTTTTATTAATTCTAACTCGCTCATAAGAAAAACCATATTTATACTTACTTTATTTTTAGGAATGAACCTTAGTTTTAAAGAGTTAATTAAAAAAATAAAAACTTTTGTACTGACTGGTTTTAAGGTTTTATGAATTAATAAATGACATCGAGTAGGATGAAAAGTATAAAGAGTATATTTCATAAATAAGAGTATTCATTTGAAAATTAAACAATGAGCTCATTATTATGATTAACGAAAAAGGGTATTTTGAAGGAAGAGAGACAAAAAGGTTATTTTACCAATATTGGTTACCTAATTCTGGGAACATTAAAGCGTATATTATAGCCTTGCACAGTTGGGGGGCTCATTCCGATAGAATGGAGGTTCCAGCAGAATATTTAACGGAAATGGGATACGCTATTTATGCATTTGATATTAGAGGTCATTGGAGGAATGCAGGTAACAACCCTGGACATATAGATAGCATGGATCATGTTCAGAAAGATATAGTATTATTTATAGATTTAATAAAAAAAAGTGCGAAGGATAAGAAGATTTTTATAATGGGTCAATCGTTCGGGGGTTTGATTTCATTATTATTTGCTATTAATCATCCAGCTTTAAGCGGTGTAATAGCTTCATCTCCGTTGTTGAGATATTCTAAAAAATTATCTTTAAGTAAAAGATTGGGTAAGAAAATTTCTGGCCCAATGTCTAAAATTTCCCCTAATAAAACAATAGATATGGTAATAGAGCAAAATCTCTTAACGAGCGATATTAAGATTTTACGAAAACATATATCTGATAATAAAAAAATCGAAAAGATTTCTTTAATATCCGCTGCTGAAATGGAAAGGTCAATGAAATGGACTATGGAAAACGCTGCTAACCTACTATCTCCAACATTAATCATTCAAGCGGGAAACGATAAAATAGTTGATATAGAAACTACTAAAGAGTTCTTTGAAAAAATTAAAACTAAAGATAAGACATACAGGGAATACGATGGACTTCTGCATGAATTATGGAATGAAAAAAGTAGAGCACAAGTTTTTCAAGATATGTTTATATGGCTAGAAAAACATCAGAAAAATTAAATTTGATTAAATTAAAAAAGACAATATCCAATTAAGGATATTTTTTATATAAATCTTTTATAAATTCATCTAATTCTTTCATTGTTTTTTTCTCATAAGCTGCTTTTCCACATTCATCTTCTAAATCGAAGCAAGATTTAATATAAGCTTTGTTCATAATTGCTAGCATGGATTTTAGGAAGAATAAGAATTCAGTTTGGTGCTTGGTTAATATCTTTAGGAATTTTCTCGTTTCTAGATCGATGGATTCAAGTGGAAAAATACGCGTGGGAAAATTAATATTTTTTAGCTCTTCTAATCCTGCTTTATCGGCGGTAAATAACATATTTTTAGCATAAGTTAACCCAAAACTTAATAGCGGTAGAAGTGTTGCTCCTGTTTGTGGAAAGGCTGAAATTGCAATCTCCGGGAGCCTTAAATATAATTCCTCCTTTGGTCTTTCCGCAAAAATTCTTAGGTCAGATGCTAAGATCATCAAAACTCCGAAACCTACGGCTATACCTTTGATTTGTGTGATAATTGGTTTTTTTATCATAAGTATTGTTTCATTTACTTTTCTACCCCATTTTTTAGTCTCAGACATCTTTTCAGGGGCCCCTTGGATTTCATTTAGGTCATACCCTGCTGAAAAAAAACGTTGCCCAGTGCTCATGATTAAAATACATTTTACTTCTTCATCCTCATCAGCTTCTAATAACCTAGCGTGCATCATCTGGAGCATACTGATATTGAAAGCGTGTGCTTTTTCTGATCGATTAATAGTAATTGTGGCAACACGGTTCTTAACTTCATATAAAATCAATTCTTGATTGCTCATAGTTTCTCAAATTCATTTTAGCAAATTTATATTTTATCATTTTATAAGAAATAAAAATTTTTAGGGAAATGCTCGAGAATTACTTGGATTGGATTCAATAAAACTATATATTATTAATTTTCTAATAAAAATTATAAATTTCTTTTAAAAACTTATAGTCTTGTAATATTTAATTCTAAAAATTGATTCCTTTCTTACAATGTCTAATAAAGATTCGAGAGAAGATAGAAAATTCAAAGATTTAACCCCTATGATGAAACATTGGTATAGCATAAAGGAAACTCATAAAACAAAATACCCAGACCATATTATTGCGTACAGGATGGGAGATTTTTATGAATTTTTTTACGACGATGCTGTAAGGGTTTCTAAACTATTAGGGATTACACTAACGAAACGAAAAGTAGGAAGTGATGCATACCCACTTGCTGGAATTCCTCACCATGCAGGAAATTACCTAAAAAATTTAGTTAATTTAGGACAGACTGTTGTCGTTGTAGATCAACTGGAGGATCCATCTACTGTAAAGGGTAGGATAGTTAAGCGTGGAGTAGTCCAAATACTTTCTCCCGGAACGATCACTGAATTAGATATGTTGAAATCTAACCAGAACAACTATCTTTGCTCAATTATCAAGGAAAGAAAAGGTTTTGGCATCGCTTTCGTGGATCTCTCGACAGGAGAATTTGTTACTACAGAATTTTTAAAAACCGACCAAGATCCGTTAGAAAAATTATTGAGCGTTTTTTCACAATATGATCCAGTTGAAGT
>JAHQWP010000135.1 GCA_029856235.1 Promethearchaeia archaeon
TTACAATGAGGACATTTTATGTCTTTATCTTTTTTCAATTTTGCAAAAATGTTATCTTTTAAAGTAGCTGAACATTCTTGGTTGGGGCAAATAGGTAATTTACCATACACTTTACCTTCTTCTTCTTTTAGTTCGCCTTTGACAATATCTAAATGTTTTGCAGTAACTACCTCTGAAATTGAATCTTTGTTGTTATTAAGGTATCCTTCCAGATAAGCTTCTTCCGTAGCTAAAGATAACTGAATTTCTTCTCCTACTTTAAAATTATTCTTTTTACGAGAGAATTGAATGTGTCGAATTAAGTCGCTATTTACTCTTTCTGCCAATAGATCTTGATCAAGACTAGCATCAAGATAAACATTGTAATATTTTGATTCTGCTTTTATTAAACTCTCTTTCTCCTTGATAGATTTAACGATTTCCATATTTTTTACATTAGCCATTTGTTTTATTATGTCCGGAAATATTATATCTGGCATTCCTTCTTTTGGTTCAATAAGGATTCTTTTGTTAGGCCATCGTAATCTAATTTTATTCTCATCTTTAATTGCTCTGACCTGTTCGATTAAATCCCTTGTAAAATGCATTTGTTGCTCTAATTCTAAATCTATTTTATTCTCATCATAACTAGGCCAATTCTGTAAATGTATACTCGGTGTTTCCTCCAAATTCAGTGATGTTGCGTGTGATTTAAACATTTTCAGATAAATTTCTTCTGTAAGCATTGGATTTACTGGTGCTAATATTATCAAGAATTTAAATAAAACATTGAACAATACAGCCATAATTTGCTCTTTATGGGGATCATCGGAATAGATATCAAGCTTTTCTCTATTTAACATAATGTACCATCGGCTTATATCGTGAACAATAAAATCCCGTAACTCGTCCGGTATCCAAGGAAGGTGGTATTTATCAGCTAATTCTGTTACTTTTTTGATAGTTGAATGTAATCTTGAAATTACCCATTTATCCATTTTACTTAACGATTTTTCATCTACTTTTATTTTTGAGGGATTAAAATTAGCTAAATCGAATTTTTCGTTAGCATACACGTAAACATTCCAAATTGTATTAAGAATTTTATAGGTATCTGCGTACTCTTTAATGTTAAAATTAAAATCACGGCCAGGTTGGGTTACTCCAATTGCATAAAATCGAAAAGTCTCTATTCCCTTTATGTTTGAGTAAGATTTCTTTTGCTGAAGTTCCTTAATTGTACCATCTATTAAGTTTTCGGGGAATATAGCACCTCCTTTAGATTTGCTCATTTTCATCTTATCTCTTAATACCCAACCGTGCATATAACATGAAAGATAGTTTTTACGGTTTGAGGAAACTATTGCGCTGCTTAAAAGACTATTAAACCAGCCTCTAATTTGATCCTTTCCCTCTAATATGAAATCCGCAGGTATCCATGAATCATAATGGCTTTCTCCATCATAAACTTCTTGAGCAGCCCACATCACTGAACCGGAATCTAACCACACGTCTAAAATGTCTGGGATCCTCTTTTTAATTCCTTGATCACATTTTTCACATTTCCAAGTGACCTTGTCAATCCAAGGTCGATGTAAATCGTCGGGAATATCTCCAGCGATTCGTTTTAGCTCCATTGCTGAACCAATAACAACAGTATCCCCGCATTTTTCATTATCACATATCCACACACTTAAAGGTATGCCCCAAAATCTCTGTCTCGAAATACACCAATCCTTTAAGGTTGTCAACCAACTTTTAAACCATCGATTCCCAGCCCAATCAGGTGTCCAATAGATTTCTTCGTTCATTTTCAGCAACTCTGGAGAAAGACTTTCAGTTTTAAAAAACCATTGATTGGTTGCCCTATATACCAACTTAGAATCACACCTCCAACAATGTGCGTATTCATGTTCAATTTCACTTGTTAAAATCAACGTTCCTTTCTTATCCAACAGTTCCAAAATTTCCTTATTAGCGTCAAAAACTCCTTTTCCCTCGAATTTTCCAGCTTCTTTTGTGTAGACTCCTCTTATATCAACAGGATTAAATATCGGAATGTTATTTGCAACACCTACTTCAAAATCTTCAGGTCCATGTCCAGGTGCTGAATGAACTAATCCAACTCCCTCTGATGCAGAGACATATTCTTCAGAAAGAACTACTGTGTGCATTTTATCGCTTTGCTTTGCTAATTCTTTTTGATATGGTACTTCCTCGATTAATGGATGGATGTATTTTTTTCCTTCTAGTTCCTCTCCTTGAATATCTTCCACGATTTTGTATTTATATCCTAATTCACCGGAAATGAGATGAGTGACCGCCGCTTTTGCTAAAATCCAATATTCCTTCAAATCTTCTATCCAAACTTTTGCATACTCAGCAATAGGATTAGCCATTATTGCAGAATTTGCTACGAGCGTCCAAGGGGTCGTTGTCCATATTATAAAATAAGTGTCTTCCATATCAGCTGATTTTATCTTTAAGAACAAACTTGTATCCTTAATGTTTTTATAATCATGTTCGTGTTTAGCGAGAGCTGTTGCGCATCGTGGGCAGCAATTTAAAGGACGATAGAACTGATATAATAAATCATTCTCCCATGCTTTTTTCAGTGTCCACCATATCCCTTCAATATAACTGTTCTTGTAGGTAATATATGGGTTCTCCCAATCCCAAAAATAACAACCCAATCGCTTAAATTGCTCATTCATAATTTTAAGGTTTTTAAGAGCATATTCTTTACACCCTTTAATGAAATTGTCTACTCCGTATTCTAGGATTTCTTGCTTATTCTTTATCCCTAATTCTTTTTCCATTTGGACTTCTATTGGTAACCCATGAGTATCGTAACCGGGAGTATCTGTGACTGTAAAACCTCTCATACGCTTATATCTTATTAAGTAATCTTTCAAGATTTTATTCCATGCCGTGCCTAGATGAATTGAACCTGTAGTATAAGGAGGACCATCAATAAATCTCCAAAATTTTTCTCCATCCTCTCTTTTTCTTATTAAGGAATAGACATCTTCATTCTTCCAAAAATCTAATATCCTTTCTTCTAATTTTAGTAAATTTAAGTTTTTATCTAACGCTTCCAAGCAGATCATCTTGCAAAAATGTGAATGGATAGTATAAGAAGAAGAAGTTAAAAAATTTTGTCAATTTTCCTAATAAGAAATCCCAAGAACTCGATATTCTGAAAAATTTATCGGAAACAATATCCTAACAGAAAATTCCTTACATCTCTGCTCTAATAAGAAACAACTACAACAATATTTCTATTTCTTTTTAAATCTAACTGATAAAACTCCAAGCCTTTTGGATAGGTCTTTATGATCGTAATTTTTGTTTTTTCTTATGCTTATAAGAATTATTACTCTTATACTTCATAGTTAAATCAATTAAATTTTTGAATTATTCGGATGTTTAAACATTGATAAATAAAATGACTATGGTTTATCTTAAAATCTTGAGTTGAAAACATACAAGTCCATGGTTAGGGCATCATACTTGGAGGAGGTGTCTTAAGACAAAACCCGCACTTCCCAAACGATTTAATCGTCTGTTCCCAACAATGTTTATGATACGATCTCTCACAATATGGACAATCCGTGTGACATGTTTCCTGTTCTGGGCCCGCTATTTTTAAACTACATGTAGGGCAATCGATTTTATGACATATTACGCAAGAAACTACTGATACCTCAAAAATCTTTTTGGAAATTGCGTTAAATAGGTCTACTAAATAACTAAAAGGAGACCAGTCGTCAAAAAAGTTCTTAAAAGAAGATTGAAGATCCTCCTTAATTTTCTCGTGCGATTCCAATTCAAATTCATTAATGATTTTTATTGAAGGTACTCTCATTGGG
>JAHQWP010000133.1 GCA_029856235.1 Promethearchaeia archaeon
TATATATTTTAAATATTTTAATACATAAAATCAGAAAACAATAGTAATTAATATGTTCTTGAAGAATTAACTCTAAAGGCAAAAGATAAAATGAAAGGAACTATTTTCGTACTAAAAAAGACCTACAAGTGACTTGAGCTATTAAAGTGAAGGGAACAAAGCGAATAGATGTCAAATCAGGCATACGAGTTTTAATCGTATTAAAGAGGGACCAGCGTTCTGGTAAGTTAACCGAGGGTATAGTCAAAGATGTGCTTACAAATTCTCCTCATCACCATCATGGGATTAAAGTTCGGCTGAGGAACGGTGAAATTGGGCGAGTAAAAAAAATAATAAGTTCTAAATAATAGGTTAATAAAACTATAAAAAAAAGTAAAATTAAAAAATTTATAAATCATCTAAACCTAGAGTTTTAAGTTTCTCTTGATTTGGATAACCTGATTCTTTATCGAATTGCCGATATTCGTAATAGGCGTCTTTTAATTGCTGAAAGTTTGGTGTTTTTCCCGCGGAGCCTCCTTCATTAACGGGATTTAGTACGATCTTTGGTAATCGATCGTCTGCTGGAGTGAGTCCCATTTTTAAGTTAAACAATCTTTTAATCATGTAAATGCGTTCCCCTAATGTTTTAAAATCCTCCATATTTAGATTTAAACCAGTTGCTTTCGTTACCATATTTAGAATCATCGCGGGGGGAGGATTAGCAAATGTGCATATAATTAGAGATGCATATAAGGCGCGATAATCTTGAATACGGGCACAAAATTCTGCCATTGGTCCATCATCTTGATACCAATCAACATTTAATTCTATTCCATATTCACTAAATGGGTATCCTAGTAATACTATATAGGCATCACATGAAGTGTGACATGGTCCTCGAGGAGTAGCTAAGGCATAACCAACAGCCATACCATACATTCGTCGTAAATCATGGTAAGGTATCTCCATTCCGTAAACTGTCGCAATCTCATCTTGAGGAATATTGAATTTTTTTCCAACATAGTCTGAACCTTCAGCCATGATATCTCCAATTCCCTCCCTAAATGTGATCTTTTTTAATAGTTCAAGAGCAGGTTTTATTTCACCCCATTTTGGCTCTAACCCCTTAATATCCTCAGAACTGATTTTACCATTATCATAGAGATAATAAATAAAAGAAATCGTGCTACTCCCACTGATGGTATCTATTCCATAATCATTACAGAGGTAATTAGCTCTTTGAATCCCTTCAAGATTATCATTAAGTATCATGGAGCCAAATCCTGCCACTGTTTCATATTCAGCAGCTTCAATTTCGCCGTCAGTTTTATATTCTCCTTCATCTATTTTTGCTCTCTTTGAACAACCAATAGGGCAAGCAAAACAGGGATAACTTCCAGAGAAGATTTTTTCGAAAGCGGTTGAACCAGATATATTGAATGCACCTTCCCAAGTTCCTTGGGTCCAATATTTTATTGGTAATTCACCCGAGGCATTGTACATATCGACACCACTTGATGTACCTAGATCTCCAAACATTTGTGTCACAAACGCTGAATTTATATGGTCAAGTGTTGTTTTTACAGCTTCCTTATAACCTTCAGGGTCAAATGCATTATAACTTTTCTTTTTCCCTCTGACTGTAATCGCCTTCAGTTTTTTTGAACCCATAACGGCGCCCATTCCTGTTCTACCAGCAGCTTTGTCTTCAGAAGCAATAATAGCGTATTTAACAAGATTCTCACCTGCTTGACCTATACAAGCAACTCGAGTTAAGGGGTATCCTGAATTATCTTTCAATAGTTTAGAAGTTTCAAATATACCTTTACCCCATAAATCCGAAGCATCCTTGATTTCTGCTCCATTTTCGTTAATATCTAAATATACGGGATTTTCAGAAGCGCCTTTAATCACTATTCCATCGTAGCCCGTTTTTCTTAATTCTGGACCAAAAAATCCTCCACAATTAGATTCCCCCCATATCCCTGTCAAAGGGGATTTAGCACAAACAACGAACCTCCCACTTGTAGGAGCGTTAGAGCCACAAAAAAGACCTGTCATGAACATTAAGATATTGTCTGGTGAAAGTGGATCAGTCTCCTTGTCAATCTTATCATATAAGTATCTACATGCATATCCCGCACCGCCAAGGAATTTCTCAGCAATAGAATCTTTGATTAGTTCTTCACTAATCTCTTTGTTGTCTAGATTAACTACTAAAAGCTTTCCTTCAAAACCTTTCATTTTGATAACACTTTAAGATTTTATACTATATGCATATTTTACTTGCATATAATTATATTTGCAATTAGTGAGAGTTCATTTATATTTTCCTAAAAAGCATGTAAGTTTTATTTGAATATCTTCACTTCACGAGCTTCTAGTTTTTCAATAGAGGCAGGGAATTTTTTTAGGTTATTTCGTTCAATATTCAAATATTGAAGCGAGGAGAGAGATTCTATTGACTCTGGCAGATTAATAATAAGATTGGTTCTTAAAAACAAGTACTTTAAGGATTCTAACTTACCAATTGAATCAGGAATATGTGTTAATTCGTTATTTCCTAAATATAGATATTTTAAATTTTCAAGTTCGCCGATTGTGCTTGGTATTTCCTTTAAATTATTATAATACAAGTATAACCTTTTAAGAGATTTCAGAGCTCCTATTGAATCGGGAATTTTATTTATAGCATTTTTCCCCAAATCTAAATTTTCTAATGTAGATAATGAGCCTATAGAATTTGGAATGGTTTCTAAACGATTGAACCCTAGAATTAGATTTTTTAAGAGTGGTAATTTACCTATAGATGGGATTAATCGGGTTAGCCTATTAGTAGAAAGATCGAGTTCTTTTAAGGAATTTAATGAGCCGATTGACTCCGGTAGAATTGTTAATTGGTTTTTGCTTAAATCTAATACTTCCAGAGAGTCTAAAGTACCTAGCGAATCAGGTAGCTTTTTTAATTTATTATCATACAAATCCAATTCTTTTAAACTTGAGAGGTTTCCAATAGAATTAGGAAGCTCTTCTAGTTCATTTCGATCACTTTTTAACGATTCTAGGGATTTTAAATTGCAAATAGATTCAGGAAGAGATTTAAGCATATTCCTATCAATCTTTAGCGATTTAATGCACGTTAAATTGCCAAGATCTGGTAACTCAATTAATTGGTTATTCGTTATTTCTAGTTTTAAGAGTGATTCAAGAGAATTAATAGATTTAGGAAGTTCTGTCAAAAAATTAGAAGTTAAATCTAAATTCTCTAATGCATTAAGAGAACCAATAGTTTCAGGAAGAAATGGAAGTTTATTAGACGCCAATCCAAGATACTTGAGGTTTTTTAAATTACCTATCGAATCAGGTAAGAACGTTAAATTATTACCTTTCAGGAATAAGGAAGATAAACCGGATAAATTACCTATTGAATTCGGTAACTTTGTTAATATATTATTCCGGAGGTTTAATCGTTTTAATGAAGTTAAAGATCCAATAGATTCTGGTAGTGAATTTAAATTATTACTTCCTAAATATAACAATTTTAATGATTTAAGATTTTCAATTGAATCTGGAAGTTCTTTAATTTCATTGTGACTTAAATCTAAAGATTTTAGATTTTCTAAAGCTCCTATGGTTTCGGGGATTTTATGTAAAGAGTTTTCACTCAAATCAAGCATGGTAAGACAAGATAATGAACTAATTGTATCTGGTAATTCTGTTAATTTATTCGTTTCCAAATGTAATTCTTTTAAGGAAGATAAAGAATATATAGCTTTAGGTAATTTAACTAATCTATTTTCGCTAAGGTCTAAAGTGTCAAGTGATGAAATAAAACAGAGCTCATCAGGTATAACTTTTAACTTGTTTCCTCTTACTAATAATTTTTTTAGAAACGGGAGTGTCGTTATTTTTTCAGGTATTATCGTTAAACCGCATGAAAATAAACTCAATCCATCAACATTATTATTCTTTATAGTGTAACCAAAGGTATAGCTTTGAAGATCTGAGACTTCAGGGATAGATAAGCCTATTAATTTTTCTAAGTAATTTAGAAATTTCTGTTCTTCCTCATTAATTGGCATAAAAATCTTCAAATACTTTTTTCATTCAACATATAGTCGATAAATAGTCTAAAAAAGTAATAGAAAATAGTATATATATGGTTTAACTTTTCGACAATTTTGAAATAGAAGTAAAATAGAAAAAAAATAGTTATTAGAATTGAATTTGAAACCTTCTAAACTCAGAAATCAATATCCTTTCCTTCATAGGCATATTGGAATAATTTTTTGAATTGTTCACCATTCGTTGATCTCGGAGTAAGAACAGAACTGGAATCTTGAAAACATAAATTAACTAAAGCTTCTAAACCGTTTTCAAAGTCTTCTTTTGAAACACCAGTTTCTTTGAGACTCATAGGAAATTTAACCTCCTTTTGAAGATCAACCAATTTCTCTATTACTTTTTCCGCAGCTTTTTTATCTCCTTCACTCCAAGAGGCCCAACCTAACTGTCTTGCTAGTTTAGCATATATCTTAACGGCATCATCTTTGTCAGGATCATTCATGATAAACTGAGTAACATATTTCAATACAATTCCTACACTCTTGCCATGATGTACGTGATACATCGAGCCCCACGAATGTCCGAGTGTGTGTCCTATATGTACTTGTCCACTAGCAAAAGCTAAACCTGCAATGGTAGCTGCTTGGTGAAGAAAATCTCTCGCTTCTTGATTTTTTCCGTCTTTATAGATTACTGGTAAATATTTAAATATTAATTCGATTGCTTTTAGTGCTAATGCATCCCCAAATTCATTTCTCCATAAAGTTCCTAATCCTTCTATGGAATGAGCAAGGGCATCAAAAGCTGTATTAACAGTTAGTTCTGTAGGCATGCCCATTGGAAAAATTGGGTCCACAATAGCGTATGTCGGTATAAGTCCTCTATGAAGAAAGAAGAACTTCTTCCAAATCTCATCTTCATAGCGAGAAATTATCGTCATCCAGGTTGTTTCTGCTCCTGTTCCAGAAGTCGTAGGAATAGCAATCATCTTTGCTTTTTTACCCATATCATACAAATCACTTCTAAAAAGATGAATGTCATCAAGAACAAAGTCAGGAAATTCATATAAAACCCAAACTACTTTAGCAGTATCCATAACTGAGCCACCACCTAAAGCAATGATAAGGTCGGGAGAATAATTTAAACACTGTTCTCGAGCTTTTAGCACTCCTTCCTCTCTAGGATCTGGCACAACATCGTCGAAAACTTCATATTGCTTTCCAAATTTATCAAGGATGTCAGTTAGAATTTTTAAATAACCTAAATCTTTAATAACTTTATCAGTAATTATAAAGCATTTACCGCCTGAAATATTTTCCATAAAATCTAGGGCATCAGGTCCGTAGATTATACTAGGGGAAAAGAAAAACCACATTTTATAGATTCACCATCTAATTTTTATAATTTTGTATAATTAAATTTCAAATTTGAATAATTAATAATACTTATATTTTGTTTAGATTAAATAAATTATTAACTGAAAAAAAATAAAAACCTCTAATGACATAAGGATAAAAGGCTATTAAAAATGGAAGAATCTGAAAAAGAAAATTTATTTATTACTTTTAAAGGTGTAATCGAGAGTATCATTTTGGATAAACGAAACAATCCAAAGAATACTAAAATGCTTGATGATTTTCAAGCAAAACTGAATATTGGCCTTTATATTGAAGAAGATTTTTATCTTTGGATTAATCTTGTAGCAGAAAATGGTAATTATCTATTAAGTAAGGGAAAATTGGGAGAATACGATTTAGAGATAATAGCTACTCCTGAAGACTTATTGTATTTTTCTAATGGTGAAAATTCTACATTAAACATGATGCTTAAAAAGAATAAATTTGGTGAGAGGAAGCTACAATATGATAAAAGCAGTACAGGAAAAAGAAATCTTGGTTTACTGCTAAAATTACCGAAAATTCTTGTATTGGATAAAATTAAAAAGCCAGATTAATATCAATTTTTTAGCTTTACATTTTTTTTAATTTTTTTGTTTAACCTTCAATTCTGGAGTGAATTTTGTCGTTTTTAAAGATATAATTAAAGTTTATTTCTCTAAACTTTGAAGCTTTAATATCATACTGATGTAGTGTTATGTTTATTTTACTTGTTATATCGTTTATCTTTAAAACAATAAACGACGGATTTCGACTTGCAACAAATGACCAAGCTCCGGTGACGCTTCCAGGATTCACTAATAATACTCCATCTCTAGTTAGAAAAACTTCTTCCTTATGAGTATGACCCGATATGAGGATATTATAATTGTTATCGATCGCTAGAGATCCAAGCTGAGCGTGATCGCCCCTTGGATTAATTTGATGACCATGTATTAACCCAATTGTAAATTTTTCTTTGGTTTCTAAAGGTATCTCGATGCGTTGATAAAGGGGAGCATTTTGGTTTCCACCATAGTAATCCATATTTCCAATTACGACTAATGTTTCGGTTTTTGTTATTCTTTTTAAGTATTCCATGAACCTTGGTGCATTTACAACATCGCCAGTAAATAATGTATAATCGAACTTCCCATTCATAACACTCTTTTCTAGGACATCACAGATTTGAATAGGAATGCTTTTAGCCCTACGAGGGATATGTGAATCACCAATTGCCAAAATCTTTATCATAAGTAGTAAGTAATCATTTACGTATTTGAAAAAATTAAATATTTAGAGTTAAATTAAGAACGTAAGTATTTATCCTTTATTTAACGGGTGATCATTAAATCATCTAAGTCTCCTTTCATTTTTTGAATGGCAGGTGTCTCAAAATGTTTTCTAACGGGTTCTAATATCTCAATTACCTTATTAGCAACTCCAATTTTTAGATCAAGAGGGTGCAAGCTTTTTGATAAAAATGCTTTCTCTAATTCTGGATAAGAATTGAATTCTATATCACCACCAAATTTTACCTTTCTCTCAATTAACATTTTTGAACCTTTATTCCTAAAAATCACATATTTAGCCCAGTCTAGAATTGGATTTACAGTCACATTTCCTTCAGGACAGAATGCAGCTTTTACCTTATTTTTTATTTCATCGGGAGAATCATTAACAAATACAGCTGAGTTTGGTATCGATTTACTCATTTTCATATCTGACCAGAGTTCTTGAAGTTGTGATTGATCTTTAATGGGCCAAATTGATGGTTTTGTCAATCCTAATATTAAATGATGATGGACGCACAAAGGTTTTATCTTTTCTCCCTTATTGTCAACAAGGTTATTCTTCTTCATTTTCAAAGCTACTTCTCTTGCTATAACATGCGCTTTTCTCTGATCATAACCGGCGTGTGCTAAACTAACATTTTGTATGAAAATATCTGCTACTTGCATCGCCGGGTAGAGTAATTTGGCAAAATCTACGCCCTCACCCATTTTTCGACCCATTATTGTAATGCTTCTATGCATTCTGTTAAGAGTGGTGTTTTTACAAACATCTATAAAAGTTTCCCAATAACTATCGTTGTTGTGGTAAAGATCTGTACCAAGAGTAAATTTAACTTTCTCAGGGTTTGCTCCAACAGCTTTCAAGCATGCTTTTAAGCCTTCTTTAAAATAACCAACTGCAATTTTTTGGATTTGTTCGCGATCTCCACCTAATTTATCGTTTATCCAGCTATGCCAATCAGCTAGGAAGACTGTGCAATTAGCTCCTGCATCAATGAAATCCTTTATTTTTGACATACAAACGATTCCTGTTCCTAAGTGAACCTTTCCTGAAATCTCAAAACCAATGTAATGATTTAAGGGAATATCTGTTTCTAAATAGTGCTTTAAATCGTCATCAGTTAAAATTTCTTCAGTTCCCCTTTTAATTAAGTTAAATCTTTCTACTACATCCATGAATAAAAATAAAATTGTAAGGTTTAATTATTTTATTACAAAGACTATGAGGTATAATATCTTTTGATATTAGTTGTAACTCATTAGATATTGAAAAAATGGTAAATAAATTTATTCGTGTTATATTGCATTATTTATTTTATATTTTCTATTTCTTTCTCCATAATTGCTGCTTGGGCTGCCGCAATTCGTGCTACAGGAATCCTAAAGGGCGAACATGAAACATAATCTAAACCAATTGATGCGACGAATTTAATGCTACTTGGTTCTCCACCGTGTTCGCCACAAACCCCACACTTTAAGCCTGGTCTTGTCTCTCTTCCTAACTTAACGGCCATCTTCATTAGTTTACCAACACCATCTTGATCTAAGATTTCAAAAGGATTTCGCTCTAAAATTTCCTTATTTAAGTAAACGGGGATAAACTTACCCTCAGCATCATCTCGACTAAATCCAAATGTCATTTGAGTCAAATCGTTAGTGCCAAAAGAAAAGAATTCCGCTTCCATCGCAATTTCGTCGGCGGTTAAAGCAGCTCTCGGAATTTCTATCATTGTTCCGAATTTGTAGTTTAACTCTACGCCATAATCTTTAATAGTTTCCTCAGCTATTTCAAGTAGTTGAGCTTTCACATATTGCAATTCTGAAATCATACCAATAAGGGGGATCATTACTTCGGGAATAACCTCAACACCTTGCAGTTTGAGCTCGCAAGCTGCTTCAAAAATAGCTTTAACTTGCATTTCATTAATTTCAGGCCAAACAATTCCTAAACGACACCCTCTGAGACCCATCATAGGATTCTCCTCTGAGAGCGATCGAATTAATTTAATGACCTTTTTTTTCTTTTTTATTTCCTCATCGAGAGGGCTTATTTCTAAAAGGGATTTTGATAATGAATTAGTCATTCTCAATTCTTGATTTTCTAATAAAACAGTAGATAACTCTGGTAAAAATTCATGTAATGGGGGATCTAACAATCTTATCGTTACTGGTTTTCCCTCCATTATCTTAAAGATTTCTAAGAAATCTCCTTTTTGCATTGGTAAAATTTTGTTTAATGCATCTTGACGTTCCTCCATTGTTTGAGCCATAATCATATTCTGAACTACAGGTAATCTTTCTTGAGCCATGAACATATGCTCAGTCCTCGTTAATCCTATACCCTCAGCGCCAAATTCTAAAGCTTTTTTAGCATCAGTTGGAGTATCTGCGTTTGCTCGTACTCCCAAAGTCCTTATTTCATCAGCAATTTCTAATAATTCTAAAAATTCCCCTTTAATTTCAGGTTCTACTAAGGGAACTCTTCCCTCAATTACACGTCCAGTTGTTCCATCAATCGTTATATACTTTCCTTCTTTAATTACAGTTTCACCTACTCTAAATTCTTTAGCTTCTTCGTCAATCTCAATATCTTGAGCACCTACAACTGCAGGTTTACCCATGCCTCTCGCAACAACAGCAGCATGAGATGTTTTGCCCCCAAATTGAGTTAAAACTCCGCTAGACGCGTATAATCCATGAACATCTTCAGGTTTAGTTTGAGGACGAACTAGTATGATTTCATCTTCGCCAGAGTGAGCTAATTTTTCTGCTTCATCAGAGTCAAATATAGCGATTCCTGAAACGGCACCAGGTGAAGCGTTTATTCCTTTTGCCAACACACGTACAATAGCATTTTCATCTATGCTCTTAAATAAAAGTTTAGAAATTTTATCAGGATCGATACTCATAATTGCTTCTTCTTTATTTATTAAACCTTCTTTAACCATGTCGACAGCAATTTTAACTGCAGCAGAGGGAGTGCGTTTCCCATTACGAGTTTGTAATATGAAGAGTTCTCCGTTTTCAATAGTAAATTCAATATCTTGCATGTCTCGATAATGCTTCTCAAGTTTTATCATAGTGCTTTTCAATTGCTTGTATATTTTTGGAAATTCGTTGTTCATTTCTTCAAGTCTTTTCGGAGTTCTTATTCCGGCAACAACATCTTCTCCTTGAGCATTTGTAAGATATTCCCCAAACTTTATGTTATCTCCATTAGAAGGATCTCTCGTAAATGCTACGCCAGTTGCTGAATTCTCTCCTTTATTCCCAAATACCATAACTTGAATGTTAACCGCAGTTCCAAAATTAGGGATATTAGAAATTTTCCGATATGTGATTGCTCTTTTATTATTCCAAGATTTAAAAACGGCTTCTATAGCTATAAAAAGTTGCTTATAAGGATCTTGAGGAAATGGTGATCCTATTTCTTTTTCATATAAAGCTTTATAATCAGCAATTACTTTTTGAAGATCTTTAACCTTTAAATCGGTATCATGAGCATTTCTGGAGATAGCACGTTTGTATTTATCGAGAATTCTTTCGAACTTCTCATCCCCAATTCCCATACAAACATCGCCAAACATTTGGATAAATCTCCTCCACGAATCATAAGCAAATCGAGGATTTTCAGTCTGTTCTGCCACACCTTTAACAGATTCGTCATTTAATCCTAGATTTAATACTGTATCCATCATGCCCGGCATACTCATTGGAGCCCCGGAGCGAACACTTAGAAGCAATGGGTTATTCTTATCTCCAAATTTCTTACTCGTAGCTTCCTCCAATTTTTTTAAATGTTCCAAAACCATAGGCTCGATTTTTGCCATTAGATTTTTAGGATCCTTAAAATAAATTAGACACGCTTCGGTTGTGATAGTGAATCCTGGAGGAATATTTAACCCTAAATGAGTCATTTCCCCAAGATTAGCTCCTTTTCCACCAAGTAAATTCTTTAACTCTTTTCTACCTTCGCTAAAATCATAGATATACTTAGGTGCTTCTTTAGATGTCATATTTCAATTCTCAATTGTAATTATAAGAAAAATTTTATTTTTACATTATTCTATATGTTAGTCGAATAACGATATTGAAATATAATATCTCGTTAGAAATAAAATTTACTATATATAAAGGATTGAGGATATATTTAGAATAAATTACTTTTTTAATGATTCAGAAATATCCCAGATTCCATCAATTACATAATCTGGCTTATATGTTTCACTTTTTTCGATCATTTCTAAGGTGGTTTCTCCAGATAAGACGCAACATGTTGTCACTCCTGCTTCTTTTCCCATTTTTATATCTGTGTATAATCTATCCCCGAATATTATGGCATCTTTAGGATTTATCTCAATTTCCCGAAGTTTGAAGAGAAGCATTTCTTTATTTGGTTTTCCAAATACTCTCGGCATTTTTTCTACTGTTTTAAATAAAAGAGCAGCAATTCCTCCCGCATCAGGAATATATCCCTTCTCAGTAGGACATCTATCGTCAAGATGTGTAGCAATATAAGGTATTCCTTCTTGGATCATTTTAGACGCTTTAACTAACCTCTCGTATGTCAATTCTTGATCAAAGGCAAGTACGACGATTTCGGGATCATTATCAGTCAAAATAAATCCCTCTTGTTGAAACTCTCGTTTAAGAGATTCTGTTCCTAACAAATAAATTTTTTTATAATTCTCGCTTTTTAGATAATCAATAGTTGGGTGTTGAGATAATATTAAGTTATTAAGTGTAACATTCAGATTTAGATTGTTTAACTTCTTGATGTAATCTGATGTAGACTTACTTGAATTATTTGAGAGGAAAAAAAAGGGAATTTCTACTTCATTTAATATTTCTATTAATTGTTTAGCACCTCTAAAAAGTTGGTTTCCTAAATATATTGTACCGTCTAAGTCGAAGAAATATACTTTTTTTTTTTCCAATTCGGAAACCAATTTTTTTATGGAACTCATGCTAACTGACTTTAAGAGTTAATATAGAGATTTATTTTGTAACATTAAATTAATTAATAAAGTGTCCTAAATTAATTAGTTTTTTCTAATTTTAATACAATAAACTATTCAAGATTCATGCCTCTAAAATCAACCATGCTTTGTACTTGTAAGTCATTTTCCCATCGTCTAGTGGATCATAACCCGTAACTTCTTCAAATAGAATTTGTTTTATTTCTGAATCAAGAACTTTGTAATAAGTCCCAATCTCCCTCTTTTCCAATGCAATACATAATAAAATTAAACACCCAACAAAGATCACACTAGTTACTAATGATTCGGTTGGTTTCATATACATATTGGATAAAACCCATACTATAATAATTGGTATTATACTGAAATAGCAGTATAGACAGTAATTTTGTGAATTATAGCTAAAAAAATTCTTGTAAATACTACGAATCATCCCATTTTCTGCGTTTTTTAGCAACCAATAGTTATATTTAGTTTTAAATCTTATTCCCTCTAAAGGATTGATACCTTTTTCTTCCTTAAATTGTTCCTGTTTCAATTTTGTGTCCAAAATAATGAAGATTTTCTTTGCTTTAATCCACAGATAAATAAGCATAAAGCCTGAGATACTCGTCAATAAACCTAGATATAAATATAGAGGTGATTCAAGCGCTACTTGACTGCTTTCTAGAAAAAATATTATGAGGATTAATAGAATGAAATACGATAAAATTCTTCTTAATTCAAACTTCAAAAACAAAGTAAAATACGACTTTACCATTTTCATATAAGAAATTCAAGATATTTGCTGTAATAAAGTAAAGAAAAAAATGTAGAAATATAAGAATTATGGTTTTAATTTTTCGAAAGATTAATTTTTTCCGATTCTACTTTTGTCCCACACCACTTACAGAATTTATCGTCTACTAAGAGTTTACTCCCACAGAAGGAACACGATTTTGATTTAGCAGGAGTAACTATTGTTGGTGTTCCGGTAATCCTTCCCTCAACCTTGCCCCCACAACTAGGACAAAATTTGGCATCTGCTCGAATCGAAGCATTGCACCGTATGCATGTAGAAGTTGTTTTCTTTGATTTTATTTCTGGAACTTTAGCAGGGGCTACTTTGGATGACGATTTCGATTTCAATTTCTTTTGACCTCTCCTAGCTAAAAGCGCTACTACGATTATAACACCAACTACAACTATGATGGTTATCAAGATAGGCTGAACATCAATCCACCTATCAACAGAGGTAATTCCAGTATCGTACGTCACATCAAAAGTGATTGTTGTACTTTCTTCGGGAGAGCGCATTGGATCAAAGTAAACGAAAAAATACCAATTCCCATCGTTAGGGACTGTAAAAGTATCTTGAGTAATCGTATTTACACCTTCCACATAAAAATCTGCTGCTGCTAGGTTAATTACGCCAACAGCCGAGTAGTTGATTGTAAAGTTGACCGTTACTGTTGATAATCCATCGTTAAACCAAACGAGATAATAATCCATTGCAGATAGAATGTTATATACACCGCTACCTTGAATTACACTAGATTCTTCTACAAAAAAAGAGGGACTACCCCCCAAATTCCAATCGTAAAGAGCCTGTCCACTTGCAATGAAGAAATCAATTTGGCTAGATGCATTATAATCGTAAGTAATTGATGATCCTGGTTTTAAGTAATACGATATATATTCATACTGGTTATTTATAAGAATATGTTGATCGATGTCATTACCAATTCTTGTTGTAGTTTCCAAATCCTCAAATGGACGATCCCAAATGGCAAAGCTGATTAGACTCGGAGACGATTGTATTGAGTAAGTAATGTCATTCCCATCTTTGATGTTTTCATATTCATACCAATATTCGTTGAAATATAGGGTTTCTGTAGATCGATAATTTACAGTACCATCTGTATCTGCACTGCTAAAGGGAAACCAGAAAGCAACTCCAACTAGAGGTAATAAGATTAGTCCTAATACAATTGCAATAGTTATACCTCCTCCGACATAAGCCGGAGAGTAATACCAAGGTCTATACCATCGCCCGGACCACCAGGGGTTATACCACCATCGGTAATACCATGGTCGGTAACCGTACCCATAGTATCTTCTATGAGGTCGATAAGAAGAATGGCGATAAGGACCACTTGGAGATCTAGATGTTACTCGCTGAGCTCCAGTTCGCCCAAATGGTGTTCCGCTAGCTCTGGATCCACCCATTCGGAAACTTGCGGAACCCCCTCGGAATCCGCCCCCTCCAAAACCGCCCCCTCGAAAACCACCACCTCGAGCTCCACCACCTCGTGGCACTTTTAACCAGACACCTCATTTTTAGATCCTTTTTGACGAAAGAAATAATCCCTATAAATCGCTGCTATCACCAAAATCATAGAGACTATAGAAAATGTCAATCCTACGCCATCAACTGTTACATTTGGATTTGGAACAGCAATCGCAAATGCGACACCAAATAGAACCCAATTAATACTTAGAAACACAACAAATAAAATAGGAATTATAAATTGTACCAAAAATCCAGTTTTAATGTTGCGTATATTGGAATAACTCGAGAATATTATAGAAATATGCGCAAGAATTCCGAAAATAACTACCAAAATACTAAAGATAAGAATAATTAACCAAATTATTCCATTTGTATTAATTAGGTTCACGAAAGGAACAAGGAAATTAATACCTCTTGCTTCAAACAATCCAAAAGAGACAAATTCACCTTCAATTGAAGCCATTCCGAAAAAACTAAGCAAATCAGCAGGATTTCCTGAAAAGAAGCCAAATAAACCAACAAGAGGGAGAATTATACCTAAAACAAAGGCAATTATTGTACAACAAGTTGCGAACCAAAATTCTGCTGTTCTAGTATTAGACACAGAAATTAAGCCTATATCGTCGTAATCTTCGTCGGGGATATAACTCCAACAATCTTGTATAGTGGATACTCCTATTAATTTACCGTTTTCAACCACTGGAACGACATTAACCTGTAAATCACGCATACGTGTGAATGCTTCTGTAACGGGGCTTTCAAGCGACACGGGTTCGATTTTATACATAGTTGTGATAACTTTTGCTTCCGTTGAGTCTTTTCCTTCTGCTACGATATTTTGGACTATATCAAAATCAGCTATAACTCCTAGAACATTATTTGTCTCTCCTTCGACCACAACTAAATCTGGCACGCCTAATTCTTTCATTTTTTTCGCTGCATCTTGAATAGTTGCGGTAGATTCTATTACACCGTACTCATCGTCGATAACTAAATCCTTCACAAAGTATTCTTTTTTAGATAAGCCTATTTTTATCACTTTTTTTAATAGATTAGTTATTTATTAAACAGACAAAACGAACTATTAAAATTAACTATAGTCCAATATTTATGCATTAATCTCAACGGTTATTAAACCCTAAATCGAACATTAAAAAAAGATCCAAGTCTGATTCGGTATTAAGATAATTTGATTAAAGAAGAATAAAAAATAAAAATTGATTAATAATATTCTGTTTCTACCATGGTGGTAGAGTTAACTAATTCTTGAGCTGCCTTGGTAGCCCTCATTACCTTAGCCATGTTCCCAATTAGTTTGAACTTTCCCGCCATTAAACCTTGAATAGGATCGAGCTCCTTGCTTAACACTTTTACCCAGTTATCATAAGGACCAGAAAATATAAATTCAGCACCAACCTTTTCCCCCTCTTTTATTGGTCGGGGTGGTGAATTCGGAGGTAGGACATCGAATTCTTCTCCATCAGCTAAAGTTTTTGCCCCCGTACAATCTCCTTTTAATAACCCAATAAACATGTTTATTTTCTTATCTAAAGCTCCACTGGGCTCAACAACGAAAACAAAATCTCCTTCCCACCATGAAGCCGCTTGTTTATAATCGGGATTATCATTTATAGCTTTCATGTAAGCTTTAGCCCACTCGTTTGTTCCAAATTTTGGCATTTTTTTCACTTTTATATTTTTTTTATTTATTTTGAAATTTATAAAATTAGTATAATTATGAATAAGAAAGTGTAATAAATAAAGGATTATGAATAAATAGAAGTTTGAAATATGAAAAATAGTAAAAACTAGTTATATTCCTATACCAATTGTATTGCCTATTCCAGCAACAATAACTTTGGCACCTTTTTCTGTTCGCTTGCGAATTCCCATCTTTATTTTTTCAACAATAGGATGGACACTTTTGGTAATTGGGCGCGACATGGTTGTGATTGCGTTCTCTAAAGACTGTCTACAGATAAGAGCATCAATTGGAATTGCCTTCTTACTTGTTGAATCCTCGATATAAAACTTCTCGACACCAATCCCCCCAATTGCCGCACCAACTCCGATAGCTATAGAGCCTGTTTTGTCCCCTGAAAATTTTAAACCTGCATCGATCATAATAATCCTGGAGATAGAATCCCCATGTTCCTCAACTAATTGTTTTATTGCTGTTCCAGGTTTTCCTACTGTACCTCCAGGCCCTTTTGCGCGAACTACATAAACAGTTCTATCTTCAAACTTTACTTCTTGAACTATTGTATCTTTTGCGATTTCTTTAGCTACTATATCACCAGTATTGGCAACATCCCTTACAAAACTACCTGCAACTAACGGTCCAAGTGCGTCTCCGATTGGACTTCCCTCTGCAAAAGCTTTAGTAGCGTGATAATAAGATTTACCCATAGCAAGAATCATGGTCATTTGCATAGAAATTTGCATCAGAATAATATAGGATTTCGATTTTTTCCCTAGAATTAAAAAGTGTTTTACAAGCCTATAAACATAGTCTACAGCCATAGCAGCTTCAAGAACATTTTCTAAATTCTGTGTTTCGTGAGAATCCGGGTCAGCTCTTGGTGCCAATACCATAATTTCCTCTTTAAATCTATCGTCTCTGACATTAATGATATGATCAATTTTTGGAATTATACCATAAGGATCAAGATCAACTGGAGTAATCGCAATAAAAGTTAGGAAATTTTCGATTCTTAACATTAAATCTTTCTCAGTTTCATTTTTATCGGAGAACTTTTTAAAATTGGAGACTAAAATCTGTTTACATTCATCATTCCATTTTTTAAGTTTTTCCAATCCGGCTTCGATCTCTTTTGCCGATCTCCACGCTTGAAGTTTTGTTCCATAGAACATGGAAAGAAAGATCATAGCAAACCATAGTATATTAAAAATTAACCCGAGAGGGTCGGTTTCCGTTTGGCCTAATTGCATTAAATATATTAACATATTTACCCTATCTTAGCTTTAAATAACAAGTATAATTGAAAGATTAAATCTATTAAGTTTTCATAATAACAAAATTTATTTAATCTTATATTCTTTTCTATTATAGAGTATAGTTTACAAGATATCAATAAGAAACCATAAGGATATTTATGATCGACGAAGAAGACGACGAGGAAATTTTAAAAAAGAAGCGTTCTTTGAAAAGTGTTCTAAAAAGCCTTGTTTTAATCGGATTAGTACTAATTGGAGTAATGTTTATATACATAGGAGAGCCAGATCCAACCATTAGTCTAATGATTGGATTTTTCTGTATTTGCTTAGCGACTTCAATACTTCAAATGAAAAAAGAACCAAGCGATCCAGTAAGACAGACTTTAACAATATTAAAGTGTAATTCGTGTGGAGCTATTAAAGTAAGAAATTACGAAAGCGGAGATTTTATATTTAAATCAACGGATACTTGCGATGAGTGCAATGAAACTATGCAAGTAAAGCAGATTTATAGCGTAAAATTAAAGAAAGCTAAAGACAAAAGTAATAAGTTAGAAAAAGATAAAGAAGAATTAAAGCAAACGATTGAGATCTAATTTTTGTATTAGTTAGGTGTTTCCCTTATTTTAAATAAAATCGGAATGGGCGGAACATTTGATCATCTCCATGATGGACATAAATATTTATTAGAGACAGCTTTGAACATATCTCATTTTATCGAGATTGGATTAACTTCCCAAGAATTGCTTAATAATAAAAAGGCAGCTTCAAAGCTAGAAGATTATACTACAAGAAAGACAAATTTAAAGAATTTTATAAGTTCGTTCACAGATTTAAGTAGAGTCAGCATCGTTGAAATTAAAAATTGGGACGATATGGCCGAGTATTCTCAAGATCCTAGTTACGAGGGATTAATTTTGAGTCAGGAAACATATTCAAATGCCGTTAAACTGAATGAACTTCGAGAACAAAAGGGATTGAAACCGATCATTTTAATCGTAATACCACTGTTAAAAGATAAAAATAACAAAAAAATTAGTTCTACAGCTATTCGCGAAAAATTAGAGTAGCAAAATTTTTTAGTGATTATTCGTTCAGTACTCTATAAAGTATTGATAATATGAGATGAATAAATTTTGAAGGTTTTCAGAGATTTCTTATCTACTATAGGTAATTTCCTTCAAGTATTATTTATCTTCAAATTCTTTATTCTGCCAAGGGACTAACAAAATAGTCTAAAATTTTTTCCCTTGGCTGCGGATATTTTGTTGAAACATTCTTTTTATACGATCTTCTGATTTGTTTAATAGGTAAGAATCGTTCTAATTCATGAAAGAGCAAAATAAAACGATATACTCCACGAAAGATTTAAAAAGGTTAGAGATTTAGAAAAAATATAACGAAAAGTAAATTAATTTTGATTTTTAGATATGACGATCAAATTGAAAAAGCAAGTTATTGAAATTCTTAAAGTCCTTAAGAAAAAGAAAACTGAACAAATAGCCTCGATACTAGCAAAAGAGTTAAATATAGATTATATTGTGCTCATGGCAGCTGTTAACGATCTCATCGATAACGATTTAGGGGGGTTCAGAGAAGAAGAAATCAATCAAATTTCTTTAAATGATGAAGGTCGCAAATATTTAGAAAATGGATTACCGGAAAATCAACTTTTAGAACTTATGAGGGAATCTGATATTAAAGAGATTAACATGGAAGAATTACTTATTGAATCCAAGTTAGAGCAGCACATTTTCTATGTAGGACTTTCAAATATGAGGAAAAACGGTTGGATTGCTCAAAGTAAAGCTACAGGAGAAAATAAGATTTTTCTTGTTACCGAAGAATTTTTAGAATCGGATAATGAAAAGTTCCTGAAGACATTTAAAACGCATCCCACTCGTGATTATTCAAAATTATCAAAAAATGAATTACTCCAATTCGATCTATTGAATAAAAGAAAATTATTTACAAAAGAAAAAAAAACCCAGCGTTTTATTTTTCTCACAAATAAGGGAAAATCAATTAAAACATCTGAAGTATCAGAATTAACACATATTAGTAAAATTACATCTGAAATGCTCAGCTCAGGCTCTTGGAAGAATTACGAGATAAAACCATTTGATGTGTCAAAACCAGGACCTTCGTTAAAAGCGGGGAAAATTCACCCTATAGTTAGCCTTATTAACGAAATTAGAGAAGTATTTATTTCGATGGGTTTTACTGAAATTAAAGGTCCTATAGTAGAAAGTGCTTTTTATAATTTCGACGCGTTGTTCCAACCACAGGATCATCCTGCTCGTGAATTACAAGACACATTCTATCTAAATAATCCTAAATTTGCAAGGTTACCTGAAAAAGATAGGGTACTAGCTGTTAAAGCTACTCATGAAAACGGGGGAGATTCTAATTCACTTGGCTGGAGATATCAATGGGACGAGAGTATTGCAAAGCAGACCGTATTAAGAACTCATACAACTTCCACAACTATGAGACGATTAGCACAATTTTATAGAAATAATGAGAAAACTCCCGTAAAAGTATTTTGTATTGACAGAGTTTTTAGAAACGAGAAATTAGACAAATCTCATTTAGCAGAGTTTACTCAAATAGAAGGGATCGTTATTGATGAAAATGTTAATTTAAGCGATTTAATTGGCTTATTATCAGAATTTTATCGTAAAATGGGATTTAAAAAGATAATCACAAGACCCGGTTTTTTCCCCTATACTGAACCAAGTATGGAAGTTTCGGTATATTATGATAAATTAGGAGAGTGGTTAGAAATGGGAGGATCGGGAATCTTCAGACCAGAAGTAACATATCCTTGGGGTATTAAAGATCCTACGAGAGTTTTGGCATGGGGTCAAGGACTTGAACGTATTGCGATGTTATATTACAACCGAAAGGATATTAGAGATTTATATATTAATCCAATTAAGTGGTTGCGACAACAACCATATTAAATTGAGGTGAAACGAAAATACCTACTCTTGAATTAAAGATTGATAGATTAGAAAGATTAGTGGGAAAAACTTTAGATATAGATGAGTTAGAATACGATTTGCAATGGATTGGGCTAGATCTAGAGGATATCAATAAAGAAGAACAAAAGATTAAAATTGAATATAATCCGAATAGACCGGATTTCTCATCACCAGAGGGAATAGCCAGAGCTCTACAAGGTTACTACGAGGTGAAATTAGGGGTACCGAAATTTAATATAAAACAAAGTGAAGTTGTATTGAATGTAGATCCTAGCGTTAAACAAGTAAGACCATATATTGTATGTGGAATCGTCCGAAACATTGATCTAGACGAAGAAGAAGTTGCTACTTTAATGAATATCCAAGAACACCTTCACTGGGCTGTTGGAAGAGACAGAAGGAAGGTTGCAATTGGTGTACATGATTTGGATAAGGTAAAACCTCCTTATAGGTATACCGCAGTAAAACCAGATTCAGTAAGTTTTACACCTTTACATGGAGATGGATATCCGATGAATTTAGAAGAGATTTTACTCCTCCATGAAAAGGGTATTGAATACGCTAGCATATTAGAAGGGAAGGACGTATATCCAATTATTTTTGATGATAACAATGAAGTTCTCTCATTTCCGCCGATTATTAACGGAGTTCTTACTACTGTTACCGAGGAAACCAAAAACTTATTCTTAGATTTAACTGGAACTGATTTGAATGCTGTGAATCTTGCTTTAAACATTTTATCGACAACATTATCGGACATGGGAGCTATAATCGAAAGCGTTAAAGTAAATTATGAGGGGGAAAAGGAAATTTTTACCCCAAATTTAGATACTACTAAATGGGAAGTTGAAATCGACTACATAAATAGTTATCTTGGTTTGAAATTAACTCCGTCTGAAATGATAAAATGCTTTCAAAAAGTAAGAATAGACGCAGAGAAAGCGAAGAAGAAAGGGTATTTAGACGTTTTTATTCCTGCTTTTCGAGGAGATGTAATGCATCCCGTTGATCTAACGGAAGAAGTCGCAATTGGTTATGGTTATTTTAATATTCCAAAAACAATTCGAGAAGGGTGTATTGGAGAATATCATCCTATCCAAACTTTTTCGAATAAGATTAGGAGAATTATGATTGGAGCAGGCTACTTAGAAGTTCTCAATTTCATTTTAACCAGCTCTGAAAAGCAATATACTTATATGAAACAAAATTATGAGGAATCAAACTTAATTCAGATTGCAAATCCTGTTTCAACAGAATATAATACAACTAGAACTTCAATCTTGCCAAATTTAATGGATACAATACGATTTAACAGATCTGAAGAAAAACCAATCAAAATTTTTGAAGTTGGAGATGTGGTTTTATTAGCATCTGAAGAAGAAACTGGAGCTAAGCGAGAAATACATCTTTCAGCAGTTTCTTATCACGAAGATGCTGACTTTACTGAAATCAGATCAACTTTAGATTTTATTATGACTGCTCTTGGATTTTATGAAGAATATGAAATAAAGGTTGGGAGCAATCCTAGTTATATTAACGGACGTTACGGTGATGTGTATTTAGGGGAAATCAAAGTAGGGGAAATAGGAGAAATAAATCCGGAAGTTCTATTAAATTTTAAATTAGAGTTCCCTGTTGCGGGATTAGAACTAAATTTACAGAAATTTTTATAATTAATTTTTAGTTTAATTCAAAATATATCAAATGGAGATTATATTGAACGACGAAGAAAAAAATAATCAAGAATTGGATGATCTTAGAAAACAAATAGATGAAATTGACGATGATATTGTTGATCTCCTAAATAAAAGAGCAAATACCGTATTAAAAATAGGAAATTTAAAGAAATCTTTAAATATAGAAACTTTTCAACCAAAAAGAGAAGAAGAAGTCAAAGAAAGAATTAAAAACAAGTCTACAATTTTCAAAAAAAGAAGTTTGGATGCAATTTGGAACGAAATTATGAGTGCAAGCAAACTCATTCAAGGCACTATTACAAAAGTAGGATATTTGGGTCCTATGGGCACTTTCACGCATCAAGCAGCTCTTGAATTCTTTCCTAAAGCGGGTACTCAGTTTATCCCCTGCGATTCAATGGCAGAAATTTTCAGCGGAATTGAAAAAGGTTTGTTAGAATTTGGCATAGTCCCTTTTGAAAACAGCCTTCAAGGAACTGTACGAGAAACTCTTGACTTACTCATTGAAAATGATCTATTTATCTATGGGGAACTTGATGTACGAGTGATTCAAAATTTAATATCCTTAAAGAATGCAGAGCTTTCAGATGTAAAAAATGTTTTCTCACATCCTCAAGCATTTGCTCAAACAAAAATATGGTTAAAATCGAATTTACCAAATGCTAAAATTTCAGAGGTTACTTCTACTGCTGAAGCCGTTCGAAGGATTAGAAAATTAGATGATAAATCGTATGCTGCTATAGGGACGGAGTTTGCAGCAAATATTTATGAGTTGAAAGTTCTGAACTCAAATATCGAGGACGAGAAATCCAATTTTACGAGATTTTTAATAATTTCTAAAAAAGAAAACCCCCTAAAAGCTGAAAAAATGAAAACTTCTATTGTATTTATAACTAAACATGTACCTGGAGCATTATATTGGGTTCTTAAAATATTCTCTGATGCTAACATAAATTTATCGAAGATCGAATCAAGACCAAGAAGAAAAGGGAAATGGGAATACATTTTCTTTATGGATTTTGAAGCTGATAAAAAGGATCCTAAAGCAGCAAAAGCGCTTGAACAAATGAAAGCAAATGTAATTTGGCAGAAAATCCTTGGAACTTTCCCCGTTAAATAAAAAATTTTGACATATCTTGCTTTACTGGTTCTTTTTACCTATTTAGAATTATTTTAATCGTGTTCTTTTTTAATAAATTAATATTATAATTATTATTCTCATTTTATTTATCTGAATAATTTATTGATAATAATCTGGTTTTGCATAAATGCTTGGAAATGTAAGGTTTGACGGAAGAAAATTCAATGAAATAAGGAAAACTACTTTTGAGCGAAACTTTCTACAGTATCCTGAAGGTTCCGTTTTAGTTACCCAGGGAAACACAAAAGTGATTGTTACAGCCTCTGTTATGGAAAATGTTCCTAGGTTTCTACAAGATACGGGAACGGGATGGATCACTGCGGAATATAACATGCTACCAAGAGCTACTCACTCTAGAAATAATAGAGAAAGAGATAGATCAGGGATAGGAGGAAGAACTCACGAAATTCAGCGGTTAATCGGAAGAAGTATGAGAGCGGCTTTCAACTATGAAAAACTCGGTGAACGGACTATCAAAGTAGATTGTGATGTTATACAAGCAGATGGAGGAACTAGATGTGCCTCGATTACCGGTGCTTTTGTCGCCGTGTTTGATGCCATTAATTACCTGTATAATGAACAAAGAATCTACGACTTTCCTGATTACAAAGTTACTGCAGCCATATCTCTTGGAATTAAAAACGATAAAGTTATTCTGGACCTAAATTATGAAGAAGATTCGAAAGTGGATGTTGATTTTAACTTAGTTGCTAATGAGGACTTGAATTTAATCGAGATTCAAGGAACCGCAGAAGGAGCACCCTTTAACAAAGAAAAACTCAACCAAATCTTAGAAATTGGTGAAGAGGGTGTGATGGAATTGATAAGACTTCAAAAACAAGTGCTGAATTTATAATAAATCATAGTTTTTTAAAAATTATTAATAGAATGAGTGTTCCTCATAGCGATGGACGAAATTAATGAGCTTCGATTCCAAGCATTTCTGGATGTTTTTGGAAGTATTCGACTCCTTCTTTTATAATATCAATAATTGATCTTACGGGTCTCCAGCCAGTTTCGTTAAATATTTTCTCGTTCCGACCAATTAATAAGGGAACTTCGCTTGGTCGCATACGTTGAGGATCTACAAATACTTCTACATCAATATTATATATCTTCTTTGCGAGATTCACATAATCAGCAATAGTTATTCCTTTTCCAGAGCTGATATTAAAAGGTTCTCCAAATTTCTTTTTCTCACTAAGAATGATATACGCATTAACAGTGTCCTTAACATGGGTAAAGTCTCTAATGGCATTTGGATTTCCTATTACAATTTTATCTCGTTTACCATCTAGTATTTCTACAATCTGTCTATGAACAACGCTGGTTACAAATTGAATTCCTCTTCTAGGTCCTTCGTGATTAAAACCACGAGTAATGATGCTCGGTACACCATATGAATTATGATATAACCATGCTATTTGCTCAGTTGCGCATTTAGATATCCCATAGACGCTTCTAGGTCTAAAGGGATTTTTTTTTAAATCTTCTGTTACGGGAACTTCGTTAGGATCTACTAATCCGTATTGTTCGCTGCTACAAGCAACTTGAATGCTTTCCAATTCAGCATTAGATCTCCGAGCTGCTTCAAAAAGCTTGATTGTGCCTATTATATTATTGTGAGTAACTCTTGCGGGTTCTCGAAAAGATGTTGGAACGAATGATTCTGCAGCGAGGTGAAATATCGCATTAGGTTGTATATTTGCGAAAATTTCGTAGATTCTTTCTGCACTAGTTATATCCGCCTCATGAAGTTTAATCCTTCCTCTTAAGTGTTCAATGTTCTCATGCATAGGAACCGCGTGTCGTCGGATTGTACCATGAACCTCACAACCAAGATCTAAAAGTTGTTCTGCTAAATGACTACCCGCAAAACCACTAATCCCCGTAATAAGAACTTTTTTGCTTTCCCAGTAACTTTTATTGGGTAAAGCGGAAGTCCTCTCTTGAAAGTCCTTTAAATATGAATCCAATTTTTTAGGCTTGATTATAAATCCTTGCCTTTCCAATTCTTGAACCCGCGGATTCTCTTTAAGTACTTCTCCAATAGGTATTAAATCAGACATAGTATTAATATATTTAAATTAACGATTAATTTTAACTTTTCATGATAAATAAAATTTCTAAGTTTCTGAAGTATTGTATAAAAATATCGCTTATCAAAGGTTTAAGATTAATTTGCTAAATTTCTAGACCTTAAATTAAACACATAGAAAAGATGGTAAATACAAATGAAAAACTATTATTGAAAGATTTCATAATTTATAATTAAAGAATAATACTGCTGCATATTTTTTAATAAGATGGTAAATGTTTTAGTTTTTTCTAAGACTGCATTAGAAAATGGAAGAGGAGGAGAACTTTTTTTTATAGAGTTAGCTGCGGGATTGCAAAAATATTATAATGTAACTCTCTTAGAAACGAATATCTTAATTAATAAGAAATTTTTATTGAAAGAAGAAATTGAAAAAAGATTAAAAGGGATAAAAAGAATTCCTCAATTAAAATTTGCTCAACTTAGCGTTTTGAATGAAAAATTTAATTTCCCATATCCTAGCACAATCAGAAGAATATATAAAATGATTAAGGTAAATGATATCATCTATACCTCAACCGGTAATCTTAAAATGAATTTGATTATGTTGTTCACTAGTCTATTAAATCCTCAGATTAAATTTACCATTGGATATCATAAACCCATACACAGTGAAAAAAAATTATCGTTATATAATTTAGTATATCGAACTTGCATCTTGTTTTTTTCTCTCTTTAAGAAGAATTTTTATCATCATACAATATCTCTACATACCAAAAAATATCTGGAACATTTTTTTGACCGGAAAAAAATATTTTTTTTAATCGAAGGATTAGAATTTGAGAAGGTTGCTGAAACTAATCTAGAAAAAAAGAGAGAGGATGTCTTAAAATTTGTATATTTAGGATTCCTTGATGATTTACATAAAGGTGTAGGTGTTTTATTAAAAGCAATTGAAGAATTTTTGAATGAAAATACGAATTTAAAAGTTTTTTTTGAAATTATAGGGATTGGTCCCTTAAAACCAGAAGTTGAAAGATTAGAAAAGAGATTTCCAAAATTTATAAAATACTTAGGATATTTAAATAAGGAAGAATTAGGAGAAGCTCTTAGGAGAAATGATATTTTATTATTCTCTTCTCGTAAGGAACCATTTGGAAGAGTTATAATAGAAGCATTGGTGGCAGAGCTGATTATCATATGTACACAGACAGTAGGTTCAATTGAAATTTTAAGAGGAGAGAAGTTTGCATTTTTTCTCAAGAAGTTAGGTATACCAGAGTTCAAAGAAAGTATTATGGGATTATATAAGGAATGGATAAAAAATCCAGAGAAAATTAGAGATCTACAAAAATTAGCTAAACAATTTGCGTTAAGTAAATATTCAATCTCTGAAGAAATAAGAATGTTTAAAAATTATTTTGAGAAATTAAGAAAAAATATAATAAATACTTAAATCTAATGAGATTAAGAAATGTATTTAATAGTAATTAATATTAAAGAAATTCAATAATCTTTGAGTAGATTTTCCATCAATATACTTATTAAATATATGTTTAATCGAAATTCTTTTTTCTTCGAATTCTTTGTCGATTAGGGCTATATTTTTAATTCCATTTATTACATCTTCTGCGTTGAAAAAAATAGGACCTGGAGCGATATCTTCTAACTTATAACACAAACCAACTTCATTTAAATATTCTTTATGGTCATAAGGATATAAAAGAATTGGTTTATTTAATAAGGAGAAATCAAGCATAGTTGAAGAATAATCGGTTATGAGAATATCTGTGATTAAGTAGAGTTCTTCTATTTCTGCAGTTTTTGAAACAGTTTTAATATTTTTATAACTTTTGAAATTAATGTTTTTAACAAACATATGAGCTTTTATAAGAAAAATAGAATTAATATCTTCAAGTAAATCATTTAATTTCCCTAATTGCTCAGTGTTGAAAGGAAAATTTAATGTAAAATTTTCTCTATAAGTTGGGCAATATAAAATTATCTTATCAACCCCATCTGGAATATGATAGGATTTTTTTAAATTTAATTTAAAATCTTCATCTTTATCAAAAAGATAATCCAATTTTGGGTATCCCAAAGCTAAAACTTTCTTAGGAGATAATTTAAATGCTTCACTCAAAATTTTATGCTCTCTTTTTTCTCTTGTTGGTGTTAATATATAATCCACATATTGATTGAATTTCAACTTTATATGAAAAATATCTGCCCATTTACTGTATATATAAGATTTTTCCATGTCTCGATTGACTATTTTAATAGGGGTACCATGCCAAGTTAAAATGATGCAAGTATCTGAAGAAAATTCTATTGGTAGAATATCAACATATCCATGAGTAATAAAAATGAATTTAGCTCTTCTTAAAATTCTTATAGTTTCTAGATCATAAGTATAAATCGCAGTGTATCCTTTACGTCTAATGGTTTGAAGTACTTCAGTGGATCTTGCAATCCAAACCAATTTATAATCAGAATTTTTATTCAGAAACTCAAATAAATATTCTGTATTATCTAAATATGCTACACCTCCATATGCTCCCATGACAATCAATTTTTCGTCAATGTCGCTCTTAAATAATTTAGAGATTATCTTTAGAAATGAAGGAAAGATTATTGTTCTAATAAATTTATATAGTCGATTATACTTCAAATAGTCATATTTTGTTAAAATTCTATGTAGAAATTTTAAATTCATCTTAAAATCTCATAGTAAGGATAAGTTAATTCTATAGAAGAATTTTTTTTCAAATAAATTATTTGTGGGAAATCTTTATATATAGATATAAGAATGGGTATTGAAGCAGGAGTAACTACTATTTGCGTATTGACAGGAGAAACTTCAAGAGAAATGATTGAAGAATCAAATTTTAAACCGGATATTATTCTTAATAAAGCAACAGACTTATTAAAATTTTTAAAATAATTTATAAAAATTAAAATTCTTAATATTTTATCATTATTTTGGGTTGTTTATTTCGTGTAAGTAACAAATTAAATCCTAAATAAAAAGTTAGTATCTCATCTATAAATATAAAAAACACTAATTTTAAGAAAAAAAGTAACCCAAATTTTTCATAAAATCTACTATTAGTTGTTCTTTTAAAGAATACAATTTTTCTTAATTTCTTTAAATATTTACTTAATAACAAAATAAAGCCTATTAAGGTTAAAAAATTTAAATTAAAAAAAATGAAGAATGGCGAGCTTAAAAG
>JAHQWP010000136.1 GCA_029856235.1 Promethearchaeia archaeon
GTTATAGAGTTGGAAATCCCAAGCCATGGGTCGTACTACACCACACATCTCATCGCTAGAATACAGATCAAATCCTGAAGTGGAAGGGTTGCTTGTTTCACCTGCAGAATATATACTATCTTGATCTTTATCTTTGTAAATGATATAGTCGTAAAACATTTCAGCCCAAGCAATATTATCTTTGTTTTCTGTAGTGTAAATTTGCATCACCAAAATGAGAGGAAGCGAAAATTCTATGTCATACGAATAATACGAATAGTAATCGATTGGGTCGCCATCGACCGTCATGTTAAGTACACCCGTTTCTTGGGAAGATTCAGTCCAAGTGTCAATAAGTTCCATTGTTGTTGCGTTAAATTTAGTAAATTCGCTTTCAATATCAGAGTCATATTCTTCGATTAACGAATAATCCTCTTCAATCTGTTCGCGCAAATAATCCATCTCTAAAGTCCCTTGTTTTAACGCCATCCAAACCAGATCAACAGCGTCTCCGTATTGGACGTCAACGCGATAAGCGTCTAAGCTCATGTTAACGTCGATATAGCCCTTAGTTGTCTTATTTGAGAAGTAGCTATAGTTTCCGTCGTAGGAATAGGTTCGGAGTTCTTTTATCAAGGTCTCTTCGCTCTCGTTGTAATGATACAAATTCACGCTAAATACGTCTGCGTATGGGCCTGAATAATTAATAACGACCGAATTACCAGTCCACTCTCGATATAACGAGTAATTATAGGTAGTTTCTTGCCAGCTGTAAGTAGGTTTCACTAGCGCGGGTTTTATTTCCTGTCCGGTTGCGAACATAGGACTAAGGCACGCAAATATAAACAAGCTAAGCAGTAGCACCGATTTTATTTTATTTTTTATTTTGAACACCATTTTTTTAAAAACACATTTTCAAAAAAAACAAAAAAGTCAAAATTCTCGAACCATCGCCATAAAACGCAATTTTATAGGACTTTGACTCTAATTTTTATCTGGAAAATTGATTTTGATTCTTTTATTAAAGATTTTAGTTTTGCTCATTTATAAATGTTGTGATCGAAATCGATCATATACTAGTAGTTTTTAGTCAGTTTTGCTTCTACCAATTTCTACTCTCAATTAAATCAATTTAAACCAAATAGAGCACCTAGAAAGAAAAAAAAGAACAAGAAATGTTCTCTGGATACTCTCAACCCGCTCACTTTTATTCCTAATTTGCGAGTTAGACCCTACGTAATTTAGATGAGTACAGAGTTTTTTGTCAAAATTTATTTGATTTTATTCTATATAAATCCTTCTAATAGCTACTTTCGAAAAAATACGCTGTGAGGATTAAGCTTCGCAAGGAACCCTTACGTGTGGTTTTTTTAGGTTTTCTTAAACAATATATTTGATTTTTAAAAAAATAAAGCAGTAGAGAATTTTTTCCTTTATATAGAAGGGGGATTTAATGTAAATAAAAACCTTGTAGAGCGTGTTTGCGAAATGATATTAAGCGAAGATCAGGCGAAAAAAACCTACTTTGAAAAAGATAAATTGGTAAGTAACGATTTAAGCGATGTGAAAAAAGAGTTATTTACCAATCCTAAATTATATATTCAGGACTTATTAAAATCCTTAAAAGCAAAGGGAATACATCCTTTCTCGGCTTACAAAATCGACATTTCTCTAATATATATTAAGCGGTTGTACGAGAAAGTTTTTCCTCAAAAAAAGCACGGGGGGCATCTTATATCAAAAAATGGTGAAACCGATTCTGATATGAGTAGAGGCGAAACCCATAATGTGAAAGTAAGTTTCACATTGACAAAAGACCTTCTCCTGCCTGAAAGAGCGATAATACGAAATTTATTTGAAGAAATACAAGTTCGAGATCAGGTTCCGAGTTTTGTGGAGTTAATCGCAAAGAGCGTTTCTTTGTCAAAAATTGCCATCCAAAACAGAATCCGATTAGGAAACTATGCGATGGGTAAGGATAAAATCGAAGACTTACTATTATTATATAGGCACAAGGAAATTTCTCATACAAAAGTTCTTAAGGAGATAAGAAAGATCGATAAAAGCAGAACAAACTCATAAAATAATCTAAATTCTTAGCGTAGTTATCATTTATAGGGTTCGATTCGATTCAAAACCTCGAGAATTGTACGAAGCGGAGATTAGACTTACCTTAGAAAAATTACAGCAAAAAAATCAAGATCGCTACGAGAAAGTCCGTAAGAGGATTGAAAGAGCGTATGGATTAGTGAGCAAACATGTAACCTATTCAGAATATTATGGGAATAACACTCGCTTTACTTCTGATTTAGTATACTTTAGAAACACTTGGAAAGCTAACACATCTGTTTAGAGATCATAGACAAATAATTCATTATCGCCACCTTATTTAATAATCACAGTTTGCTTAGAAAAATAAGAGAATTAAGTTCAACAGACATCCTAAGAGTTAAAGACGATATGGTTAATTTAAGGGATCGCATGCTCCAAGTTTTCAATCCCCTCAAATGTGCAGGTATTGCGGTAAAATTACTCTTGAGCTTAAAAAATTAGACACCGATTTAGAGGAAAAATACTTAGATGTATACCTTCGTGGGCATAAATATTGCGAAGTGTGTTTTGACAAAATCAATCTTCTTTTCAAAAGCGCTACCACAAAAGAAGAGCTTTTTGAAAACATCCTTTAATAAATATATTTTTTTTATTTTTTAAAAATATACGGTAGGAGAAAAACCCTCACGAGAGATTTCTACAAGGGATGTTAAGTTACACAAAAACCCACAAAGACAAAGCTCTCTACCAGAAGCTAGATTCAATTTGATATTGATAATAACAATTAAGAATCTGAAAGAAAAAAATTTGGTTTTTTTCTGTTCGGAATTATAGGAAGAATAAATCTGCTATTAGATATAACTAAGTTATTATGCTTAAATGTCTTGCTTTTGAAGTTTAGCGGATTATTCTCACCCTCTGACCGAGTGCTTGTCCAGGCACTCCAGCCTTTTTGAAATGAGCTCTAATAGCTCCACTATTACCGTGAGCACGCGTAATTGTTCCTTTCAATTCTTTGCCCGTAGGACTTATCCATACTACAGTTCGTCCAATTAATTTGTTTGCGTCCTTTCTGTTCGTAATATTGGGAAAGACAATAATGCAGTGTTTTGGATGCAAAGTGTGGCGTCCTTGCCGATAGTTTGAAATAGTGCCTTCTTTACCTAATATTTCTAATTTATTCAGTGCCATCGAGATCAACTCTTTTCAAATTCAATGTAAACTTGAGGAATTATGATATTAAATACATAAAAAAATAAAAGTTTTGCTAAAAGAGCATGTGAAATTATATTATTAAAAAAAGAAAACATTTTTGAGATTCTCTGCTTTAATATAGGTAAATGTATGTTGCGTTTGATAAAATAAGTATTACTCCAAAGGATTACATAGGTAAACCTATGGCGGGTTATGCTCGGAAAGAACCGTGTTTAGGAAAATTAGATGATATTCACGCATATGGTGTATTGATAAGCCAAAATAACAAAAATACGAACCTACTATTTATTTCTGTTGATATTTTAAAATTACCCCTTTCAATAGTAGCGTATATAAAAAATAAACTGATTTCGAAATGTAAGCTTTTAAAGTCAGACGCGATAATAATACACGCTACTCATACTCACTCATCTTTTGATCTTACTGGTGAATTCTATTACCCAGGGGGAACATTGGCTTTTATAAAAGGTGTTTTATTTGCTGATAATAAAAACGACGATTTTATTGTTTGGATGACTGATAGAATAGTAAAAATGGTTGCGAAATTATTTGAGGATTTAGAGCCAT
>JAHQWP010000137.1 GCA_029856235.1 Promethearchaeia archaeon
ACTTTCATCATCGCAAGTAACGCCAAAAACAGCACAGTGTTCTCGTGGTTTATCTCTTCTTAAGCGATTTTTATTGAAGAACATAATATTATTTATAAAATTGAAAAAGAGAATTCATAATCTACAATTAGTACAATTAATTTAAATGATTTATAATTTTTAATAATTGATATATTAAAGTATAATGAAACTCTGAAGAAAGATGGATTAAAATTCGCGGTAGAAATAAAAATCTCGCTTTTGTCATCTTAATTGGCGGTAAGAGCACTCGTTTCGGTTCAGACAAAGGGCTTTTCAAATTTCGAGGAAAGTCTTTAATCGATTACCAATTAGACACGCTTTCTCGCTTTAAATTCGATATTTTTCTAGTTGCTAATTCTAAAAAACAAGTCCAAAAATATATTGATAATGTCGATATTGCAAAGGTTATGGGTTTTATAATTGACGATGATGAAGTCAGCCTAGAGCAAGAAGAACATTTACCTCTGATTGGATTATACTCTGTTTTTAAAGAAATGAAAGAATTAGAATACGAAAAAGTCTTAGTTCTTCCATGCGATGCTCCGCTTGTTAAATTTGAAGTCGTTAAATTGTTAATAAAAAGAAGTAAAAATTTTGATTGTTGTATTCCAAAATGGAATGATAATCTTTTAGAACCGTTACTTGCTATTTACCCAATTAAAAGTGCATACGAAACAGCTCGTTACAATATAAGAGAGTCCCAATATAAGTTAACAAAAATAATAAGTAAAGATTGGAAGATTAACTATGTCTCAATTGAGGACGAGATTAAAAAAGTAGATCCTAACCTCTTTTCTTTTAAAAATATTAACACACGCGAAGATATTAAAATAATTGAGGCTATCTTAAACAAAACTAAATAGAAAAAAAGAAAAAAAAGAAGATTATTTATAACTTATTAATCTCGAGGAAGTATACTACCAATCAGTCCTAAGGCGCCTCCTCCAACTAAAAAGAAAGCTCCTAATCCGTTACCTGAACCAATATCTATAATAACGGGGATGAGATCAAAAAATTGTGGTCCTACAAAGAATAATGCGAATAATCCGCTGATAAGTCCTAAAATTTCTGTGTAAAACAATAATAAAAACATTATTCCTACACCGAGCGGAAAGAGAGAAAAGATCAAACCAACAGCTCTAGACTTCATACCAACAAATTGTAATATCCCAGCAACAAGAAAGACCAGAAATATGATTAAGTAGATGTAATACATAAATATTTCAATACCCATAGCACCAGCATATAAAGCTGCTCCTGCAATCAGCGTAGGATCCGCAAGACCCCCTCCAAATGTGTTCAGAGCGAATCCAATCCCAGACCCTACAAACCCAGGACTACCATAAATACCAAAAACATATGTCCCTAAAATAGATAGAATTGCACCTATTATAATTAATATTTTACCTGCTCCCAAAGTTTAATCACTTAATTATTTTTTATATTTTTTTATTAAAATGAAATTTAATTATGATTATAATGCTATTTAAACCTTATATAGATTTACTTATTTTATAAGCGATTGATTGTCTAATTATGGCTCAGAGAACTGCTTTTTACATTTTTATAAAATTGTTGTATTGAGTGATTTCTTTTTAAGTTATAGGTTATTCAATTAATTTAGCAAATATCTATTAATAGATTATCGATGAAATATTATGTCGCAAGATTCAAAAGTTTTTGAACCTCGATTAATCAAAGAAGACGATTTATACGGAAAAAAAGACGGGTATAGATTAAACCTCTTAAGACCGAACGTGTATCAATTTTTCTCACGAGGGTCGGGATGCCATGTCTTTTTAATTATTGGAGACGATTTAAATGTTCTAATTGATACTGGGATTATTACTAAATTTAACAGCTTTAACTATCTGCTTACAACAGAAGTTGGTTTGAAAATAGAAGAAATAGACATGGTCATCAATACTCACGAACATTTCGACCATATTAGTTCAAACGCTTACTTTCATTGTCCCATTGCAGCTCATCGCTGGGCAGCTGTAAAGATTCAACATAGTGATGAGTTAATTACAAAGGGAAAAAAATGGGGTATCGATTTAACAGACATGAGAATTAACATATGGTTGGAAGATAGGAATATAATTGATTTAGGGAACACAATGTTAAAGGTAATCGAAACACCAGGACATACTTCAGGATGCATTTGTCTTTTAGAACCATATAAAAATTATCTTTTTTCTGGTGATACTTTGTTTAAAAGCGCTATATCTAATATTTACGAATCGGGATCGATTTCAGAACACATTGATTCGCTACAAATACTAAATACCCTGAAAGTAAACAGCTTTTATCCTAGTCATGGTCATTCTGTTATCGGTTTAGACTTAGTAGCTCAAGAAATCGAATCTTCAATTGAAAATGCTAAAATGGAACTTAATGCGTTTGTCGATAAGATTAGGAGCAAACCATTAGAAAAAGCAAGACCCCCTCCTTCTCTCTATAACAGGGAGGAAGAAGATCTTTAAATATCCTATAGAGGACTTATCTCATTTTCAACTTTTGCGCCACAATATTGACAATTCTTTAACTTTTTATTAAAAACTTCCCCACATGGTTTACATATCTGCAAGTTTCTCTTAATTATCTTTTTCACAACATATAAAAACGCTTCTTCAACATTTTCTCCAGTTTTTGACGAAGTACTAACAAGCTCCTCACACCAATCATATTTTTTACAGAAATCTAAAGCTTCTTTTTTAGAAATTTCTCTTTCGCTTTTTAAATCTATCTTCGTAGCAATTATTTGTTTAACTATATTAGAATAAGCGTTATCCTCAATAATTTTTATCCAATCATCAACATCTTTTAAGGATTTTTTATTAGTTGTATCAAATAATACAAACGCTGCTGAAGCTCCATTCGCATATGCGGGAAATAACGTACGATATTTTTCTTCACCAGCAAAATCCCATATATTTAATTCTAACGAAATATCCTTATGAGATCCTTCTACGGTGATATTTTTTCTTTTAAAATCGACTCCTATTGTTGCTTTCATATCTTCTTTAAAAATATTATCACAGAAGCGAGCAATCAATGACGATTTACCTACATCTTTAGCTCCAGCTATTATAATTTTATACTTTAACATATTAAATACACCTTTCTTAAACCTATGTAAATTTAATGAGAAGATATTATTAAAAGATTTTTGTCTTTACCAATAAATTTATCACAATATCATAAAAAACATTACTTACATTTCATAAAAAGCGAATTTATAATATAGAAAGAGTTTATTAAAATAGCAGATTTTTAATAATAATAGGTTTTTGAACAAAACAAATTATAAGGAAACTTACGATGAGTGATTTAATAATCAAAAACGGTTTGGTTTACGATCCTTTAAACAAGCTCGACGGTGAAAAGAAAGACATATTCATTAAAAACGGCGTTATCGTAGATAAGGTAAATAGCGATGCTAAAGTTATCGATGCTTCTGGAATGATAGTTATGCCTGGAGGCGTAGATATCCATTCTCACATCGCGGGAGCAAAAGTAAACACAGGACGAGCATTACGACCAGAAGACAAACCACCAGAATATAACGAGATAAAAACTAAAATAAGGAGATCAGGGACGGGATTTAGCGTACCAAGCACATGGTCAACAGGATATAGGTATGCTACAATGGGATATACTACCGTTTGTGAACCTGCTATGCCTTTATTAGAAGCTCGACACACACACGAAGAATTTTTAGCAACCCCTATTATCGACAAACTCACTTTCCCTATCTTTGGAAATAATTGGTACGTACTGAGATTTATAAGAGACAACGACATCGAAAAGTTAGCAGCTTACGTGAATTGGATTTTAAAGGCTACTAAAGGATACGCAATTAAAATCGTTAATCCCGGAGGCGTAGAAAACTGGGCTTGGGGCAAAAACTGCGACAATGTGGATACACCTGTCTTACATTGGGACATCACGCCTCGACAAATTGTGGAAAGTTTAGCGAAAGCAAACGAGCTATTAAATTTACCCCATTCGATTCATGTTCACTGCAACAATTTAGGACACCCTGGGAATTATAAACATTCGCTTGAGACTTTCAAAATATGCGAAAAAATTAAGCCAGCAGGTGACAGAACTAGTTCATTTCATATCACTCACTGTCAATTCAACGCGTATGCCGGTACCAACTGGGGTGATATGAACTCAGGAGCTGCTGAAATAGCCGATTATGCTAACTCGCACAAACATTTGACTCTAGATAGTGGTCAAGTTGTTTTCACCAAATACGCTACTACAACAATGACTGGAGACGGACCATGGGAGTTCGCATTACATCATTTAGGAGGGGCGTCAGCATGGGGTTCAAAACCAGGAATTAAATGGGTTAACGGTCAAGTCGAAGCAGAATCAGGATCAGGCGTGGTACCTTACTTTTTCTCACCTAAAATAGGTGTAAATGCAGTTCAGTGGGCAATAGCTCTAGAGTTAATGCTCTTGGTTAAAGATCCTTGGCAAATTAGCCACACAACAGACCATCCCAATGGAGCACCTTTTACGACTTACCCAATGGTATTTAAGTGGTTAATGGACAATAAATCCCGTAAGGATATGTTAGAGAATGTTGTCTCAAAGAAAGCCAGTACAGCCACTTCGCTTCCAGATCTAGACCGAGAATATACCTTAAGCGAGTTATGCATTGTCACGAGAGCAGGAACGGCTAAAACCTTAGGACTGAAAGATAGAGGTCATCTAGGTGTCGGTGCAATGGGCGACGTAGCAGTGTATAATCTTAATCCGAAGACAATGGACGGAAAAGCTATCGAAAAAGCTTTCTCAAGAGCAGCTTACACCGTAAAAGACGGCAAGATAGTTGTGAAAGACGGTGAGATAACAGAAACAACAATGGGAACATTAATCCGTGCTGAAGGTGAAGTTAAAGACCATATTTACGAGGAAATGATGGAAGAAGTTAAAGCCAATTGGCGCGACCATTACAGCGTAAATTTTAACAATTACGCAGTTCAAGATATATACGCTCCTAAAGAAAAAATCATAAAAGGGAACTAAACTTTTTTAAATTTCTTACTTATTCTGAATATATTTTAGGCTCGATATTAGATTTCAACTTAACGACTGATTTTTGTTAATTATTAATTGTCATATGATTATGCAATCTTTATATACAATTAAATCAATAATAAATTGAAATGTACAAAAGAAAAGAAACAGAAGATTATATCTGGTTATTTCCATTATTTGGAGTGATTTGTGCAACTATCGCAATCCTGGTCCCAACAGCACATTTTGGTTCAGGTGGTACAACTTGGGATTGGTGGATGTGGGATCTTATCTCCTTGGGTGTAATTGGATATCCCTCCGTTAATATATTCGTTCCAGAGATGGATTTTATTATACTTTCGATAATTACTACCAGTGTTATGATACTTAATGTGATTAATATGATTGTTCTTTCTGTTTCTACGAGAAAGAAAAAATTAAATACCAATAATTTTGTATTAAGGACAGTCATTAGCGCTGTTCTATTGATGTGTATTATGATCTATTACGCTATTGCTATGGGTTCTGCGTTTAGAGATGGTTTGACGATAGAAGGCGTCCCATTTCCCCCAGGATTCCCTTTTTGGCTCGCATTTACACCAAGTTTTGGCATTATTTTACCTTTTATAAGTGCGATTTTATTATTTATAGGAGTTGGGCTGTTTCGACGCAATTCAAACCAAAAACTATATCATGTCTCACCTGTAACAGATGTAGCCACGAGATATGTTTCACCTAACACAGATGTTGATACTAGATATATCCCTACTTCAACCCCAATGGGAGCTCGAAATTATTGTCCTGAGTGTGGACACAAAATTTTGCGAGCCGATGTGAGGTTTTGCACTAATTGTGGTTTTCAACTTTAATTTTTCTTTATTTATTTTTTGAATAGGATTAAATAATTGAATTTCTATCTCATTGTTGATCAAATTTATAATAGGTATTTTATATGAGGAATTCAAAATTAAAATTTTCTTTATTGCTAATTAGTTTAATGCTATTAATTTCTTTTAGACCTGTATTTGCTCTTAACCAATATTCAGTTGATCCTGGAGCACAATTTAGATGGGACGCTACAAAATATATCTTTTTGAAAGATGGGTTAGGGCTTGGAAATAATCTTGAATATACTCAAAATTATTTTTTAGAGTTCGAATTTACGAATTGGGCTGGAGGCTCTGGGATGGAATATTTAAATGGAACAGTAAATAACAATGGAACTGTATATGATGACGCAATAAGTCACGCGTATTATTATTTTGGTACTCCCGTACAAAGTTGGGTAACTGAAATAATCGATATTCCTGGTCCTGCTCCTGTCCACGTTTATTTAGTCTGTAACACTGAGATTGACCAAACGACACGATCCGATTTACAATATCTTGAAGATAATTTTTGGATTACTGTAGGAGAGGCTCCAACAAATAATTTTTCATTAACTGGAAACTACGATGACGGAAGCGCGACTTGGCATTACACTGGAAACATCAGGTTTAATTCTGATAAAGTTTTAAGTTATCTTTTTGATGAGCTAGTAGCAATAAATAATTCTAATGCTGTGACTCTGTCTATCGAACGATATATTTGGAGTCTCACCTATACTCCGGGAACTCCAACATCCCCTAATGGCGATGCAATTCCGGGATTTTCATTTTTTGCCATAATAACAGTGATTACCTTAGGAATTAGTATAATAAAGAAGAAAAAAACATTGAGATATTAAAATAGACTCAAACTGACAAGATATAATCCATTTTTTATATAAAATATTAGGTAGATATTAAGGATGGGTACTAAAATTTATATTATAACATCCCTTTTTTAAGCACTAATAATTATCTAATAAAATTTTTTTGTTCCATGAAAGGGTTAAAGAAGAGAAGGGAATTTAAAAGTTCTCTTGAAGATTTACTAAAGGAAATTATGGATGATATCGACGGAGTAAAAGCTGCGCAGCTCACGGCAGATACTGGTCAGCCTCTTGCTTCTGTTCTTCCATCAAGTGCTGATGACATGCGATTTGGAGCAATGACGGCAGCACTCTGTTCGTTAAGCGAACGGGCAATTGAGGAAATGGGATTAGGCGAATTTGAACAGTCGTATATTCAGGCCAAAAAAGGATATTTGTTGGTGTTACATGCAGGTGAAGACCAAGTTTTAACGGTATCAACAACGAACGAAGTTAAACTTGGACCAATTTTATACAAACATTACAAGCGTCTCGAGGATGGCGACGAAATAGTAAGTAGCCAAGCTCATTCATGAAAAAAGCTGTTTTTGCTAAATTTTCTTATCTTCTATATCAATACCTAATTCTCTTAATTTATCTCGGATTACATCGCTTAGATCGTAGATTTTTTTTTCTCTTAGTTTAACTCGTATCTCAACTATTAAATTTAAAAGGCTTTTAATAAGTTTATCTTTCTCGTCGGAGCCTTCTTTTGAAAATGGCTTAGATCTTGATTTAAGAAAAGGAAATATTCCAAAAATTGATTCGCTGAACATTATTAAATCATAGAATTTATCCTTAAACTCTTGGTTAATTTTCAAATTGTCTTGTAAAAGTGCCTTATTTATCTCTCTAAATAGCGTTAACAACTCGGCTAAAGCTACAGGTGTATCAAAATCGTCGTCCATCGCTTCAATCATTTTTGCCTTAGCTTCTGTGATTTTAACGATTAAACTATCGAGTTGTTTTGATTTTGCATCGCTAAATTCTGTATCGTTTACTTTTTTAATCGTGTTTAATAACCTATTGTAGGTTTTTTTTGCGGGCTCTAAGCTTTCAGGAGTGTAATTGTTAGAACTTCTATAATGAGATGATATTAAATACCAACGGATGACCATAGGATCGTAATCCTTAGCAATATCAGCAACAGTGAAAAAATTAGCAAGGCTTTTGGACATTTTTTCGTTATTTACATTAACATAACCGTTATGTAAGAAATATTTAGCAAATTTTTTTCCGGAATATGATTCAGATTGCGCGATTTCGTTTCTGTGGTGTGGAAATTTCAGATCTTGTCCTCCCCCGTGGATGTCAATAGTTTCTCCTAAGAAGTTTAGAATCATAACAGAACATTCTATGTGCCAACCGGGTCGACCTTTGCCCCATGGACTATCCCAATAAGGTTCTCCTTCTTTCATTTTTTTCCATAAGGCAAAATCTCTAACATCGAGCTTGTCTTCTCCAAAAGCAGTGTCCTGATCAGTTACATAATCGTCTTCTTCTTCGCTTTCTTTTTGCTGATCTTTAACTCTCTGAAGAATAGAATTGTATTTAGGGAAAGATTGGACGGAAAAATACACCGAACCATTTCGTTCGTAGGCGTTCCCCTTTGATATTAATTCTTGAGTGAATTTGATTATGAGATCCATCACTTCTGTCGCGCGGGGATTAAATGTGTCTTTTTCTACGTTCAACATTTGCATGACTTCCTCGTATTCTTCTATGTATTGCTCACTTAAAGTCCTAAAATCAACATTATTTTCTTGAGACGCCTTGATTATTTTATCGTCGATGTCGGTGTAGTTTTTCACTATATTTACTTCGTATCCTTTAAACTTTAGATATCTATGAATTAAATCAAATGCAACGGCAGATTTTGCATGACCGAGGTGGGGCGAACCATAGACCGTCACACCACAAACATACATTTTAACTTTTCCGGGTTCTAAAGTTTTAAGTTCTTCCTTTTTGAACGTCAGGCTATTATAGACTTTCATGATATTTGATTCATCTTAAAAACTTATTGTAATTAAAATAAATTTTAATAAAATTAATCTTTAACCTTAAATAATATAATATAGCTTAAATAACACTATGATCTATTTTTCTGCCAGCGTATCCGAGATAAGGGGTTTATCCTATTACGGTAATAGTTAAGGAGGCGGCCTGCAGAGCCGTTGCTTTCAGCATCGTGGGTGCAAATCCCACCGCTGGCTTTAATTTTCTTATTTTGAATCACGAATACCCTATCTGATTTAATTCAATTGGGAATTCATCATTTGAAGTAAGATTATTTATAGTTCGAAACAGAAAACCTTTCTTAGAGCTGATCTATTTCAAAATAATTATTATTAAAGATATGTTATTTTGTCAAAAATGTAGAAAATCTAATTTATTGAAAATGGATTAAAAATGATAGTTCTAACCCTATAATCTAATTCGTCAAAAAAAAATTTTAGTTAAGAGGCAAAACATTTTCCACAACATTGACCATTTGAGGTTAAACCACAACAACCGAAATTAAAATCGAATGGTAAAACAAAATCGTTTATAACATCAGTAATAACATCCATATACACTTCTGATATATTAGGATCTTTTCTAAAATGGTGATTTACTAGTTCATCAATATGTGCGATTTTATTGCTGATAACTAGAATGCTAATATTAGATGTACCACTTAGACGAAATGCGTTTAACATGTGAGGACAATTTTTGACTAATTTTATTGTTTTCTCAGGTTTTAAAGTTTGCACCTCTACTCGAGCAAGGATTAAATCCATATTTTTAACATTTATTCCAGCTTGGAACTTTAAAACTCCCGATTTTTCAAGCTTGCGAATCCTCATACCAATTGTGGGCTGACTTCGATTAACTTTCTTAGCGATTTCCGTATGGGTTAACATTGGCTCTTTTTGAATTATTTCGATTATATTCCGGTCTATTTCATCGATTTTAAATACTTTACTTTCCATAAGAATTTGTGAAATTTTATTATTATTATTGTTATTGTATTATTGTTATATAACGATATGCCGATATATAAATATTATGGTACACTTATATTTTTATAATAATACCTAATAATTAATTAAAAATATGTTTAAAAGCGATTGAAACCAATTATTCCAAAATACAGCAGAAATAGATTTTATGAGCGAACTTAAAAGAGATATTATCGAGTTTTTGAAAGTACTAGCTGATCAAACTAGATTAGAGATACTAGATTTACTTTATCGCGAGAAAAGCCCCTCTTCTGAAATTCAATCAGCCTTAAACAAATCTCAACCTACAATTTCTCAACATTTAAAGGTTTTAGCTAGTAAGAACCTTATTATTTTTGAAAGAATTGACAATGTTAAGTATTACAAAATCAAGAATAAAGGAATCTTTAAGCTCTTAGTTGATATTAAGTCTTTTGTTGATGGAATTAACAAAGAAAGACTTCAAACTATAAGCAATGAAGACATAAAAGACACGCTTCTTTAAATTACAAGAAATATTCTATATGATTTAAACCATGCAAGAAAATAATTCTAAAAATGCTAAAAAAATCGTAATAATGGGTTTAGACAACAGTGGTAAAACATCTATTGTGATGTGCCTCAAAGGAGTAAAAAACCTCTCATCATTTAACGCTATATCTCCGACAAGAGGATTTGAGACTATTAGTTTCAGCGCCTTAAACTCAGAATTTAACATATGGGATTTTGGTGGCCAGCAAAAACTTAGAGAAGAATATTTAAAAAATTTTAATGATCACATTAAAGGGGCGAGTAAACTTATTTATGTAATAGATATTCAAGATGAAAAACGATACGATACTGCTTTAGAATATCTCGCTGAAATTATTAAGTTATTAAGGAAGACTAAAATTACTCTTGATTTTTCACTATTCTTGCATAAATTTGATCCCGACTTGGAACTCTTAAAAAAAGAGATTAAAGAAGAAGTAATCCAATCGTTAATAAAAAAGATCGATGATATAATAGCGCCCGACTTTCCATTTCAAATTTATAAAACTTCAATATATACCGTTTTTCAAAAATTGGCTGTATAAATAACTAAAAAAAGAATTGATGTAGAATTATAACTCAAAATTCAGATTCCAAGGAATCAATGCTCTATCGTGACTTAATTGAGTATATCATTTTAGGAATCGGATTATTTCTTATAGCTTTACTTATCAGATATGATTTACTTTTCCATTCTATTGCTGAAGTAATTAGTATCGTAATAGCGGGAGGTATTTTTTTTGTTGGTTGGAACTCAAGAAAATACATGAATAGCTCCTTTTTTCTAATAATTGGAATCTCATTTCTTTTTATAAGTGCAATAGATTTACTACACACACTATCTTACACTGGAATGGCCATTTTTGTTGATTTCGACACAAATCTTCCAACACAATTATGGATTGCAGCAAGATACTGGCAATGCGGCTCTTTTCTTCTTGCTTCTCTCGCAATTAATAAGAAGATTAACGCTAGTTATTTGATGGTTAGTGGTGTTATTATTATTTCAGCTGTTTTAATTACAATTTTTTATGGTATTTTTCCAACGAGTTACATAGAAGGTACAGGGTTAACTCCTTTTAAAATTGTAAGTGAATTCATAATTATCATAATCTTTTTGGCTTCAGCAATAATACTTTTTAGGTTTCGAAGCGAATTTAATAGGAAGATATTTCTTTTAATTATTGCTTCTATTAGCGCCACGATCATTTCGGAATTAGCATTTATATTCTATGTGGATGTATTCGATTTTTCAAATTTTGTTGGTCATATTTTCAAAATAGTTGCATTTTTTTGCATATACAAGGGTATAATCGAAACGGGATTAGAAGATCCCTTTGGCTTGCTTCTTAGGAAGCTAAAGCTGAGCGATGAAACCTTGAGACGTAAAGCTGACGATCTAGAACAAGCTTACTCTGAATTTAATCAGATGTTTAACGCTTCTCTTCCTCTGAGAATAATTAACAAGGACTGCGAAATCATACGCGTTAATAAAACTTATACAAATCTTATCAAATTATCTGAGGAGGAATTATTAGGTAAAAAATGTGACGATCTTGATTTAAGATATCTTGGACATCATTGTGATTCTGAACTGTGCTCAATGAAACAAATTGAAAATGGTAAGGAATCTTGTGAGTATGAGTTAACTACGAAACTGGATGATACTACTAAAATTGTAACCCTTGTACGTTCAGTTCCATATAGAAATACGCAAGGAGAATTCGTAGGGATAATTCAAAACTTTACCGACATAACTGAGCGTAATATCCTTGAGATTGCGATGAAAGAATCTGAACAAAAGTATCGAACTTTAGTCGAAGATTCTCTAGAAGGTATATGGGTAATTGATAATGACGCTAACACTACTTTCCTAAATCAAAGCATGGCAAATATGTTTGGTTACGAGATAGATGAGATGATGGGAAAAAATATTTATGCATTTATGGACGAAGATGGGAAAAAAATCGCTGAAGCAAATTTTGAAAGACGAAGACAAGGTATAAAAGAGGATCACGAGTTTGAGTTTATCCATAAATCAGGCAAAAAGGTATTTACCACTCTAAGAACGTCTCCAATATTCGATGAAAACGGAAATTTTAACGGCGCTATGGCGTTTGTGACAGATATTTCTGAGCAAAATTTCGCAAGAGAAAAAATAGCAGATATGGCAAGATTTTATACCGAAAATCCTAATCCGGTATTAAGATTAAGTAAGAAATATGTTCTATTAGCAAATAAACCAAGCCAAACTATATTTAAAATAGGGGAAGGTAGTAGAATACCAGATGTTCTTAGAAAATCTGTGAGCGAAACCTTTACTTTGAATAAGAATAAAGAAATGGAATTAAAAATAAATGATCGAATTTACAACCTGTTTATAGTACCGATTCAAGGAAAAGAGTATGCTAACATATATGGTATGGATATAACTGCTAGAAAAGAAGCAGAAGAAAGATTAGGACGATTTGTTTCTACTGTATCTCATGAGTTGAGAACACCAGTGAGCGTTTTAACAATGTCAATAGAATTTTTAGAGAAGCATAGCGATAAGATAACTCCAGAAGTAAACAAAAAATTAAGTGAGGGAATCTCAAGAAATATTTACTTGCTTAAAGACTTGATAGAAGATATTTTAACGCTTTCGCGAATAGATGAAGGAAAATATAAAATGGAATGGAATGAGTACAAACCATTTCTAATTTTTAAAGATATATTGATGTTGATGGAACCAATTGGTAACGAGAAAGATATAACTTTTAATGTAGATGTTAGTGAAGAAATCACTTTATACGGCTATAATAAGAAAATTGACCAGATTTTTCGTATTTTTATTGATAACGCCATAAAGTATTCACGGAATAGTAATATAATCGAGATTAAAGCTTTTAATCATTATAAAGGTAAATATAATACTGATGCTAGGGATGGAACATTATTCCAAATCAAGGATAACGGAATAGGGATTTTAGAAAATGAAGTATCGTCCATTTTTCAAAGATTTTTTAGGTCAGAACAAGTTACTGATATACCTGGAACTGGTTTAGGATTACCTATTGCGAAAGAATTGATTAAACTTCATTCAGGAGAAGTTTATGTTGAGAGCGAATATGGCATCGGTACAACTTTTTACATTTTCCTTCCGAGAATTGACAAAAAAATAAATATTAACCAAACCTAATTCTATTGTTATAGAAATTTAAAACATTAATCCGTTAGATTCGACTTGAAACCTCTTATTCTTGTTGTTGAGGATAACCTTGATTTATTGTATAATATAAATTTATTACTAGAATCTAACAATTACAAACCTATAATTGCGAAAAATGGAAAGGATGCTCTGCATAAACTATCTGAAATTGAAGAAGTTCCAGACATTATTATAAGTGACATTATGATGCCTCAAATGGATGGGTACGAGTTCTTTAGAGCAATTTCGAACAATCCGCGTTGGAATACGATTCCATTCATTTTTCTTTCTGCCCGAACTACTCCTAAAGACATAAGATTTGGGAAATTACTTGGTGCCGATGATTATCTGACTAAACCGTTCAATGAAAAGGATTTACTTGCAATAATTTCAGGAAGAATAGCGCGTAATAAAAGAGTAAACGCGTTAAACTCCAAAATAGATGAAGCGTTTTCCACCACGAACATAGAAATGAAAGCTCCTAGTGATCGTCAACGAGAATTTAATATCTGCTTATTCTTAGCATTTTGGGACGATAGGTTCGGCCCAGAATTAAATCGATACTTCCCTGAGGAAAAAATTTTTCCAATTCCGTTAGATAATATTGTAAATCAATTGTTTAATGTAGTAACTTCAATGTATGGCCACAGTAAGATTACGAAGGCGGAGGGTGTTTTACTAGATATAAAAAATCTGAACAATCGTGGTTATCTCTTTTTTGATTCCTACCCTGATAAGAACGAAAGGTTTGGAGAAAAACAATATATGATTGCCGCAATTGCGCCCTCAATTAATTATTTTCACACATTAGAAATAAAAGAAATTTTCATTGATTTATCTGAAAAAATAAAAAAAAGAATTAATTGGGATATTGAAAAATACTGGAAACAGATTTACGATCTAATGATATTAGATCCAATAGAACTTGAATAGATTCAGCTGTAATTTAATCTTTTCCTTGAAGTTTGTCATTCATAAACGGAATAAATCGGTAGAGAGATATTTTTCTCCGCCGTCGGGTAGTAAAGCTACAAGATTTTCTCTTTCTTCGAAATCTTTTGAAGCTTCGTAAATAGTAGCCCACGCGCAAGCTCCTGCAGAAATTCCAACGAAAATTCCTTCTAATTTAGCTAATTTCCTCGCTGTTGCTACAGCATCATCATAATCAACAGTAATGATCCTATCATATATTTCAGTATTTAAAACCTCAGGGATAAAACCTGCTCCTATCCCTTGAATTTTATGTGGTCCTGGTTCCCCACCAGATAATATCGCAGAATTTTTTGGCTCTACGGCATAAACCTTCAATCTTGCTCCAACCCTATCTTTCAAAACTTCACCAATTCCTGTTATAGTTCCACCCGTCCCAATTCCAGCAACAAACCCGTCAACTTGGCCTTCTAAATCGTTAAAAATCTCTTTAGCTGTGGTTCTACGATGGATTTCCGGATTCGCTACATTTTTAAATTGCTGAGGAATGAAAACTTTACCTTTTTCTTTAGATATTTCTTCTGCTTTTGCAATTGATCCTTTCATACCTCCTTCTTTTGGTGTAAGAATAACCTCAGCACCATAAGCTTGAAGAATCTGTCTTCTTTCTATTGAAACACTTTCAGGCATCGTTAAGATTAATTTATATCCCTTAGCAGCGCAAACCATTGCCAAACCAATTCCAGTGTTTCCTGAGGTCGACTCTACTATAATTGTGTTTTTATCTATAAGGCCATCCTCTTCTGCTTTCTGAATCATATTCAGAGCAATTCTATCTTTAACGCTACCACCAGGATTAAACGATTCTAATTTCACAAAAATATTCGGTTTGATATTTTCAGTAATTCGATTTAATTTGACAAGGGGAGTTTTCCCTATCGTGTCTATAATACTGTTGTAATAATATTTCATCTCTTTACCTCTTACGTATAATTATTAAATTCCACTTCCATATTCCCCGTAAAAAATTTCAATATCGTCATCCTTATTTTTTTTTATTTCCGGGAATTGATTTTCTAATTCCTTTATTCGTACATCTAATTGCGAAATAGCAATTGAAATTGGATCTGGAAGATCACCATGCCGTAAATCTATTTTTTCTATTTTTTCTCCTTTTTTAGAAACGATTTTTGCAGGAACGCCAACCACAACACAGTGTGGAGGAACATCGTTAACGACTACAGAATTAGCACCGACTCTAACATTATCACCGATAGTAATAGGTCCTAAGATTTTTGCACCAGTACCTACAACTACATTATCACCTAGGGTCGGGTGCCGTTTCTTTTGTTCTAGCTTAGTACCTCCTAAAACAACACCAGCATAAAGTGTAACATTGTTGCCAATTTCAGCTGTTTCACCTATTACAACTCCCGCACCGTGATCGATGAAAAATTCGTTACCAATCTCAGCTCCCGGATGAATTTCAATAGCAGTTAATTGTCTCGCTATATCAGAGATGTATCTTGGAATATAGGGAACTCCCAACTTCCAAAAAAAATGAGCTATGCGGTATAAAAGTACAGCTTTAATACCAGGATAACTTGTTAATACTTCAATTAATGTACTTGCCGCTGGATCTTTGTTAAACGCAGCATTTACATCCGAAACAAAGAAATCTAAAATTCCTTGGAGATACTGGTTAATAGCGTCATAATGTAATTCTTCCATTTTAAAATCTAATTTTAGTGTGCATTCCATACATTGACCGTGATTAATTTTTGATTTTATATCCATTTTTTTTCCGCAAGATAAACACCTAACGAAATCATCCGTTTCCATCATATCATCTCTTATTATTTTATTTGGGAATTTTCACTCGTATCAATGTAAATAATTTCCGATATTAAATAATGCTTATAATAATATATTATTAGTGGAATCAAGAAGAAAATCAACAACATTATTACCTAAAAATTTACTAAATATATAAATAAAAGTTTCTTCACTTGACTATTAGAGTGAAATAACTAAGTTTCGAGCTAATAAATAATAGTTATTACTTGTGTGGTATATTAGATGATTTCCGAGGATGACGAACAAGAAAAGAACAAGTCTCAATTTGAAATTTTCATGGAAATTGTTAACGACCTAGTAATTATTATTGATCAGAATGAAGACTTTAACATTAACCTTATAAACAGATGTCCATTATTGGATAAATTAGGATATTCTGATAGGGAATTAACCGGAAAACCCTTTATGCAACTTATCGCCTTAGAGGATATTAAAAGAGTAAGTAAATTTCTAAAAAAAGGAGTAGAGACATTTGGGGGTTTTCAAGAACTAAAGCTCTCTTCAGTGAAAAATGAACCTATTTGGGCAGAGATTAAAGCTAGGAAATTTACCGATGAAAATAATAACAAAAAAACCTTGCTTATTCTAAAAGATATCTCAAAACAAAAGAAAATCGAAGTTAACCTTAAAGATACCGAGGACAGGTTCAAAAAAATAACAGAAACAATCCCTGAAATCCGTTTTTGGAAGTTATTTAATCCAAAAAAATACGAGGAAGCTTTGCAAAGTTCCTACGAAATGCTTCAAATGGTAATGGAAAATATACCTCAATATATAATTTGGAAAGATATTGATCTAAGTTATTTGGGTTGTAATGATAACTATGCTAATCTAATTGAAATCGAGCACCCTGAGAATATAATTGACAAGACGGACGAAGATTTGCTTTGGGATAAAATGCAAATAGGATATAATCGGAAACAAGAAATGAGAGTTATCGAATCAAACGAAGCAGTTTTTCATAGCGTTGAAACTTGGCCTCTCAGGAATGGAGAAATAATTTGGATAGATATAAATAGGATTCCCTTACTAAATTCTGACGGTAAAGTTGCGGGTCTTCTGATTACTTTTGAAGATATCACTGAAAGAAAGAATGCTGAAGAAAAATTACGTATGCAACATGAAAGATTGGAACGGATAATGGAAACAAATCCCGCCGGGATTTTGTCTACAGATACACACGGACAAATAATTTTAGTTAATTCACAAGCAGAGAAAGTTTTGCATTTTCCTAAAGAGGAACTATTAAAAAAATCCTTTGTTGCGTCAAAATTCAAACTTATAGATACAGAAGGAAATCCTATGCCAAGAGACAGATTTCCTTTTCAAATAATAATGCAAACGAAAAAGCCATTATTTGATTATCAAGCGACTTTTAACTTTGCTAAGGATGAAAATATCCGACTTTCGATAAATGGGACTCCACTAATTGGAAGCAACGGGAATATTGAGAATATAATTTTCACTGTAGAAGATATAACAGAAAAAATGTTGACGGAGCAAAAAATTATAGATTCAGAGGAAAAACTGCGAGATTTATTAGAGACATCCACAATTGGAATTTTGGAAATTGAATTAGAAAAGAATAGTATCTCCTATCTTAATCCTCGGTTATTAGAATTCATAGGATATCAAGATGTTGGCGTAGTTAATAAAAAAATTTTAAACGAGATAATCCATCCGGATGATTTACAGAGACTATTAAATTCAGAAGAAGGAAAAGAGATCGAATTCAGAATAGTGACAAAGCAAGGAAAGATTAAATGGCTCCAAGGGAAACGCCTGAATCAATACGACGAAAAAAGGAATTTAATAAGTTTTAGGTTGTGGTTAGAAGATGTAACTGAAAAGAAAATGTACGAAGAATTGATTTACGAGCTCAATATTAATTTCCTCAACTATACAACAGATACTCAACAAAATATTGAACTCCTCCTTAAGACATGTCTAAAACTACTTAATGGGGAAATTGTTCTTTACATTAATAAAAATATTATTGACGAGGAAGAACAATATAGAGTCATGTCAAATAAAGGAGACGTGAAAATATACAAATCTGAACAATTTAAACAGGAACTATTCGTGAGCCAAATATTTCACGAAAATCACGACTTTACACAAGAATTTTACGACATTGATAAAAGTGAGTATGCGAAAACTGATCCCTTCATTATGAAGCGTAACATTAAAGCTTGCTATGGCAAATTAATTATGTCGGGAAACGATCTAAACGATTTATTATGCGTATTATTTACTGAAAATCCTATTATTTCAAACCAAAATAAATTAGTTCTATTCTTAATATGTGACGCACTCGAAATTGAACAAAGAAGATGGAGGTCTCAACGACATTTAGAAGAACAAAATAGAATGCTCAGTGAGATTAACAAGTTAAAAAGCGATCTTTTCTCAAGGACATCCCACGAACTAAATACACCCTTAATATCTATCAAGGGATTCACAGACTTATTATTAAAACTGCATTCTGATAAGTTAGACAATGATGTAATCTCAATGTTGAAGGAGATTAAAAACGGGAGTAAGCGTCTCGAGAAATATATCAAATCGCTTGTAGAAAGTTCACAGTTAGAACAAGGACTGCTAAAATTAAAAAAAGAAAAAGAAAATCTTACCTCATTAATTATAGATTGCGTAAAACAATTGCAAGGAAATTCTAAATTGAGAGAACAGAAGATTAATGTCAATATAAAAGAACAAATCTTCATGGAATTTGATAAAGAGAAAATTTACAAAGTTATAACAAACCTAATAATCAACGCGATAAAATATACTCCCGTAGGAGGACAAATAACAATAGATTCACAACAAAAAGACGGACATTATATCATTTCGATAAAAGATACCGGTATCGGATTGACTAAGAAAGAGATTTCTCAACTCTTTACACAGTTTGGAAAAATTGAACGATACGGTCAGGGTTGGGACGTAGGCATTGAAGGAACAGGACTTGGATTGTACATTTCAAAAGAATTGATGGTCCTTCATGAAGGGAAAATTTGGGCGGAGTCAGAAGGCCGAAACAAAGGTAGCACTTTTTTCTTTTCTTTACCAATTTTTGAAAATTAAATGATGGACTCCACATTTTTTAATAATTGCCACTTTCTTACTTAATTTGGTAAAAAGAGAATAATTATTGTTAAAAAAAAATAATATTTTCTGTTGGTGTTGCTTATTAATAACGACGAAAACAGTGGGGGATTCGAAAAAGTGGATGTTGTAAAAAGATATTTCCACAGAATTTTTACAGTCCTATCTAAAGATGTAAGAGAACAGTTAATGAGTCTAAATCTTTCAAAAGATGAGTTGAAAGAAGTAAAGAAAGAATTAGCATTTTTGTCAGAAGAAAAACAAAAAGAATTTTTAGAAGAACTTGCTAAAGATAATAAGTAAGTAATTATATTTTTTCTGCCCTACTTTAAACAAAATTGTCGTATTCCTATATTTTATAAGAATTGATTATCAAATTCCGCTATTCCACTGTGATCGCGATATAACTGATAAGTTACCCATTCAATTAAAACGCGATTACGAAGGCTTACCCACGACGGATAGTTGCTTTTTAGAAAAAGGGTATATTTGCATTAGACCGGTAACCCAAGCTGTACGCGGCACGACCTGTCCCAATAAAGCTAACGCTCCTTTTATAGGATGTTTTGGGGCGGTTACAGGAGTCGATGATCCCGGCGTTAAATTTATTAGTACATTAGGCTGCCTCTGTAAAGATAAAGACCCAGACGGAGTAATGGAGTTAAACAAAGGTCCAGCAGGTGTGTTTAATAGATTTAAATTAGCGGCAAGTACTTTAGGGCACAAATATCACGATAAAATGGAAAGTTCTTAACTCAGTAAGACAAAACACACCTAATTTTCATTCTTCTTAATAAAAATACTTTCTTTAAAATTTAAATAAGATCGAACATATTTAGGTTCAATTAGACATAAAAATCAAAACGAAATATTGCACCTAGAGATCGACAAAGGGGGAAATTATCGATATGACTTTAACTTTTTCATGGGAACCCGATCTTTATTCAATTGTATTCGTAGCTCTATCAATATTCAAATATGTAGCATTAATTCTTTTTACGAATAGTAGAAAGAAAATGGGGATTCGATCAAAAAATCTTAATTTTCTTCTTGCACTAGGAATAATACTTTTAGCTTATAGCGCTATTTCTTATATCTTCCCTGGAGTCTATCTTTATTACCCTTATTCAGAATCTGAAGATTTTCTATTTCATACAATTGTTTTTCTCTACGATTCCTTCCCAAATATTATTGAAATTTTACTTGGAGTAGTTCTATTATTCTACATTAGTAATTACAAACGCACTAAGAAATCTCTTTTAGGGCCTATATTATTCCTAGTTGGATATACAACATTTTTAATATTTATTCTCGGTATTGATTTTCTCTGGGCAATTGACTCATCAATTTTTAGTGTAATTTACAATTCGTATTTAGTAGGGTATCTTGTCACCCTTTTTATTCCGGTTTTAGGGTTTTTTTTTATTTTCTTGTATTCCATTCATCACAATAATGCTTTCTTCATTATGTTTTGCGCGTTATTCCTTGCATCTCTTTTGGGACTATTTATTTATAGAATGAATTATACATCATATTATTTTCGTTACTATTGGTGATCTAACATGGAAAATGAAGATAAAAATAATTTTTTTGCGGTCCCACTCATTGGGGGTATTTTATGTCTCATTACTTTTTTCGTCCCTGACATGCCCTCCATGTTTCCTGGTTCTTTTTTAACTGCAATAATTTTCAATTTTATGATTTTTACTATTACTAGTTTTTCTGAATTGATATTTATTATTTTTGGTTTAATTACTGTTATATCGGAGATAGTATGTGGTTGTGTAATGTTATATTCCGCAATCCAAATGGGGCTTGGAAAAACAACTTTAAAAGAACAAAAAATGAAATTAATGATTTTTTCGTGGCTAGTTATCGGTGCTACCCTAATGATGTCTATAACTGCCCTTTTTGGTATGGGATTCTTTATGCTAATAAACAGGTATGGATTTATTGGAAGTCTAATGACTCTTATTGGGATTTATTACTATCAACATAGAGAGAAGCGTGGTTCTATATCCCGGCCTGCATTGATCCATGAAGGAGAGAAATTTGAGCCAAGTCTACCAGAAGAAAAAGTATTCTATACAAATCCTAAATTTTGCATTAAATGTGGATTTAACCTTAAAGAGGGCCAGTTAAAATTCTGTCCTGAATGTGGTAACCAGTTGACTTCTGAATAAAAAATCATTATTTTTTCGTTAAAACAAATTTAACTATTCTCACATCTTAGAATTACATGTCTGTACTCTAATTTTAATTAAAATAAGCTCCTAAATTTGATATTTCTAATTAAATTCCTTATAAAAATATTCGATATATCAAATAGCCAATATTAGGAATTTGTTTATTATTTAAGCATAATAACTTTTTTTAAGAAAAGTACCTTTACAAACTTAAGATTATCAAATGAGTTATTTGATCAAACTTTTTTAAGTAAAGATTTAGTCTTTTACTTTTTATCAATTTAATTGGAAATAATATTAGGGATCCGATTTATCTATGAGCGAAAATGTTGAAAAGTATATTAAAAGAAAGGTCTATAAATCCACGAGTTCTGAGATTGCCCAAAAGTTTGTTGATGTCGGTTTAGAGAAGCTTAGAGCCTGTATTAATTGTGGAACATGTACAGGATCTTGTCCATCGGGGAGACGCACAGCAATCAGAACGCGCTCGGTTCTTCGAAGGGCATTGACAGGCGATGAATCTGTTTTAAAAGATATCGATATTTGGCTTTGTAGTACCTGCTATACTTGTTATGAACGATGTCCACGAGACATCCCTGTAACTGATATGATTATAAAGCTTAGAAATATTGCCGTTGAAGAAGGACATATTTTAGACAATCATTTCGTATTAGCTGATAAAATATTTTACGAAACTGGACACGGGGTACCCGCCAACGGAGAAGCAAATCAAAAATGGCGAGATTTAAGGGTATCCTATGGATTACCGCCATTACCACCAACTGTCCATATGCATCCCGAAGCTGTCAAAGAATGTCAAGAATTAATGAAATCTGTTGGTTTTAGAGCCTTGATGGATAATGTCAAAAAGATAAAGGAGAAAGAAAAAGCCGAGGCAGAAAAAGCTGAAGCTGAAAAAGACAAAGTAGAGGAAAAGTAAGGTGATATAAAATAATGAGTGAAGAAAATAAATGGAAATATGCGTTTTTTCTTGGTTGCGTAGCCCCTAATCGCTATCCCATGATTGAGGCGTCTATCAGGGCTGTATTTGATCACTTAGGTGCTGAAATTCTCGAATTGGAGGGAGCATCGTGTTGTCCTGCGCCAGGAGTTTTTCGAGCGTTTCACATTCCTACTTGGTTAGTAATTGCTGCTCGAAACATTACAATTGCAGAAGAATTAGGAGTTGATATCATAACTGGGTGTAATGGATGCTATGGTACGCTTAGAGACGCTTGGTTTGAGTTAGAACACGAACCAGAGTTAAAAAAAATGGTTAATGAACATCTCGCCAAAGTTGGAAGAGAATATAAAGGATCAATTGAACCTAAGCACATCGTTCAAGTCTTCTATCAAGATATGGGTTTAGAGTACTTACGAGGATTTGTAAAACATAAATTTAAGGATTTGAAAGTTGCGGTACATTATGGCTGTCACATTATCAAACCAAGCGATAAAAGACCCTGGGGTGGAGAGAGCGAAGATCCAACATTTCTTGATGAACTTGTTGAGATTACAGGAGCTAAAAGCATTAATTATAAGGATAAGCTCCAATGTTGCGGAGCAGGTGGCGCAGTAAGAACGGCTGTCAAAGAAGTGGCAGCAGACTTTTCACGAGAAAAATTAGAGAATATGAGAAATGCTGGCGCCGATATTATTATCGATTGCTGTCCATTTTGTCATTTACAGTTAGATTTAGGCCAAATGGAGGCCAATACTTATTATAAAGATATGATTGGAGAACCATATAAAATACCAGTTGTATACATCACACAATTATTAGGATTATCATTTGGAATTGATCCAAATCTTTTAGGATTAGTAAAAAATCACGATTTAAAAGGAGTTTCTCCCTTCATACCTATAGAATCGTTTTTAGAAAAAGTTAAATCGCAATTAACTTAGGAGGATTGCAAAATTGACAGAAGCAGATAAAGAATTAAATATTACGGGGAATGAAAAACCCAAGATTGGAGTTTATGTGTGTCATTGTGGTATTAACATTGGCGGAGTCGTTTCAGTTCCCGATTTAGTGGAATATGCTAAAACTATGCCAGATGTGAGTGTAGGTCGCGAATATAAATTCTTCTGTTCTGATGTTGGTCAGAAGATGATCAAAGAGGACATCGAAGCCGGCTTAGTAAATCGAGTTGTTGTTGCAGCCTGTTCACCACGAATGCACGAACCCACTTTCAGGATTGCGTGCAAGGAAGCTGGATTAAACCAATTCTTATTTGAGATGGCAAATATTCGAGAACATTCTACGTGGGTTCACATGAAAGAGCCCGAAGGTGCATATGAAGTAGCAAAAGACCACATAAGATTAGCAATCTCAAAAGCAAGAGAACTTGTACCTTTAGCAGTCCAAAAGGTTAAAGTTGAACCAACATGTTTAATAATAGGAGCTGGGATTACAGGAATGAACGCTGCTTTAGATCTCTCCTCAGCAGGATATAAGGTTTATTTAGTTGAGCGATCTGCTACGATAGGGGGTCATATGGCCCAACTTGATAAGACTTTTCCTACTATGGATTGTTCTTCTTGTATTTTAACACCCAAAATGTCTGAAATAGCACGAGATAAAAATATTGAGTTGTTAACTTACTCTGAAGTAACAGAAGTAACAGGTTACGTAGGGAATTTTGAAGTTACCATTAAAAAGAAACCTCATTATGTAGACCAAGTGAAGTGTACCGGGTGTGGAATTTGTATCGATTCGTGTCCTATTACGGTTGCAAACGAATTCGATTTAGGATTATCTACGAGAAAAGCTATATACATTCCATTCCCTCAAGCTATTCCCAGTCAATATACTATCGATATGGATAGCTGCGTGCAATGCGGAATTTGCGCAAGAGAAGATGTTTGTGAGCCTTTGGCTATAAAATACGATGATGAACCTGAATATATCAATATTAAAGCAGGCACTATAATAGTAGCAACGGGATACGATGAATACGATCCTTCAGAGCTTAAGCAATATGGTTATGGTAAGTACCCTAACGTTATTACCGGCCTTCAAATGGAACGATTACTAAGTTCGTTTGGACCAGTTTTGGGAAAACCTGTAAAACCTTCAGATCTCAAGGATCCACACAGCATTGCTTTTCTACAATGTGTAGGCAGTAGAAATTTCCGAGAAGGAGGAAATAAATATTGTTCTCGCGTGTGTTGTATGTATGCAACTAAGCAAGCAAGACAATACAAAGAGAAACATCCAGATGCGGATATATATATCTTTTATATGGATATCAGGGCGTTTGGAAAAGGATACGAAGAATTTTACGAATCCGCTGCCGAAGATTATGGTATCAATTATGTGAGAGGGAGAATCGCTGAAGTAAGAGAAAATCCTCTAAATCACAATATCATCATTCGATCTGAAGATACGTTACTTCAACAACCAATAGAGGTTGAAGTAGAACTATTTATTCTTTCTACGGGTATAGAACCAAGAGCTGATTCTGATGAAATAACCAGTTTATTAAGAATTCAAAAATCAGCTGATGGATTCTTTTTGGAAGCGCACCCTAAATTAAGACCTGTGGATACTTTAACCGAAGGAATCTTCATAGCAGGTGTAGCTCAAGGACCAAAAGATATTCCTGATTCCGTTGCTCAAGCTAAAGGAGCTGCTTCTAGCGCTATGGCGTTAATGGGGAAAGGCGAGGTCGAAATTGAACCGTTTTTCGCAGTAGTTCGCTCTGATCGATGTACTGGATGTGGTATGTGCATTGAAAACTGTGCGTATGGAGCGATTGAATTTGTTGATGATCGAAGGTTCGGAACGATAGCTTCAATTAATAATGCGCTCTGTAAAGGTTGCGGTGCTTGTTCAGGAAATTGTAGATGTGCTGCAATCGATATTATAGGATTTTCTTCCGAACAATTATATTCAATGATAACGAAGAGGGAATAAAAATGACTGAAAAAGTTGAAGAGAAAAAACAGTCTGAAAGTAAAGAATGGGAACCGAAAATTATCGCATTTCTATGTAATTGGTGTTCTTATGCAGGAGCCGATTTAGCGGGCGTGAGTAGAATTCAATATCCCCCAAATATAAGAATCGTAAGAGTTCCCTGCTCGGGAAGGATTAATGCCTACTTCATAATTAAAAGTTTGACGGATGGATGGGACGGAGTTGTCGTTTCTGGATGTCATCCCGGCGATTGCCATTATATTAGTGGGAATTTGGTTGCCAGAAGAAGGTTTGCGATATTGAAAGAATTGTTAGAATTTTTTGGCATAGAACCCGGAAGAGTTAACTTTATGTGGGCCTCAGCCGCGGAAGGCGAACGGTTTGCTGTATTAATTCGAAAAGCGACCGCAATCGTAAAAAAACTTGGTCCAAACAAAAAGTTTGAAAAAAAGTGGTGATGTTAATGGGACTTGAAACAGAAAATAAGGATATAGAAAACAACTTACGAGAAATCGCAAGGGGTTTACTCAAAGAAAAGAAGGTAGACGTGATTATTGGCTACGAGAAAGGCTCGTTACCTTTGCTCACGCAACCAGTTATCATCGATAATGAGGAAGACGTAGACAAATTACTGTGGAACAATATGTGCTACGTTAATTTAGCCAAATATCTCGTCCCGAGAGTGCCAAAGTTCGTGGATCCCGAAAAGGGGAACTTAAAGGTTGGCGTTATTGCTAAGGGGTGCGTTGGGAGGGCATTAATTCACTTAGCTTCGGAGAAAAAGATTAATTTGGACGAGATAACGATTATAGGAATCCCATGCAACGGAGTTGTGAACCGGCAACGGATTGAGATGGAAATCGGCGAAAAGGAAATTTTAGATGTATCCGTTGCGGGTAATAATGTTATTGTAAAAGGAAAGGATTTCGAAAGGGAGTTTCCGTTCGACGAGTACATGAACGAATTATGCAAAACATGTAAAATTAAAAAACCTCCTTTAGTATCTAAATATCCTGAATTATGCGTCGGCGAGTGCGAAGAATATTCAAATATAGTAGACGACTTTACCGACGTCGAAGAGTTCGATTCGAAAACGCCCGAAGAAAAATGGGAATATATTACAGACGCGCTAAGCGTGTGCACGAGGTGCTACGCGTGTCGAGAGGCGTGCCCTATGTGCTATTGTAATCTCTGTTTTGTCGATCAGAACAAACCAATCTGGTTCGGGAAGACAACGGATTTACCAGATATAATTGTATATCATTTAATACGCGCGATGCACATGGCGGGCAGGTGCGTTGCTTGTGGTGCGTGCTCCTTGGTGTGTCCAATGGGAATCGACTTAAACCTAATCAATAGAAAATTAGAAAAAATAGTAAAAGAACGCTTTGACTTTACTTCAGGTCTTGATCCTGATACTAAGCCCCCAATGGTTGATTTTAAAATGGAAGACGCCCAAGAATTTATGTTAGAAGAAGATTAATAAAGTGGTTAAGATATGGACGAAAAATTGTTGAAGAAAGATGACATTGGTAAGCTCTATAGCGAACTTGAAAAAGAGTATAAGTTTTACGCTCCGACTAAAGTAAAAGGGAATATTGCCTTTAAGAAGATTTCGAATCCAGAGGAAATCGAATTAGATTATCTTAATTCAAAAGTTC
>JAHQWP010000138.1 GCA_029856235.1 Promethearchaeia archaeon
AATATTTTAATTATTCAATCCAATAAAGTAAAAATCAAATATGTCTGATATAACCTATTTTATAGGAATTATTCTCGCTCTCATAGCGGGGATTATCGTTCAAATTGGAGTTCTTATTCAAAAATATATCATTAACAAGCACTCTAAAGACCCTAAATTTATCAGAAGTCTTGTTAGAAGCCCATTATGGATTTTAGGGTTACTATTACAAATAATAATTGGAGGACTTGGCTTTTACTTTATAGCAATTATTTTAATAGGACCCGCTCTCGTTCCTGGCCTGATGGCTGTAGGTTTAATCGTACTTGCAATAGGCTCCATTAAAATGCTAAATGAAAAACTAGGAATGGAAGAAATTATTGGAATTTTGCTTATGATAGCTGGTGTTACTTTACTTGGTTTGAGTGAATTAACGATCGATGTTTTTGTATTTAATATTTTTGATTCTGGTTTTATATTTAGAATAATAGGTTTTTCGATAGCAATTTTTGTTTTAGCAATAATTATTGAGATATTTCGTAGAAAATACGTTAATAATAAAGGCTTATTATTAGCAATCGAGGCAGGCCTAATTCTTTCTCTTAATACCGTTTGGGCTAGTCCCGGGAGCACAGTCGTAGCTCATATAGTTGATGGGATTATTATAGAAGAAGAGATAATATTCGGTATTATAATACTTATAGTTGTTCTCCTAATTGTAGCTGTTGGAATCACTATAGGACAAATTTCACTTAAGTATGGTCAAGCCAATGTGTTGGTTCCATTAACTAATGTTCCAATTCAGGTTATACCTTTAATTGCTTTTTTCATTGTATTCCTATCGATTCCCCCCAATGTATTTTCTGTGATCTTCGTAATTGTTGGATTCGCATTAGTAATTACTAGCTCTTTTTTGCTTGCTAAAAAACAAGCTAAGTTTGAGAAGATCAGTAACTAAACCAAATCAAATAACCTGATACTTATGCCCATTCTATCCGATAAGGGAGCATTATTTTTCCCTAAATATCTAATGTACTTTTGGATTTTTATAAAAAATCTTACATCTTAAGAGGAGGATTTGAATTTCATAAGAAACTTTCTCCATTCCTATCAGTATCTTCAAAGAATTCTTTCCTCAATTTTTTAATAGTTCTTTTCTTTTTAAAATGAAGATATGTAAATCCCAAAACTATACTTACTGATATTGTCCCAACGACAAGAGAGATTACTAAAACAAGGTTAAGAGGGTTAAAACCCGCTGATGGTAAAATAAAATCTACTAATAATCTTATAAATTGAAAGTCCGTATTTCCAGTAGACACTACAACAATGTTTAAATCAGGAATTACTACAATATATTGTTCGTAAGAGCCTCGTGCAGTATACGCATTAACCCAATTATATGTCCACCACTGGTATCCATATCCTGAACCATGACCTTGATCAAACTCAACATCTATAAACGATGTTGTAGCTTCAGCTATCCAAGAAGCTGAAATAAGTTGAGTACCATTCCAAGTTCCATTATTTAAATATAAAAACCCAAATTTAGCCATGTCTCTTGGCGTGAGATGTAACAAAGTACCTCCAATAGGAATCCCTTGCCTATCTAAATTCCATGAATACTTAGTAATATTTAGGGGATCAAAAATTCTTGTTTTTGCATAATCAAGAGTCCCAATAGGGGTTTCTTTGTCAAGGATGGCTGATAATAAATGTGAACCACCTGTATTATAATTCCATACCTCTCCTGGTTGATGTAACATAGGTTGATCAAGTACATATTGCACCCAATTATAACTATGTGCCATTTGATAATAATCCACATTGTCAACCCATGCTATTCCTGAAGTCATGGTTAACAAATCTTTAATAGTTATAGCTTCTTTTCGAGAATCCATATTATCAAATGTTCTATTTGGAAAGTAATCAAGTACATAATCGTTAAGTCCACCAATATAACCATTTTCTATTGCAACACCAATAAGAGTAGATGTGAATACCTTTGTGCACGAAAAAATGTGATGTCTAATATTTGTATCGTAAATACGTGAAGGGTATGATTCATAGACTAAATAACCATTCCTTACAATAAGTAAAGAATCAATAAATCCCCCAATATTCTCACTAGCTATGTAATCTTCCATTTCTTGCAGTTTTTGGGAAGATAATCCTTGAGTTTCTGGTAGGGAAGTTCTCCAACCTGATGTTGGCCAATAATCAGGAGTATGTTCTTGTAATTTTAAATTATTGGTCGACAATACTTTATTTGAACTTTGAACATAAAATGAGCTTAGAACCAATGAAGTAAACAATATGTAAATTGAAATAAAAAAAATGATATAGCCTTTCTTGAAAATGGTCTTCAATATTATCCACTCAATAAATACTAATAGTATTTTCTAATTCAAGTCAACTTAAAATTTTTTCGCCAAAAATTAACTTATGATGGAATTCTCAACATACTGAACCTATTGGAATTCATTACACATAGACTTTTTTTCTTTTAATAAATAGAAGGAATCTAAAAGTTAAAAAAAAAAATAAGTAATTTATTTTCTTTTTGTTGTAAAGAAAGCTATAAGTCCAAAGATTAGGCCGTTAAGGAGACTTCCACCAACAACAATAAACAACGCGCCATTTCCAAGATATTCACTAGTGATAAGTATATCATAGGGGTCAATGTAAAAAATCATTATCATTGAAACAATCATACTGACGATCGAGGTCAGAAATACTCCGAAAAACGAGTGTATCCTTTTCTCTCCAACTCTTCCCGCAACTATCGCTGCAATCAAAGGAGCAACAAGCACTACTAGACTCAAGAATAGAAAAAAAAGATTATCGTTAACAATATGATAAGCTATTCTATCGACAGATACCCAAATTGCGTGTCCCATTGAACTGAAGAGCTGATAAAAGAGATTAGTTGAAGCATCAGCCGTAAATATACTGATGATAATGTCAAACCGTCCAAAACTAGCATAAACTATGATTACTAATAATAAGTTTGAGACCATTAGAGCTAGTAAACTGAACAAAAACGCTTTTAGCAAACTCATGTTTATCTTCATTTTAATATATTTTTAGATTATTCATTAAATGAGTTAAAATCTTATTTAAACCTTCTCTGAATTTATATGAGCGAAATTAAACTTACTAAATTGTAATAATTTAGCTAATAATTAAAAAAAAGAATTTAACGCATCGATTTAGGATTGTTGTTCTATTTAAAAGATATTTCTATGACTATAATGGAGAGTTCATTTTTAAAAGGAAAAAAATTAAATATTGAAAAGTTAATTTTAATTAAATCTTATTTCCGGAAGGATTATCTACCTTTATGCCAAAGATTTTTATCGTAGATCTGTTAAAGATTTTAAACTAAAAAAAAAGAAAAAAAAATTTATTTTTGCTGAACAGTCAGATCCAAGCAGAAAAGCTCGTCAATTAAATTAAATTGATTGCGATTTTCATGTCTGCTTGAGTTACTTTCTTACGACCTGAGTGTTTTGCTATGTCTAGAGCACATCCAGTTAAATTTTTGGCGTATTCTTCCAAATAATCCATTAACTTATCTACTGCGGCTCTACTAACAATCTCAGCCCCTGCTTTCTTCATTAAAGCGCGCAAGGGACTCCAGGCGAATGCTGCCATGATATTTTTTCATTCCTCCACGATTTTTAAATATTGGTTAATTTCCCGCACTATTTACAAGTTTGGGTTAAATTCTTTTATTTTTTAATTTTTTTTAAAAAATCTAAAGTATTTAATTTTAAATTGGTATTACTCCTATATAAATGTGTTGGTAGATGATGTGCAACTGAGTAATTAAATCGCCCCATTTTGGTCGACAAAAAAAATTGGTATTGACAAAAAATCTTTTTTTTAGTAGTGAATTCCAATTACGAAAAATGATCAAATATTGAGTTCAGTTGGGAATGTTTACTAAAAAGTTTATTCAACTTCATACCCATATCTTTAAGACATATAGCGAGTTTATAAATAATGCTCCTCTTAATAAAAGATAGAGATTATTATTCCATGTAATTTACGAGATTAAATGTTTTCAAGTCATATATTTTAAAATAAATCTACTTTTTCTTTTTTTTATAAAATATCAAAAAAAAGTGAGTATAAGTTTTAATTAATCATCGATCATCCTACGATGTCCCGCAGGACATTCACCGTAGGTACAATCGTAGAAACCGTCATCATATTCTACTCTTGCGTTATAATGCTCCCAACAATATATTTTATCGCATTCAGGACAATATGCATCTACTCCCTCGTGGCAGAGATAGTCCTTCATAAATGAATGAACTTCAGCAAGATCCTCTTTCTTAAAAAATTTAAATAGCTGACTTGCGAGATTCTTATTTAACGAACGGCTATGCGTAATACCACTATAAACAAGCGATTCGTGTTCATCGAACCGACCATAGCCTATTTTGCATTCGACAGAAATTTTACCGCACATTGAACAGGGTAAATGATATTCAGAATCAGATACTTTAATAACTCTTTTGATATGCTTAGTACTTTTAATCTCTGGTGTTAATATATCAAATTCATTATAAAAAGCATTCCAACATTTTTCAAAACTGCTTTCAATTTCCGCTATAAGGTTTAATACTAGCTCTTCTTTAAAAAACTTTATTTCACTTACAACTTTCGCTAACAAGCTTCTTGCGTTATGTAAAAAGTTTTTAGATTTATCAAGAAATTTTAAATTTCCTTCTGAAGCGCTATTAAGCATTTCCCAAGCTGACACGGTATTGTAGTAAAGTCCCTTTACATCTGAAATCCATAAGTCTTTAGTTACATCGTCCAATTTCTTGCGGGAGTGTAAAAAATGTATGATACCTTCTTTAACATTCTCGAGTTCTTGAATGTAATCTCTAATCTTCCAAATTCTTTCTTTTATTTTACCTTTGTTTCTTAACTTATCATTATTACTCAAAATGATTATCCCCAAGATTTCTAGGATAAATCTCACTAAAAAATGTATTTGAAAACCTTCGAATTTACTATCAAGGAGAAATCCGATTAAAAGTGAAGTAAAATATTATATTTCGATTATAGTTTCCTTTGCTGCTTTATCGGCATAAAAGAAGCGCCCTGATCCCATAACATCTACGTGTCTAAAAGACATTTCATAAAAACGGATTTGTTGAGACTTAAAATTATATCTTAATTTTAGAGTCTTTAATTGTTGTTTAGAATAAGATTCAATTAATTGTAATATCATTTTTCCTAATTCCGAAACTATTAATTCTTCTTCTGAAGGATAATATTGGAATTGATCAGCACCGATGGCGACATTACCTTCTTCATACTTACCCACATGTTTTTTTACCTTCTTTTCATATTTATGAAATAAATCTAAAATCTCATTCAACTTACTTATGTGCGGTTCTCCTATTTCTCCTAGGATGTCATAAACTTTACTCGGACTTCTAAGGTAGTCTTCGATTGTGTCTGGAGTAATTTTTGGTTCGTAATCTGCAAACATATTTTTTTCATCCATAATTCCTAGTATTTCATATCAAAAATATAAATTTCTCTTATAGACATAAAGATTTAAAACCGATTATAATGTTTATTTCTAGAAAACAATAATTTTTTAAAGCAATCTAAATAGTCGTTGAAATTTAATGTCTTTTGAGCGTGAGAGTGAGGAACAACCTTACTATATTTTTAAAATTTGCTTGCTGGGTCAAGGAGGGGTTGGAAAGACCTGTATTGCTAGAAGGTTATGTTTTGATAGTTTCGATGCGAATACAAGACTTACTATTGGAATAGATTTTTACACTTACGATCTTCCCATTCTTGTTGATGGTGAAGAAACATTCATAAGACTCTCTATTTGGGATTTTGGCGGCCAAGAACAATTTAAACAAATGTTTAGTTATTACATTCATGGAGCGAACGGAATCTTAATGGTTTTTAGCCTATTCAACCTCAATAGCACTTTACTAGGTTTGGATTGGTGGTATGAGCACCTCATCACGCAAAACCAAAGTAAAACACCAAAATTGTTAATCGGTTGTAAAAGTGACCTTGTAAAAAATCTCAAGAAAGTAGACGAGTTAGTTGTAGAAAGATTCAGAAGTCAGCACGATGATGTGGAATATTTTAAGTCGTCTGCCAAAAAGAACTATAATGTAAAGCAAATCTTCGTAGAAATGACGAAGAAAATCTTAGACACTCATAGTTTTAAATACGATAAGATTTTATAGAGTTTTTCTGCTTATATCCTCAATTTTAAAGGAGTTTAGTTGAGTGATTATACAAGAATTATAATTACTCCCAGTATTGTTAAAAGTACTCCCAATAAGCCGTATTTGGTTATTCTTTCGTTATTAAACCAATAAGTTAGTGGAAGTGAAAATAAGGGGCTCGCACTAGCTAATAAAGACAAAACAATGGGTCCAGCTGTACGAGCAGCTTCAGTGTATAAATACGCACCTAAAGAAGTACCAATAATAGAGCCAATAAGCAATATTAACCAAGTGTGAGAGGGTTTTCTAAATGAATGTAAGTATTGAGAACTATTTGCAACTCTATTTTCTCTCCAAACCATAAGTAGTAAAATCAACAGAGCAAACGGAAATCTTATTGTGTTACTAATAATGGAACTGATTCCCCCCGTTGTTAAAATTTGATCAATTTGATTTGTTGCGTAAGCGATAATAACAAGACCTATAGCCCATCCAAGAGAAGCAATTAAAGCGTAAGCTATGGATTTAAAAGATACATAAGAAGATAATTTACGATCTTTAACACTCGAATCTAATGAATTAAGGTTTTTACTTTCTGCGTTTATCTTGTTTTTTCCTATAATGACGATACCGGCTCCAATAAGGGCAATTGAAATAAATACTTTATAATCAAAAACTTCATCGAGAAAAATTAATGAAAGAATAAATGTAAACAAAGGAAATGTCATCGAAATTGCAAGGGCTATCGTTGTACCAAGCTCTTTTTGCGCTTTAAAATATGCCGTGTCTCCAATTACTTGCCCAAAAAGAAAGCTAAGGAATAAAATTACCCATAAAGTCCATGGCAATAAAAATATTTGAGTAAAAATGCCTAAAACAACAGTGATTGCTATAAAAGTTATAGTTCCAATCCCAGTACGAAAAAAGTTAATGAACGAAGGGCTTGTATGGTTCTCAGTTCTTCGAAAGAGGACATTTGACACTACAAAAGTTAAAACCGCTAAAATTGCGATTATTTCTCCAGTCATACAGTTAAATTCCTCTTTTTTCCATACTCGGTTAATTTTAAAAAGGATTTAGCAGCACGTTCTATAGATGGAAACAATATAAATCCATCATTAGTCAACTTAGCATAGAATTTTTGTCGAGATTCGCTAGGGTAGTCTGATAGAATAATAACAAATGTTTTATCTAAAGAATCAACGTGTGCTTTAATACCTAACAAGTTCTTGTAATATTTTTTGAATCTATCTCCTTCAAAATCACTAAAAGCATCGCTAACTAGCATAACAAAATCAATTTCATCATCTATCGCTGCTACACATATTTTTAAATATACCTCATCAGATGTTAACCAAGGTAAATCTAAAGGGTTGGCTAAACTTCCGATTTTAATCGGATATATTTCTTTCAATTTTTCTAGCTTTTTCCCTTCAAAAAGTGGCATATTAAAACCTAATTTAGTCAAAACATCTGTTGCTAATATTCCAAAACCTCCAGACCATAAAACTACTAAAGCATTTTTACGTATAGGGTATTTAAATTCCCTGTTTAACCTTTTGAATCTTTGGATGTGGTTTGAAAAAAGATAAGTGTAGTCGATTAATTCGTTGATTGAAGACGGAACTTCGATTGTAGGTGTTTGGTTGAAGATTGCTTTCCAAATAACATCCTTGGATGCTAGTGAGCCTGTATGGGTCAAAACTGCTTTTTGACCTCTCGTGGTTTGACCCCCTCTCATAAAAAGCACCGGTTTCTTCATAGATTTTAAAACTTGTAAAAGTCTCTTTCCCTCATTTCTATATAAAGCTGGTAAACCTTCGAAATATACACATACGATGTCGGTTTCAATATCATGGTTAAGATATTCTAAAAGTTCAGAGACTTGAATATCGATACAGTTACCAATACTAACACATTTTGAAAATCTCAAATTATATCTTCGAGAACTTATTTTGACCAATTGCGAGTGCAAATCTCCAGATTGGAAGATTAACGCGATATTACCACTTTCAGTAGGAAAAGAAGAATAATATGCTATCTTTCCTTGAGGACAATATAGTCCCATGCAATTAGGGCCTATACTTCTAGTGCCCGGTGTTTTTTCAAGAATTTCTTTAATGTTTCTTTCAATTTTTACTCCTTTATCGTCAAATTCTCCGGTGCCAGCTGTAAAAATATGCATAAATAGGATAATCTTTTTAGAGAATATCTCGATTATGTTATTTATTAAATTGTCTCTCCTAACACTTAAGATTAGAAGGTCAAATGCATCAATAGGTATATCATCAATTGTTCTATAACATTTAATTCCTAAAAATTCATCTTCTCTAGAAGAAACTAAATAGAGATTTTTTAAGTTGTATCCCTGTCTAAGAAATCCTTTAACGAAAAATGCTGTTTTAGGTGATATTTTATAAATCAAGACATTTTTAGGTTTAAACAATCGTTCAAAGGATGCAACTTCATTTTGTTTTTCCAATATTTTCCCCTAATTCGTTTGTTATTAAATTATTACAGTTATAACAGTATTTTGGAATTGAACTGAATTGAGTTCCGCAATTGGGACATTCTATTCTATTTAGAGATTCGATCTGTTTTAAATTATCCGTTTCTGTATTATTTCTAAAACTTTTAATGAATTTTAAAATTAATGATAACGCAATAGACTCAATAACTAAAATTAGACCTAATATAATAGTATTAGTAATAAAGGCTGGGAAAAGAGCATTAAAATGAATTTCTGAATATCGCCAATAAAATACATAGAAAAAAAAATTAGGGAAGAAAAAAGTAGTTAAATTCATAGAATAAGCTTTTTTAAAATCGTTAAAAATGAAAATGGGTAACAAAGATACAATAATCCAAGTAAGATTGATACATATAAAACCAAAACTATTATTATAAACGATAAGGTTTGCCAAAAATTGAATAACAAATTGTTGTTCACTAGCTCTAGGGTCAGTGCTTAAGTCAAATTCAATTTGAATCTTATAATTATAAATAACAACAAAAAATATTAACGCAAATATTTGAATGCAAAAAAGCACTAATTTACTTTTAAATAAATTCCTTATCTTCATTATTATATGATTAAATACATCATTAAATAATTCTATTTGATATAAAATAATAATAGAAAGGATAAAAAAATGTCTAATCCGAAAAATTTTTAATATTTGCTTGCTTAAATTCCTTATAGTGCAGAACGTGTTAACTTATTCTTTATTGCTTTATTCTTTTAGTTTAAATAATGAGGGTGTTTTGGGTTTATGAGTTATTCTTTTAGTCGAACTAAATTAATTGAAAAAATAAAATTCGGACTACTTAGTCCTGATGAAATTAGAAAGATGTCTGCTGCTAGAATTATAACGGCGGATACTTATGACGAAGATGGTCTACCAATCCCAAGTGGACTTATGGATCAACGTTTAGGAACTATTGAGCCTGGTCAGAGATGTCAGACGTGTGGAAATCTTGTAAGTAATTGTATGGGACATTTTGGTCATATAGAATTAGCTAGGCCTGTAATTCACGTAGGATATGCGAAGAAAGTCTTAAAAGTGCTAAGAAGTATATGCCCCGAATGCTCAAGATTGATGCTAACAGAAGAGGAAATGGAAACTTTCAGAGATGAACAATTAAAACACCAAAGGATTTTCCTCGAGGGGGATGAAGAAGCGACCAAACTTGTGTTTAAACAAGCAAGAAAAAGTAAAATCTGTCCATATTGCGGAGCAAAAAAGAAGAAAATTGTTATCGAAAAACCTACTACCTTTTACGAAGAGGAGGAAGCTAAGGGTTCAAGGAGAATTACTCCAATAGAGATTTTAGAGCGCCTCATAAAAATGACTGACAATGATCTAAGAATTCTTGGAGTATCTCCCGAAAATGCCAGACTTGAATGGGTAATTTTTACAGTATTGCCAATTCCACCTGTATGTGCGAGACCTTCTATTACGCTAGATAGTGGAATTAGATCCGAAGATGATTTGACTCACAAATTAGTAGATGTTATCCGTATTAATCAAAGATTAAGAGAAAATATCGATGCTGGTGCTCCTCACTTAATTGTCGAAGATTTGTGGGAATTACTTCAATATCATATCACAACTTATTTTGATAACCAAGTGTCAGGAATTCCTCCCGCACGACATCGTTCTGGGAGAGCGTTGAGAACGCTAACACAAAGATTAAAGGGGAAAGAAGGAAGGTTTAGAAGCAATTTAAGCGGTAAAAGAGTTGATTTTTCCGCGCGTTCGGTAATCTCACCAAATCCCTTTATTAGTATTAATGAAGTGGGTGTACCTATTGAAATCGCAAAAATCTTAACTATTCCTACAAATATTAACGATTGGAATATTGAAGAAATGAAACAGCTAGTTTTAAACGGCCCATTTAATCACCCTGGAGCAAATTACATTATAAGAACCGACCGACGAAGAATAGACTTACGATATGTTAAGAATCGCCAAATAATCTCTGAAATGCTCGCTCCTGGATATACTGTTGAGCGACATTTAGCTAATGGCGATTTAGTTTTATTCAATCGGCAACCATCTCTTCATAGAATGTCAATTATGGCTCATGAAGTTAAAATTATGGATGGCAGAACTTTTAGATTAAATTTAACGGTTTGTCCTCCCTATAACGCTGATTTTGATGGAGATGAGATGAATTTACACGTCCCACAAAGTGAAGAAGCTCGAACTGAGGCTGAATTACTTCTCAAAGTTCAAAATCATATTTTATCTCCGAGATTTGGAGGTCCAATTCTAGGAGGAATTCAAGATTTTATTTCTTCCGTTTTTCAATTTACAAGTTTAAATTCGTTATATAATAGAATTGACGCCTTAAAACTATTATATTTAGGGGATGTTTTTGTTAGTAAACCCAACTTTAGTTTGGATGACATAACTCCCGTACAATCCGAACCTGAACCTTTATATTCGGGAAAACAAATTTTTAGCACTCTTTTTCCAGACGATTTGAATATCAAGGTCAAATCAAAATTTTGTAAAAAATGCGAAGTATGTTTGGAAGAGGGATGCGAATATGACGCATATGTTGTTATTAAAAATGGCCAATTAATAACAGGAACAATCGACGATAACTCATATGGAGCAATGCAATCTAATAGTATTTTGCAAAGAATAATAAAAGATCACGGCAACGCTCTTGGAAGACAATTTTTAGATAATTCAACAAGAATGTTATTATACGTTATTCGGCAAAATGGAATGACAATGGGTTTAGATGAAGTTTATGTCCATGGAGAAGCCTACGACAAAATACAACAAATATTGAAAGATGCTCGTGACGAAGCTGATAAATTAATCAAAGCATTTGACGAAAACGATACTACTGTCTTAAGAAGAGCTCCTGGCCGTTCAATGCGCGAAACTCTTGAACTTCGGATTCGACAAGTGCTCGCAGAAGCCCGTAAAATGGCTGAGGAAACTGCTGCACACTACATAGGGGACGAAGCTCATTCTGTAATAATGACTAAGTCTGGAGCGAGAGGTAATATTTTAAACTTAGGACAGATGTCCGCTGTCGTTGGTCAACAAGCGATAAGAGGTGAAAGAATTAACCGAGGTTATAGCTCAAGAACGCTTCCACATTTCAAAGTAAGTGATTTAACGCCTCGGGCTCGTGGATTTGTTGAGAGTTCTTATCGAAAGGGTTTAAATCCAGAGGAGTTCTTTTTCCATGCAATGGGTGGAAGAGAAGGCCTCGTAGATACTGCTGTTCGTACATCTACTAGTGGATACATGCAGAGACGGTTAGTAAATGCTTTACAAGACATGATAATAGAAAACGATGGAACCGTCAGAAATAGCGATAAAAATATTATTCAATTCTGCTATGGCGATGATGGTATAGATCCAATGCATACAGATCATTCTGATGCTGTAAATCTTGAAGTATTACTGCTAAAAGCTAAAGCGCTTGACTTGAATGAAATTCGGGAGGAAATAAAAAGTACTCCTAAGTCAAAGCCTACAGCGAAAAAACCAGTAGCGAAAAAACCCTCAACCAAGGCCCCAGTTAAGAAAAAACCTCCAAAAAAACCTAAAAAGGAAGAAAAAGAACAAACTCTTAGCGAAGAAGATTTGAGGGAATTATACTCCAAAGAGACCGGAAAAAACGCAGAATGGAGAGGAAAACTCACAAAAGGATATCTTGAATGGAAAGAAGAAAAAATAGGATAAATTTTTAAAAAATCATAAGGTCATAAAAAATGGGAAATGTAACTCAAACAATCTTAGAAAAAAACTTAAATGAATTAAAAGAAGATGGTATACCTGACGATCTTATTATTAAAATAAGAGATCGTATTAAAGAAGAAGAATTAGAAGAAGAACAATTGGAATACCTCTTAAATAAAATTTATGTTAATTATAATAATGCCGTTGTTGAAACGAACGAACCGGTAGGTACAGTTGCCGCTCAAAGTATTGGAGAGCCCGGAACTCAGATGACTCTGAGAACCTTTCACTATGCTGGAGTTGAAGAATTCTCCGTAACTCAAGGACTTCCTAGACTCATAGAGATCGTCGATGCTCGAAGGTTCCCTAGCACCCCTCAACAAACGATATATTTAGAAAAACCATATAGTGAGAGCGAAGAAAAAGCAATTGAAGTTCACAAAAGAATTGAACAAATTCGTATAGAGCAAATTACTCACGATGTGGACTTAGATTTTGTCAATTGGAACATTATTATCAATTTAATTCCCGATATTTGCGAAAAAAAGGGTATTGATATCGAATCAATTCCTGAAATTCTGAAGAGATATAAGAAAAAAGGAACGATTAAACGAGAAGGAAACTCTATAATAATTGATCCTCAAATTGAAGATCTTCAAAACCTTCAGAAACTAAGAGAAAAAATTCTGAAAAAAGTGGTAAAAGGCGTACGAGGGATTAAAAGAGGTTTGATAACCCCAACCGATGATAAAAAGGAATGGGTTATAAAAACGGAAGGAACAAATATGCACGGGGTCGTTCAAATTGAAGGTGTTGATACTACTCGAACAGTTTCAAACCACATTCATGAAATTGAAAAACTTTATGGAATCGAAGCTGCGAGAAATATGATAATAAAAGAGTCCCAAAAAGTGTTAGAACAACAAGGATTAGATGTTGATCAAAGACACTTAATAATCTTGTCTGATTTGATGTGTGTGGAAGGCTCAATCCAATCGATCGGTAGACATGGTATATCCGGTTCGAAATCAAGTGTGTTTGCTAGAGCAGCTTTCGAAGTAACGGTGAACCAATTATTAGACGCTGGGCTTTATGGCGAGGAAGAGCGCTTATTAGGGATCCCTGAGAATGTGATCATCGGACAAGTTGTCCCAATGGGCACGGGTCGCGTGAAAATCCAGTTCGATTTAGATGCTAACCTTAAAATATTGAATCAATTAAAAAAACAATCATAATATAAGAATTAGCTCTGTAGCGCGAATTATAAATCTCGTAAACACATAAAAATTATATTTAAATATGACACTAATTTTAAAATCCTTAATAGCAAGAAATAGGAGAACAAGCGATAAAATTTTATATTATTGTGTATTTCTATAATTACGGTATTTTAGAAATTTAAATCAGATACTATAAGTTGAGACGATGGCAAGGAAAAGTAAAAAGATAAGCGAATCAATCGATTTATCTCGAAAAAAAGTAAAGGAATTTGATGTTGATACTAATATTAAGGTTGCTTATAAAACTGGTAAAATGCTATACGGTAAATCACAAGTCCTAAGACAAATTAGACAAGACCCGTTTAAGATGATTATTATAGCTAATAACTGCCCAGATGAATTAGAAAACCAATTAAAATATTACAACTCTCTTATTGACAATAGTATATTTATACACAGATACAAAGGTTCCTCATGGGAATTAGGATTAGCAATGGGGAAACCATACATGATCTCGGTCATTGGAATAAACGATTTTGGAGACTCTGACTTAATGACTTTAAAAACTAAAAACAATTAATAACTAAGTGAAATGTAAATTGATGTTACGAAAAAATATAAGACTTGATAGACAATCGATGGAATTAATATCGCTTTTCAACAATATATCTGGCGCGATTATAAAGGACTGCTTCATTTTTCAATCACCAGAAAACGATTCTGAAATAATTATATTCTTGGTGAAAAAAGAAGACGTAGGAAAAGCCATCGGGAAAGCTGGAGAACACGTTAAGGATCTTATGACTAAGCTTCAAAAGAAAATTGATGTAATTCCATGGTCAGAAAACCTGGGACAATTCATCCAGTTTATCTTAAACACTACAAAAAATTCAATCCAACTTCAAAACATCGAGATTAAAGAAAATAGGAACGAAAAAAAAACCGTAATTATCTCTGTAAGACCTCAAGAACGTGGAAAAGCCATTGGTAAAGAAGGCTCTATGATAAGAAAGATAAAAGAACTTGTTTTGCGTCATTTTGAGGTTGACAACGTTATAATCAACACAAAAAACTAAATATCTAATTTTCTAAATTCAAAAATTTTAAGTTCTAAGGAAGATATTAAGGTATATCTCAATAAGAGACATTTCAAAAAAAAAAAATCATTTTTTAAAAATTTTATCATGTCGAAACCTAAAGGCTTATACTCGGCCAGAAAACTAAGAAATAACCGAAAAAAGCTTAGATGGAGCAAAACTAAATACAAAAGGAAGAAGCTTAAATTAAAACAGAAAGTTGACCCTATGGAAGGTGCTCCACAAGCTTTAGGGATCGTGCTTCAAAAAGTAGGGAGAGAAAGTAAACAACCTAACTCTGCTATTCGAAAATGCGTCAGGGTTCAATTAAAAAAGAATGGTAAAAGTATAACTGCTTTTCTTCCGGGAGATGGTGCTCTTAATTTCATTGAAGAACATGATAGAGTACTTGTGGAAGGGATCGGTGGTGCTAAGGGGCGTGCGGTAGGAGATCTTCCTGGTGTACGATGGCGTGTAGTAATGGTAAACGGTGTAAGTTTACAAGCTCTAATTTCAGGCAAGAAAGAGAAACCAATGAGATAGGTGCAATACTATGAGTAAAGTAAAGAAAGATATTAAACTCTATAATAAATGGTCATATCAAAATATTGAAGTCAGAGATTGGACATTAGAGAAATATATCAACTTAAAACCGGTTATAATTCCCCATACTGCTGGAAGACATGAACACAAGCGATTTTGGAAAACTTCTAAAATATCCATCATCGAACGTTTTGTAAATAGATTACTAGCTCCTGGTTTTATTGGAAGTAAAATTAAAGGGCATAAAAGCTCATATAGCTCAGGGAAGAAGAGTAAACTTTTAAGAAACCTTGAAAATGCTTTTACTTTGCTGGAATTAAATACTGGGGAAAATCCTATTCAGGTTTTAATAGATGCGATTTGCAACACTGCTCCAAGAGAAGAAGTAACGAAAATAGCAATGGGGGGGATTTCCTATTCTTCAGCCGTAGATGTTTCACCCCAGCGTCGAATAGATTTAGCGATCAAGTATTTAGTCCAAGCAATTGGCACGAGTTCTCACTCAAGCGAAAGAGCTTTTGCTGAAAATATTTCTAAAGAGTTAGCCCTAGCAGCGAAAGACAACATTGAATCGAGAGCGGTTAAAAGAAAAGACGAAATTGAAAGGATAGCTGTTTCTGCCCGTTAAATTTCTTTTAATATTCAATTCTAACCTTTTTGTATGCTGCTTTTTATCTATTTTTTCTTGTTAATAATATTTTTCTTAGGAGATATGATTGAAAAGTACCTAAAGTCTAATTTTAGTTTAGAACTACGTATATTTTGTTCTTGAAACCAAAAAAAAATTGAAAATATCTATTGGAATATCACCTACATATTATCTAATCTAATTTACAAATCGGAAAATTCCTAATTCTTATATATTTCTAAAATATAATATTAAGTTAAGTAGAATTAATGATATTGAAGACAATTTAAACTAAAATTGAATTCCGACAAAAATCAAGATGTTTTAGAGAAACAACTGAAGACACTAGGTCAGAAAATAAGGATCGATATTTTGAAGAAATTAAGCCTTAGCAGTTATCCTTTACCTTATTCATCCCTTCAGAAGGAAGTGTTAGGGAGTAATCCAAATGCTATTAATTTTTCATTTCACTTAAAAGCGTTAAAAAATAGCGTTTTAATCGAATCTTCAGAGAATGGATACATACTAACCACTGTAGGGAAACAAATTTTAAAAAATATTGTATCCATCGAGCAAATCCTTAACGACAAGAATAAAACAATAATGATCAGGACTTCAAAGTATTCGAAAGAACCATTTGATACAAATAAAATCGAAAGTTATTTGATTAAAGAAGGCCAAGTTGAAAAATTTCTAGCAAAACAAATAGCTAAAGAAGTTGAAGAGCGTCTATCTAAAACCAATATTGAATACTTAACAGCACCCTTAATGAGAGAATATATTAATGCTATTCTATTAGAAAATGGTCAAGAAGAAATTAGACATAAATTGACTAGATTAGGCACACCTCCCTTCGAAGTTTTTAAACACTTCGATAATAATTCAATTAACTCTGAAAAATTCCTCTCAAAATTAGGATCAGATGTATCCGAGCAATTTTTACTTTTAAATCTTCTCCCTAAGAATTTAGCAGACTTGTATTTATCAGGGGAAGTGATTCTCCTAAATCTAAATTATTGGAGTTTAAGACCTTTAGGTTTGTATGTTGATTCCAATTCAATCTTGGAGCAAATATCCAAGAATAATCCGATCGATTTCAATAATCGTAATAGTTTAATAAACCAAATTAATCTGATAATAAGTTTCTTCGATAAAGTAGCTTTCTTTAAACCATTTTTTTCTGAAGATATAATGTTGGGCAATTTTGCTGATTCTTTCTTGTTTAATTTTGAATCTGAAAAGGAGTCTTCCCAGCTTTTAAGCATGATTGCGTCTCAAATTTTAAAGCTAAATTATAGATATTATGATGAAAAATCTCATCTTTCATTGGAATTCTCTCTTTTAAATAAAGAAAAAGAAGGAGTAGTTGAAAATTCGCAAGTTCAATTGATTAATATATTACTTGATAAGTTATTTAATCAAATTATCCATAAAAATCAAAATCCCGGACCTCTACTGTTACTTGATTACACAACATTTCATACTTCTAAAAAATCGTTTGATATTTTGACAAATCATTTAAAACCTGATTATTATCGTAATTTTATTTTCTTCGATAAAACTGAATCGAATTTACTAAACTCCTCTCTTATAAATGTACGTAACCTAAATGGTAGCAATTTTAATAGAAACAGAATTATTTTGGATAAAATTTTAATTAATTTACATAAGATTGCTGAAAATTCTTGCCAGAATGATAATACTTTCTTCGAATATTTACAAGAGAGACTTGATTCTCTTTTTGAATTTTTTGAGTATAAAAAAGAATTGATGAATCGAAGGTTTAAATCCTCAAAACAATGGAAAAAAATAACTTCTGAATTTTTTGAAGTTAAAGATGCTAATTGGATCACCGATACTCTAAAATCAGTTAGCTTTATCGGCTTTAATGAAGCGGTAAAATCACATTGTGGTATTGAAATTGATAGAACCGATAAAAGTGAGTCCTTTGCTTATGATGTATTAGAGTTTATGAGTAAAATTATTAAAGAAAAGAATCAACAACAAGGCGAGAATTATATATTAACTCAACCCCATTACGATAGTTATCTACATGATATATACCATAATAATCAATCCGAATTAGGTAATAAATCTGACCCATATAGTACCTGTATGATTAGAGAGGATTCAAAGCTATCAATCAAGAGTAAAATTAACTTATATAAGAAATTTGAGAAATATCTTGGTGGAGGGAGTATTTTTACCCTCGGTGTGAATAAAGAATCTGTCGATGAACATATAAATAGTCTACTAAATACAAAATTAAACGCATTTCAACTAAATTTATAGCAAAAATCATTTAATTTGATAATAATTCCGCCAAAATCGCCTTTCTCATAGGAATACCATAGTACGCTTGTTTAAAGTAAATAGACTTAGGAGAATCATCAATTTCAGCTGAAATCTCTTTGATTCTTGGTAATGGGTGCATAATTTTAAAATTGTCATTAGTTTCTGCCATATCCTTTTTAGTGAAGACATAGAAATCTTTGACTCTGTCATATTCTTCAATATCGGCAAATCTTTCTTTCTGAATTCTAGTAACATAGAGAATGTCTAGAATATTAAGAATATCTCTATATTTCTCGATTTCTTTGTATTTAACTTGTCTCTGTTGTAAGTAATCCTTATCCCTTTTTCTGAGCATCAAATCTTTAGGACTTATGAAGTAAATATTGGCTTCATAGTTCGAAAGTAATATAGATAACGAATGAACAGTTCTCCCATATTTCAAATCCCCCATTATCCCAATATTCAATCCGTCTAACTTGTGGCCCTCTTGTATTATAGTTAATAAATCTAATAAAGCTTGCGTTGGATGTTCTCCACTTCCAGATCCCGCATTTATTATAGGAATTTTTGCGAATTTTGCAGCTAATCTAGCCGCACCTTCTAAATTATGTCTAATAACAATGCCATCACTGTAATTTTCTACAGTGCGAATAGTATCTGCGATGCTCTCACCTTTCTTTGTTGAAGAAACATCACCCGTATGAAAACCAATTACATTTCCTCCTAAACGATACATTGCTGACTCGAAACTTAAACGGGTTCTTGTAGATGGTTCAAAAAATAAAGTTGCTAATATCTTCCCTTTTAAAACATCAGCTTTTTTATTATTATGAATCATTTCTTTACCTTTTTGGAGAATATAATCTATGTCTTCTCGCGAAAAATCTTTCGCAGTTATAATTCCTTCTTTAAATTTCTCTTTGAATGACATAATTCTTAACGAAAGTTTTAATAAAATTATAGTAATACCATTTAAAATATTTTTTATTTACATATGCTTTTCCAACAAAGAATAAAGCAGAACTAATAAAATTTAAAATTTATAAATAATTACTAACTTTAAACTGAAATTTGAAGTTGCTTGAAAAATGAAATACCCGCGTTCAATAAATCGTTATTGTCCAAATTGTAGATCTCACAAAATACACAATGTCTCTATGTATAAGAAGGGAAAAGAGCGAATGCTCAATCAAGGTAGAAGACGTGTAGAAAGAAAGAAAACCGGTTATGGTAGTTTCCCTAAAGAAATATTTCATAAGAATGCAAAAGTGAACAAAAGATCACTGCCGGTATTAGAGTGTTCAGAATGCGGTAAAAAACAGTATTCTAAATCTTATCGAGTAAAGAAATTCGAATTACAGGAAGTATGAGAGTTGAAAAGTAATGCCGAAAAAGAAAAATAAAGAAGTATTAATCCCTCAACCTCAAAGTAGATTCTTGCGAGTCAAGTGTCTAAATTGTGGTAATCAACAAATAATTTTTGGTTGCTCTGCAACAGATGTAGAATGTTTAGTGTGTGGAAAAACACTTCTTCAATCTACTGGTGGTAAAGCGCGAATTTTAACGAAGATTTTAGAAGTACTTTCCTAATATATTTTTGCTTAATTTAAAAATATATCAAGTACTCAGATCGTGAAACCACTCTTTCACGATCTAAAAAAAGTAAAAATTAATTTTTAATTAATTCTAATATTCTCGCCATGTATGCTTACATTCAAGGCATCTAAAGAACGAGGTGCTTGGTTCATCAGCGCTCCGAGTTTGCTCTTGCCAAGCTTCTGCCTTTTTATTGTTGCATTTGGGACAATATTTAGTTACGATTGGGTGGACAGAAATTTTATCTTCTTGAGTCACAACTATAAGATTCTTATCTAATGCTTTTTTTTTCAATGTGATATTTTTATTAATTTCTTCCCTACTTAGCTTTAATTCCTTTTGAAAGCCGCACCTACAAACTAAAGCTTTATTTCCATCTGTAACTCTTTTACGTAAAAGATTTGAACATTCTGGACAAAATTCAACCATATATTTAACACTAAAAATTAGTATAGTTCCTTAAAGAATCAAAATAAGCATAAATATTAAAATTTGTTATTTTAAAATAAAAATTTTACATAATTATAAGAAATCGATTAATCTAGTAAATGGTTTAAAGGAAGGAGCTAAAAATTATAACAACTTTAAACTTTATGCTTTAAAATAAACTCTAAACTAAATTTAATTCCTTTTTAATTTCATAGAGCTTTTGATAATATTCAAAGTTTAACTTATTCTTATCTTGTATAATTTCTGCTCCAACTTCTTTTTCTCCTCCCGTGGTAATATTGAGTTCGCCTATTGCATTAATAAGATCATTTTTTTTAAACGGAAATTCAACGACTTTAATATCTACTTTTATATCTCCAGTTTTATCGTTCAAAATTATGTGGTCATTTTCAACGATTTCTTTGACATAACCCATTATCTGAACTCGACTATCCGAGCTTTTTACATCTACAATCATTCTTTGAATCGCTGGCTCGCGCATCATATTAGTTCGATTTTTTTTTTATTTATATAGATTAAAAAATTTAAGGTGACTATATATAATTAATTCAAAAATTACAATTTGAATTGTAAACTATTATTAAACCTATAATACTGAATTTTATAAATATTGCCAATAAAACTATATTAATATAAATTAGTAATCAATAAAAGTGCTGATAATTAATGAGCTTTACACTAAAACTGGAAAATAGTAGGGTATTGAAGGGTATAGTTGAAACTCTATCTAGTATCATTGATGAGACCGAATTTAAAGTTTCTCCTAAAGAATTTGTTATCACAGCAATGGACCCAAGTCGAATCTGTTTGCTAAAACTATCAATAAAGAAGGAGGGCTTTGACGATTACAAGTGTAGTAAAGAATCTAAAATCGGTTTAAACTTAGACGATTTGGATAAAATACTTAAAAGAAGTTCTGCTGATGACAATATTGAAATAGACTTTAAAGAGGCAGAACAAAAAATTAAAATAACTATGCAACGCGAAGGGAGAGCCCGTAAAAGAACTTTTAGTCTAGCATTAATTGACCTTGATCGGGAAGAAATTCCGATGGACAACTTATTAAAAATTGAGTATCCTTCAAATTGGGTTATAGATACGGACTTTCTAGTAGAAGCAATAAAGGATGCAGAAATATATTCTGAAATACTTAACATGAAGGCCGTTGCGAACGAAGGATTAATCTTTAGCTCTAATGGTCAGATTGGCGAAATGGAGTACGATCTCAGCATAGAAGATTTGATTGAAAGTGAAATTACCGAAACTTGTACGGGGGCCTATAGTCTAACATTTCTAAAAGCAATACTAAAAATCTCCTCAATCACAGAAAAACTTGAAATTTCACTTAAAACAGACCATCCCTTAAAAATGATTTTCAATCTTTTAGAGGGCGGCGAATTGAATTACTTCCTTGCACCTCGAGTCGAAGAAGCTGAATTTGACGACAACGACGATATGGACGAATTTTAAGTCTTCTATTGTAAATCAATTAACTTATTGCAATTAAAACAAATCACCCCCATGAACAATTAAATGTACTTATTTTTATTTTGAAAAATGAGGTTATAGGAGCCTTGAGCATTTCAAATGAATTAATTAATCGATATCCATGGCTTCCCTCCCTAAAAACAATTTATAAAGATATCGGAGAGAAACCACCTACTGAGTTTATTTCAGAGATATTTTCTAATAATAACAGTTTTCAAATCGCTAACCGAGTTTTAAAAATCTTCGAGGCTGCTTTCAATAATATGGAAGAGATTCCAGATTATACGATTGACAACTTAAATGTTCATGTTTATTTATTGCTAAAAATTATACTTTATGCTCTAAATAACAAGGTGATAACAAATAGAGCTGCCAATCTATATTCAAAAAACGCTTACAACGATATGGAAAGGGAAAATAGTATATCAAATATATATGACATATGTCACGATTTAGATTTAAAAATCAATTTTTATGATCCCCCCGAACCTTTTGGACTAAAAATCATAAAAGATAATCGAGAAAAACTAAAAGCAAATTTTTCAATTCATTACATTGATTATCTTAAACTTGCATCAAATTTAAGAGACGAGTATAGGAAATTAACGAATAACACATTGATTAATGGTCATGTGTTTGTTCAAAATAAAACATTAATACGATTAATACAAGAGTACGTTAGAAACAAGCTTCTTAGTGAAGAAACAGACGATAAAGCTTCTTTAAAATCATTTATTAAGGAAGCTTCTAAAATTCAAGGATTTAAAGTATTATATGATAAAATCTTTAGCTTATGGGAGAAGAGAAAAGAAGAATTTGATTTTACTTTTAAACTTGATATTGGTAGTAAGGAGAAGATGGTATTACTTCTTCCTCCGTGTGTAATTGAAATATTAAAAAAAGCAGAAGAAGGTCAAAACCTTGTCCATCATGAACGACTATATATCGTCTGGCTTTTACTCGCTCTAGAATACCCCGTTGAATATGTAGTTAATATATTTTCCACTCTACCTGATTTTGACAGAGAAAAAACTACATATCAAGTAGAATATGCAAAAAGAAAAAATTATACACCATATCAATGCTCTACTTTAAAATCATTAGGTTTATGTATGGCAGATAAATATAAGGACGAACTCTGTTTAACAGGATATGGTTCACAAGACCCGTCTGAGAGAAAAAAGTTGAAACACCCACTAGGCTATGTTCGTATAAAGAAATATAGAAGTGATAGAGGAGAAGAGTATCAAAAATATCTAGCAAAAAGAGAACTGGAGGAATCAGAGAAACCAAATGAGTGACATCACCTATTTAAAAAGGTTATTTCAGGCATACTATCAAGAAGAACAGAAAACTTTTCCACAAGTTAGTTCTTTTAATTTACGAGAGTTTGGTTTTATCCCTTGGGAAAAAAAAGTTTATATGAAAAGACATGTGAAATTTGAACACCCAAAAGAATTAAGTGATTATTTATTACGAGATACTCCTAGACATTTATATTCCAGTGGATCAGTTTACTTGGTTCCTGATGCGAGAGAAATGGAAAACAAGAATTATCAAGGATGTGATTTAATCATTGATATTGATGTAGATCACTTCTATACTCCCTGTAAAGAAAAGCACGATCTTTGGTATTGTAAAGAATGCGATGCTGAAGGAACTGGAATGCCTGAAAAATGTCCAGAATGTAAAAAATCTAAGTTCAGTAAATTGAATTGGGTATGTGATGACTGCTTAAATATTGCTAAAAATGAAATTAAGAAATTAATCTATAATTTTTTAATCCCCGACTTCGGTATAAGCGAAGAAGATATGAGAATCGCTTTTTCCGGTCATAGAGGATATCACCTAAAAGTTGAAAGTGAAGAACTTAGAATATTAAATAGCGACGAAAGAAGAGAAATTGTTGATTACCTTACAGGTGATAACATTTCATTTGATTTGTTAGGTCTCATTGATAAAACAGGCGTAATCCATGGATTATTAAAAGAAAATCTCGGTTGGTCTCAGAAAATTATGAGAAAAGTTGAAGAATTACTACATAAACCTAAAACTGAGATAGAAAAAATGTTACTTGATGAAAATCAATTTGGTTTCAAACAGAATTATGCTACAAGCTTTTTAAATTACAAAGATGATTTTTTAGAATTAATTACGAAAGGAGAAAGAAATGTCTGGGCTATCGAAGGTTTTGGTTTGACAATGTGGAAAAAATTCTTAAAAGAAATTGTTAAACAAGTTGGAATTGAATTGGATGAACCTGTATCTATAGATATTCACAGACTTATAAGATATCCCGGCTCTTTACACGGAAAAACAGGCTTCAAAGTTCAGGAAATATCTTTGAAAGAACTAGAAGATTTTAATCCCCTGGACGAAGTGAACGAAAAATTGGATCCCATCGTATTTACAAGTAAGAAAAATTTGACCCGGAAACTAGAAATTACAGAGAATACAATACCAATGACAAAAATCAAAGGTGTAGAGTATGGGCCTTACTCAAAAGGAGAAATAATCGATGTCCCTCACCATATAGCAGTATTTTTATTGTGTAAAGAAGTTGCGAAATCAATTTGAGTTAATATAATATAATTTCTCATCTTTCATTATTAAAGGAGAATACAATTTATCGAAGCGTATGAATTTAAAAACTGATTATCGGAACCTCTATGAGCATTGGCTTAAAGAATTCGAACGGAGTGAATTAACCCCCCTGACTCAAGAGAATTTTAATTCCTATAAGAAAAATGTTGATTATATCGTTAAATTTGAGTTAGAAAGTAGGCAAAATGTTGAAATTCAAATATTAAAATCATACAAGTATGGATTTAAGTATTTATTTAACGATCTTTTAAAAATTCGGGAGGTAAAATTAATAAACGCGGCTCTGGTCCTTCAAGAGATCGATTATAATAGTGTAATTGAAGCCGAAAAGTTATTTTATCAAAATTTAGTAAGCTCAATTAAAGGATTTAAAAAACTTAAGACCCTCACATTGTACGAGGAAGATGAGCCAATTGAATTGGATAACATATTAGAGGTTGAAGAGATACCAGTTCACCCGTTTCTATCAAATGTTCCCACAGAAAAAGACTTAGAAATCAGTGAGGTTGAGCTCACACAGAAAAAATCAGATGTAATACAACCCGAGCAAGTGCTTCAATATGATTATATTCTTATAAGGTTTAACAATCCTTCTCCTCCTTTAGTTGGAATTGATGGGATTAATTATGGTCCATTTCAGGAAAACGATATTGCCAATATGCCACAAAAAAACGCGAAAATTCTTATTTACGAAAAAATAGCAGAAAAAATAGAAGTTGTCTAACTTTCTTCAAACCGTTTTTTAAATTCCTCTTTAAAATAAATAATCCGATATTTTGAATATTTATCAATAGGAGAATATCTCGGAGGAAATGGATTAATTAAAGTTCCCCCGCAATAAGTACACTTAGATTTTGAGTTAATTAATCCGTATTTTCTACAATCTTTACACTTCTGAAGGTATTTCATTTTTTTTTAACGATTTTTTATTAGTTAAACTTTAATCCCTTATAAATTCAAAGGAACCATTATTTTTTTGAGTTGTACTTTCTAGTACCTCAATTGTATCTGAAAGAATGCTTTCCGCGTCGAGATAATCTTTGGAAATAATCTCTAATCTATAAAAAGGCGCTCCCAGATACGATAAATGAATATTCCTCGTTGCTTTTGGCTTTTCTATTATCTTGATTATTTCATTCAATGTGTCTTTTATTTTGTCTATGCCATCCCCACTTTTGTTCATAAGTTTAATCTTACCTTTTATGCTAACCGTCGAAACTTCGACATTTTCCTCAACGACTTGTAAAAATGCTTTTTTAATATCATCTGATATATTATCAAGTTCATCCAAGATTTCTTGTCCTTCTTCTTTGAGAGCTTCGACAGTTTCTTGGTAAAGATCAAATTGTTCTTTTATTGGCCAACCAATTAATTCGTAAGCTTGGTCTAAAGTTAAATGAATTCCCTCAATATCAGTTAAAAATTGCAATAAATTTTCAAATTTATTTGCGTATTTATGTTCTTTCGTTATCAAATCTTTTTGGGCGGAATTTACGCGCCTTAATGACAAGTCAATCTGACCTTTATCGTGAACAACTTTCACGACTCTTAATACAAGACGTTGACCAATTCTTACGATACTTCTAATATTTTTGACCCATCTACTTGAAATTTCACTAATATGTATCATACCTCTTGCAGTTTCTTCTGAAGGTAAACCATTGTAATCCGGTAAATCTACATAAATATATTGGGCTTGAATATCAACTACTCGTCCCATAATGAAGGCTCCTTCTCGGGGGAATTTATTTCTGTTTTTTACCATGATAATCGTATGTTCTATTGAATATTTTTTTTGAATTATTAGTATTAATTAACGAAATATGACTTTTTATTTTTATTATCTTTTATGAAGAAAAATGTTTTTTTTTAATCTAATGCTATCAAATTTATAGTTCAAAATTATTCTTAAAGTGATGTAAAAATGCCTAATTGGTTCGTTCACGATAAATGGGCAAAAAAAGCTGGAATCGACGAATTCATCGCGTATTATGTTAATCGAAACATAGACTACGGAACTTCTTGGGCATATCCTGAAAATTATGATAGCAGCCATTATAATAATAATGAAAATATAGCAATTCAACAACTACAATTCTTTTATCAAAAGGATTTGGATAACGCAAACGATGATCAGAATTCCTACGTAAAAGCTTTTATTTTGCACCACCTCTTAGATTATTTCAGAGAAACTCGAGTCAACATCAATGATATTAATTTAGTTTTTGAAAAATTCTTACAAAATAAAGTTATAATTGAAATATCTGATTCTAAAGGAAATAAAATAGATTTTCAAAAAGAAATGGGGGAAATCTTCAACTTGTTAAGAGATAATAAAAATGAATTGTATGAGGATTTAAGGGGAAAATATTTTACTGATTCACAAAATCCAATCTAACAAAATAAAAAAGATTATTATTCCGACACTAGGAGGGAATATTTAACTAGCTTTAATAAAAAAAATAGTATATGATCTCGTAATAAGTATCTTTACAACTCTCTCCCTTAGAATATATAAGATAAATTATAGTAAAAAATATATATTTGATATCATTAAGGTAGGTATAATTGTTAATTGCAAATAAAATAATAAATTTAATAATAAGTAAAGGAAATTGATTTTAAATGCCGACCGATAAAAAACATTTGAATTTGGTAATAATTGGGCATATTGACCACGGTAAATCAACTATGA
>JAHQWP010000139.1 GCA_029856235.1 Promethearchaeia archaeon
CATCAAAACTAAACATTCCTGAGTATATCAAAGAAACAGCATGGAAAATTTATAGTGTTGTTGCAAGAAAGAAGTTAACCATGGGTAGATCAATTGATGGTTTTATTGCTGCTTCATTATACGCTGCAATCAGGGTTCACGAATTCCCTCGATTGCTAGAAGAAGTTTGCGATGCTTCAATGACCCCAAGAAGAACGGTTCACAGAAGCTTAGGAATGATTGTAAAAGAAGTTTTACCTGAATTAAATCTAAGGTACAAGCCAATTACAGCCGAACAGCTGGTATTTCGATTCGGAAACGATTTGGGATTACCAATGGAAGTTCAGAAAAAAGCAATCGACATGCTCACAGACGCATCAAAAAACGGACTATTAAGAACAGGGAAAGACCCAAAGGGCTTAGCGGCAAGTGTAATATATATGGCGGCCAAATCAAGTAACTGCCGAAAAACACAAGCAGAAGTCTCAGAAGTGGCTAAGGTCACGGAAGTCACTTTAAGAAGTCGTTCCAAACAGATTAGAATGAAGCTCGCGTAAGAGATTTCACGAATCTGGCAGAATAACACAATTTTTTTTATCTTTCTATTTTTTTCCTTTATTTTTATCTCTTCTTTTCTAATGACCGGTAAAAACTTTTTGAATGGTAGTTTTTTCCGATTTAATATTTCTTCAATAAACCATTATCATAAAGGAATTTGCTCATCAATAAGAAGGAGAAAACAAAATACTCCAAAGTACTAAGGAAAGTAATATAATTAAACAAAAGAGTCCGATTTTTAGTGTTAATTGAATCCCCTCTAATTTGCTTTTTATTTCCTTCAAATCGTCGCTTATTTTATCATTTTCAGTCATTTTTTTTTTTCTCGATTTTTTAATTATCATTAAAGAGCTAAATGTTTTTTATTTATTTTATATTTAAAATTACCTAAAATTTTTCCCTAAAAATACCCTACACTTTTCCCCATTGTTCTCGCAATATTCCCCATTGAAGTAATGAGTTTTCCACACGACTCACATCTAGGCGGTTAAATACTAAGTTTAATAGTTTTTTATTATCTTTCTATTTTTTATATTTTTAAATTACGACCAATTTAGGTTCATTTATAGATAGGTATCTTTAAACAGCTTAAGTTTGTGTTCAATTGCATAATTAATACTATTTAAACTTTTACATTTTTGTCTTGTATTCCTATTTTGTACAAATAAGAAGATTTATACTCGTCTTTAATTTGTTTCAATATTTTTCCTAGATAATAATTAGGGTTTAAATCATCGAGTTAAGATATAATAGTAAGCTTGATTGAAAGGTATACGAGTCCCCGTTAAGAAGTGACACATACGTAAGCGGTTTTATTGAATTTAACATATACTGTACGGAAATTTAAAGGTATTATTAATATAAAGAATGTAAGTTATTCATTACTTTTATTAAATGTATTCTGTTTCGTCTCAGGATTATTGTATATCGCTATTCCTGAATATTTACTCCTTTGGGACATCTTTGGGATAATATTAACAATTACTTTATTTGAAAACCTCTTATTAGTTTACCTTAATTTATTAAAAGTTAATAAAAGGAGTAAATTAGGGTATAGGTTGTATATTATGTGTTTTATCTTTCTTGTGTTTATGATCTTAGGTATGTTTGGAATGATGCAAGGTAATTTACTTAGCTCTGGAGTTGTTTCTGATGGCTTTTTGGGGGGTTATGCATTGACTCACCTCTGTTACTTTGGTCTTTTAACATTTGGTATTGTAATCGGATTAATTGACACCATATCGAGAAAGAATCTTGAGTTATGGGGGAAAGATAATAATACTTCTCACAAAAAATCTATAAAAATCTTAAGATTTCAACACATTTTAAGGAAATTCTTAGTCGGTGTTGCTTGGGCTGGTTTTGTATTTGGTGCATTTTGTGCGTTTATAACGGTTTTCGGAGTATTTGAGTTTATAACAACGCAACTTGTTTATATTTCGTCTCAATATGGAATTTTCTTGTCGTTTATCTTCCTCTCTAATACAATTATTCTACTAAGGTTAAAGCGGGGGAGATGGGACCGGAAGAAATTCCGTAGAGTAGCCCTCGTAGGAATCTTTGTGTCTACAGCCTTGCTAAGCCCTTTATTTCTTTCAAACATCACAGCGTTAAATGCGGAAGTACGTTTTTCAGAAGCATTTGGTCAAAATTGGCAACAAGAAATTCCCTCAGAAGAGAACGAATATTTTTTACAAACTTCGTTTTCAACGGCGGGATATTATCTAGGAATTCCTCCTAAGGATTGTATAGTTGTAGAAAATGTCTTATTTTATGATAATGAAAGTATTGAATTGTATTTTGATGTGTACATGCCATTAAAGAGAGGTGAAGGCCTTCCAGGGCAGAATTCCACGTTAATTCGGATTCATGGGGGTGGTTGGGTTTCGGGTGATAAAGGTAGATCGAATATGATGCAGATGAATAGGTATTTCGCGGCTCAAGGGTATATAGTGTTTGATATTCAATATGGTTTGTATGATTCCTCAGTTGCTGCTACGGATTTTATCACCCCTAGTTACACCAGAGGAGATTTTAATATTGATGACATGATTCGCCACATCGGTGTCTTTACTAAATATCTCGCTGAAAACGCTAATGTATACGGTGCTAATTTGGGTTCTGTTTTCTTTAGCGGAGGATCTTCAGGGGGACATCTGGCAAGTGCAGCAGGCTTAGCATTAGCAAGTGGTAATTATTCAAATTTCTTCAGCCAAAACCTCACTATAAAGGGATTGATCCCATTTTATCCTTCAAATGGACAAATGAAATATTTTGGAATTGGCGGAAGTGAAGAATTTTTAGAGCCAGCGAAATTAATTGAACCTGAAAGTCCACCTTGTTTAATATTTCAGGGGACCCACGATGTTCTCACCTATTTTGGGATTAGCAATAACTTTCGAGATACCTATTTAGCAAAAGGTAATACAGACTGCGCTATTATTTGGATGTTAATGGCGGGTCATTCCAGTGATTTTTATTTTTCTGGTTATTACAATCAGATATTTCTCTATTTTATGGAAAGATTTATGTATATTCACCAATAAATTCTCAAGGCTTTCGGTTTTTTTATTTTATATCTGTTTTTGCAGATATGTATAAAAGGAAGCGAATAATAATATCATCGTATACACTTTTTTGTATAAGTATTGCGTGATAGTATGGAGCCATTTACAATCGTTATAAACGTTTTAGTTATTTTCATTGGTTACCTAATTGGTTCAATAAATCCAGCGTATATTTTTGGGAGAATGAAAAATATTGACATTCGAGAGGAAGGGGATGGTGTTGCTGGGACGGTTAATGCTTTCAAAAGTTTAGGCATGAAATACGCAATACCTACGGGTACTTTTGATTTTTTTAAAGGTATCTTAGCGATTTATTTAGCATTGTTAATAGGAGCAGATTTTATCTTTGCGCAATTAAGTGGTATAGCAGCTATTGTGGGACATGTTCTTCCTTTTTATATTAAATTTCGCGGAGGTCAGGGCATGGCTACCACTTCAGGTATCTTACTTGCTTATTTGTTGAATTATCTTCTTACAAGTTTCGAGATGCTGATATTTATCTTTGTTTATTTAATTTTCGTGATCGCTATATTTTTTTATGTTACGAAAACAGGAATAATTGTTGCTATTATAACGCTTGGTTTAATCGGATACGCAGCATTTATTTATTATCCTGGAAACCCATATAATCTCTTCTTCCTGGTTGTAGTCGTCTACGATGTATCAGTTTCTCTGTATGATACAATAAAAGGAAAAGTAATCAAAATTGAAGACGAAAATTTTAACGCACACTGGTGGCGGGTAGCTTCGAGACCATTTGCTTTTCTATTCATCTTTTTTTACATGATCTTCACCCAAATTACAGCACTTCTTATCATAGGGATTGTTGCAATAGTTTTTATTGCGCTAGATATAATGAGATTCCTGAATAAACAAACAAACGAACTCCTAACGGTGAAAATCAAATCGATATTTAGGAAAAACGAAGCAAAGAAATTTTCTTCTATGACTATTTTTCTTGTAGCTACTTTCATTTCCATTCTATTATTTGAGAAAACTATTGCTATTACATCTTTGACTTTCTTAATTTTTGGTGACATTTTTAGTAAGATTTTTGGATTAGCATTTGGAAGGCATAAGATATTTCATAAGACTTTAGAGGGCACATTAGCGTATTTTGGATGCGTGTTAATCTGCGGTTTTGTTCTTTACAATATTTTAGAGATTAATCTATACATTTTATTAATTGGTGGGATTGCTGCGCCTCTTGTTGAATTATTTTCCTTTCAGCTCAACGACAACTTTACAGTCTCTCTAATTAGTGGATCAGTTATGACAGTAGCAAGAGTCTTCGGTATTTAATTGGGCAGACACTCAATTTAAAAGTCTTCTTATTTTTATTTTTAAGCCTTTCAAAAATAGAATAGTTTATAGAGTTTATGAAGAAAATTGTTATATAGTGCTATTTTATCTTATTTATAGAAATGTCTTATATAGAGAAGAAGTATAATAATAAAATTTCAGAAGTGTTTGAGGAACTTGCTAAAATAGAGCAAGATATCCTCGAACTCTTCACGTTTAAATCCATTAATTATTCAGACAAAATCGCTAAATTATGTGCTCTCAGCAATAGAAATATTAATCTCATTTTAAAGAAATATTATCCGGAAATTAAACAAATTAGCGATAAACTCAGGATTAAATCTCGTCTAAAATTTTATTACGATTTGATAGATAAATTGACTCACTATATACGATGCGTTGAGGAATTTCAAAAACTAGATGATCAATACTATGAAGCTATTATGGAATTTATTGAAGAGAAAGAAGAATTGATTTCAGGTAAATATCGGGAAATTTGTGTTCATGAATTAACTGTTTTTTACGACAAAAAAACGAGGGAAGATTTAGAGCGAGTCTTATCAGAAAAAATAGAAATGGGGAGTAAACAATTCTTTACTTACGGATCCTTAGAAGCAGAAATTAAAAAAATAGCAAGAATTGCTGGAGCTGATGAGGTGGCAATTTTTAATAGCGAAGAAATGCTAAAACGGGCGGAATTCATAAACAATCCACGTGCAATTATTCATTATTCCGTTTATTCTACTGATGAGGAAATTTTGAAAGAGATCGGAAGAGAAATAAAAGAATTTCTAATTTCAAAAGGATTTGAAGCTTTAATCTTACTTCTAGAAATTACCGATCTTACCCTAGAGCAAGAATTTCTAACTGGTTCGATTATAACTAATGCGAATCTAAATCCTGATTAAAGAATATGTAAAATTAAAAAAATTAATTAAAGGTTTGTACAAATAAAGTTGATTCGTTGACAAGATCTACATTATGGTCACCTTTACCTATTACTGACACCGTGAGAGTACCAGCAGCCATTGTTGAATTATAATGTTGCATTGCTACAGAGATTCGTATTCCAAAAGCACTTGGCCCGGGAACGTTATACCTCCAAACACGACGGACAGGATCGGTCCAAATAATGCCATCCACTTTGAATCGAAACTCAATATATGTATCTGGGATTGAACTGTCATCAAATGTGACGAGTGCCTCAAAATTTTTGTAAAAAATTACATATTATTCTATCATACTTATGAGAGCTCAAAAAATATTTAACTTTTAATGCATTTATTTTAATGATAGTTTATGGCTAAAAAGAAAAAGGAAGCTCCCTTAACCGGAATAACGGTTTCAAAAGAAGAGGATTTTTCTGGGTGGTATACGGAGCTAATCAACAAGGCAGAGTTAGCAGATATTAGATATAACATTAAGGGTTTTGTAGTTTACCGAGAATGGGCGACCATCACAATTAGAAAAATGTATAGAAAAACCGAAGATCTATTAGAGAAAAAAGGTCATCTCCCACTTACGATGCCTTCTCTCATCCCTGAATCGAATTTCTTGTTAGAAGCGGATCATGTTGAGGGTTTTGCTCCAGAAGTATTTTGGGTTACCGAAGCTGGTAGTTCTGGCAAGTTAGCAGAAAGGTTGGCATTACGACCAACTAGCGAAACTGCGTTATATAAAATGTATTCAATGTGGTTGAGAAGTTATAAGGATTTACCTTTTAAAAGATATCTTTCGTGCCAAGTCTGGAGATATGAGGGAAAAATGACAAGACCATTCTTTAGAGGTAGAGAATTTCATTGGATCGAATCACATAATGTTTTTGCCACAATGGAAGGAGCAATGGAACAGGTTAAAGAAGATATGGAAACCACTTATCAGATTCTTCAGGATGAGTGTTGTATCCCTTTAATCTTTTTTCAAAGGCCCGAATGGGATAAATTTGCGGGGGCGGTTCATACATACGCTGCCGATGCGTTAATGGGTTCTGGAAAAGTTCTGCAGTTACCCTCAACTCATTTGTTAGGACAGAATTTCTCAAAACCATTTAACGTAAAATTTGTAGATACAGATGGAGAAGAGAAATATGGTTATCAGACTTGTTACGGTCCTTCTCAAAGTAGAAATTATGGAGCTATGATTGCATATCTTGGGGATGATAAGGGGTTGGTACTGCCTTTTGATCTTGCTCCCGTCCAGATAATTATTATTCCAATAATCTACAAGGGTAAAGAAGAGTTCGTTTTAAAGAAAGCAAGAGAGATAGAAAATCAGCTTAAAGATAAGTATATCGTAAAGTTAGATGATTCGGACGAATCTGCTGGAAATAAATTCTATTATTGGGAGTTAAAAGGAGTACCTCTTCGAATTGAAATAGGTCCCAAAGACATTGAAAAAAGCCAAGTAGTTATTGTTAAAAGACACGATGGTCAGAAGTTCTTTGTTCAAGAAAACGAAATAAAAGAATTCATCGATAATCTCGCGGAAAATTATACAAAAGAAATAAAAGAGAAAAGTTTGGTTGATTTTGAGTCACAGATAGAACTTGTCTACGAAAAAGACGCCGCAATTGAAGCTATTAATAACGGAAAAATCGTGTGTTGCGGATTTTGTTCAATAGATTTTGATGGTGAACATTGTGCCGAAATAGTTGAGAAAGACATTGGAGGATTCGTGCGTGGAAAACGAATTGACGAGGAAAAACATGAATTTGCAACCTGCATTATTTGTAACAAACCAGCAACTTGTACGGTTTATATTGCTAAAAGTTATTAAGATTTTAAAACAAAAATGGATGCCTTAACGGGTAATCTTTATTTTATTTATCTGTGTATCCAATAAATCCAGCAACTAAAATTAGTATACCTCCTGCTAAGCTACTAAATATTATTATCACTATACCTAATCCTACAAAAAGTAGCCAATTCATAGGTACAGGATTGCCAGGTCTAATGACACTAAGTATAACAATTACAGCGAGAACGATTGAAATTACAATTAACATTATTTTAGAGGTATCAAAATTCCTTTCGTTTAAACCCAGTAAAGTTTCAATTAATGTGATTACTCCACCAATACCCGCTAACAATCTCATTAAATCTTCTTCTCTCATTTGATCACATCAAATTTATTGTTTATAGAAAATGTTTCATTCGTGTCTAAGTGCATTTATTAGATTTAAGGTGTTATTTTAGTTATTTAAAACCAATTGGAATAAAATTAATATTTTTTAACTTATTTTCTAGAGAAAGAGAGTTTTTATCTTTTTCATTATTAGTTTCGTACAAGATACTATCTGAGAAATTGAATTATGAAACAGGAATATAAATTATATAGGCATGCAATTATAAGTCACATAGTTGTAATTGGAGCATTAATTGGATTTTTAACAGCTATCACTGCAATAATATTATATGTATTAGCAGATCCTACATTTAGCTTTTTAACTCATTGGGTGAGTCATTTAGGTGTAGGTCCGAACGGTTCCGATATTGTTTTTAATGGAGGTATGATATACTCTGGAATTATTAGTTGGATCTATAGCTTATATCTGGCAGGATATTTACTCAAAAAAGGAGCATTTAAAATTTTGATAGTAATATCGCTAGGATGTGGTATTATTTTAGGGATTGGGCTTCTAATGCTTGGATTTTTCCCTTTAGAGTTAAATTTTGGAATACACAATGTTGCTGCGGGGTTTTTCTTTTACGGAGGAATGTTTAGTTGCATCGTTTATGGAATCACTGCCTATCTTACTCCAAGTATATCAAAATTACAATCTATTATTGGATTTGTAATAGCATCAATTTTTTTAGCATATATCGTAATTAATACTCTACCTCTTAATGTCTCGTTTAAAATGGCTGCGGAATGGTCTGTATTCTTTGCAATTCCAACTTGGATATTGTCTCAAGGTATCCTAATTTTAAGATCAAACCATACTTAGCTTTAAAAATCTAAAAATTGATGAGAGTTTATCATGGAAGATTTCATTATACCTTTATCGTCTGAATTTGATAATATTTATTTTATAGAAGGATTCCAACGTGCTAGATATCCTTACTCGCATTCTATGTTAATCGGAGATTATTTAATAGATACGGGGATTTCTCATAAACGATTAAAGACCCTAAAAAAGCGCTTCCCTATCAATAACGTTTTATTCACTCATTGGCACGAGGATCATATTTCTGGCAATTATTTATTAAAAGATGCCAAGTTCTATTGTCATTCAAAGGATAGAATACCTATTGAAAATGTCGATGAAATGATACCTCTCTATAATGTTAAAAATACACCAGTTGAAGATGAATTAAATAGTTTGATTAAACTCTTAAGGATACAGAACATTAAAGTAGACGCATTGATTGAAGACAATGATATTTTTAATATTAATGATCAGTTGAAATTAAAAGTACTTTTTACTCCTGGACATACCGCGGGACATTGTGCATATTATGAACAGAATTCCAAGATAGCTTTTCTTGGAGACATCGATCTATCAAAATATCCGTATTATGGAAATCTTGACGCTAGTTTAATTGATTTCGAGGAATCTATAGCTAAGATTAAGAGTTTGGATGTGAATATCGTCGTTACAGGGCATAGGGGAATAATCGAAGGAAAGAAAAAAATTATTGAAGAAATTGAAAAATACAAGTCAATATTGATAGAACGGGACGAACGAATTCTCACTTTCTTTTCTGAACGGAGTAGACCCGTTGAATTAGAGGATTTTAAAAATAAAAACATCATATATAGAAAATATACAGCGTTTGAGGATTTTGAAATTATAGCTGAGCTCCTTATGATTGAAAAACATCTAGAAAAGTTCCTTAAAAAGGGGCTAATAGTAGAAAGGAATAGCGGTTATATTCTTAATTAGTATTAAACGTTAAATTAATAGATTCTTGATATAACAAATTTTAATCATTATGGAAAAGAAAAAGCCAATTTTGTTTAATGCATATCCTAATTTAGAAGGAAAAGTTCCTTGGGAATCAATATTAACGGGAATCCCGTCTAAAGTTGATCGCTTGACAGATTTAGAAGAACATTTGAATATAAAAACTGGAGCAATATATATTAAGCGGGATGATAAAATTCATAATGTATATGGGGGGAATAAACTTAGAAAATTTGAATTTATTATCGGAGAAGCATTAAAAAAAAAGAAAAAAGGTGTCATAACCCTAGGAGGTATTGGCACGAATCATGGATTAGCTTGTGCAATTATAACGAAAGAGCTTGGATTAAGGTGTGAATTGTTTTTATCACTTCAACCACTCACTTGGCACGTTCAAAGAACTCTTCTATTATCCGATTATTTTGGAGCCAAATTACATTTTGCTAAAAGTTTTGAATTTGGAGTTTTCAAAAGTTTGTTGTTTCGATTATTTCATCCAAAATATTATTTAATGTCTAATGGAGGGTCGCCAATTCTAGGAGTTGGGACGCCATTAGGATCCATCGGATTTATCAACGCTATGTTTGAACTAAAAAAGCAGATGGATGAAGGATCAATACCTGTTCCGGATGTTATATTTGTTCCCGCGGGAACTAGTGGAACTGCTGCTGGTTTAACAGCAGGTTGCAAGCTTCTAGGATTAAAAATCAAAGTATGTCCCGTGAAAGTTTCTATGGACATAGTGGTTAATCCGAAAAGATTAATTAAAACTGCGAATAAATCAATTAAATTTTTAAGAAAAAGAGATGATTCGATACCAGATGTAAAGGTTGGAAAGAATGACTTCCAACTGATTAAAGGTTATCTGGGATCAGGGTATGGAACAAAAACTCTTAAAGGTCAAAACGCCGTAGATTTAATTCAGGATTTAGAAGGGAAAAAATCTGGTTTCTTACTAGAAACAACATATACCGGAAAGACAATGGCAGCAATGATTGATTTTTTGGAAAAAGAAGAAAATAAATCAAAAACGGTTCTATTTTGGAACACTTACAATTCGAACGATCTCGATGAGTATCTTAGAGAAACTAAATTTGATTATAAAAAATTACCAAAAAAATTTCACAAATATTACACTAGCAAAATTTTTCAATGTTGGCAAGTAACAGACTGTCCTGAGGAAATTAAAGTTAAATGTGATGCGTATTTAAACCATGAATACAGATTTTGGAAGGTTGCAGAATGTCAATTAGATGAATCTAAAAAACAAAAGGCTATGAATTATCTAAACGAAATTAAACAGCTTGAAGATGTGTGATGCAATTACCGAAAATTAAAGCAGTCATTTTTGATCTCTTTGGAACTCTCATAGATAGCTTTAATGCCCAAGAGTATAAGCAAGTATTATCAGGAATGGCTTCCTCTCTGTCCTTACCGAAGGCTTCTTTCATCCATATGTGGTGAGAAATAGTTTTATTCATCAGAGTTAAAAGTAAAACCAAAAAATTGCCTTTACATCGGTGATGGTAGTAGCCGTGAATTATCAGGAGCTCATCACGTAGGTATCTTCCCCATCTTAATCAGATCTCCTTTTGAAAAAGATTCAGTTCGGTACGACGAGGAGGACTGGGACGGTCAAAGAATCAGCTCTTTAAGCGAGATTTTAACCTATTTTAATTAAAATACGTATTATCTAAAATCTATTTTAATCTCTCTTCAATTCTTCGATATGAGCAACAATTCTTTTAAGTAATTCGTACAATGTCCCAACATCGCTAATCTTTAACTTTTCACTGGGAGAATGTAAACCTTCTACTGTGGGCCCTAACGATACCATTTGAAGGCCAGATACCCTTGTACTAATCATTCCGGTCTCTAAGCCTCCATGAATAATGTTTGTTTTAACGGGCTTTTTCAGCACCACTTCATATTCTTTCTTTACATATTTTAAAAAGTTGGAATCTAGGTCCGGTAACCACTCAGGTAAAACAGGTCTTAAAAACACTTTCCAATCTCCTAATAACCCTAATTGTTGCATTGAAACGCAAAAAGAATTCAATTCGCCTCTTATTATGCTACGGGGATAGAGCCAAATAATTTCGTTATCATTTTCAGTATTAACAATAGCAAAATTATTTGAACTTTCTACAAATCCTTCGTAAATGTGAGACATTTTAAGTACTCCATGAGGGATGATATTAGCAGTAGAAATCAATATGTTTGAATCCTCAACTGACAGATAATCTTCAGGAGATGCTTTATTATGTTCAACATTGATATTCGGTTCGAATTTTTTATAATATTGATAAATTGAAGAAATTTCTTTATTTATTAATTCTTCAAATTCAGTGTAACTTTTCTTTTTTACTCCAAATTTTATAACAGATTTTGCTGGGATGACATTTGATTTAGTCCCACCTTTCCATTTGCAGACATATAATTTCATTTCTTGAGATAATTTTGAAGCAATTCTACTGACTATTTTATTAGCATTCGCTCTTGGTAGGTGGATATCTTCCCCCGAATGCCCACTCAGCAATCCTTGAACAGTGAGTTCAATAAATTCTAAACTATCGCCTTCAAGATAGGTCTTCCAATCAAATTTTTTTGAAAATCGCACTCTTCTTCCGCAAACAGAACCAACTACGATATCCCCGATAGGTCCACCATCTAAATTGATCATTAATTTACTCCTTATGTCAAGAGCTGAAGGATCTAATAAAGTTGCTCCATCAAACCCATCCTCTTCGTTTATCGTAAGTAGAACCTCAATTGGACCGTGTTTATCTATTGATGGATCAATTAAAATTGCTAAGGCAAAAGCAACACCCATGCCGTCGTCAGCGCCTAGTGTGGTTCCATCAGCATCCAGCCACTCTTTATTTTCTTGAATTCTAAGGGGGATCCCAGAGTTCATAAAATCAAATCCTTCTGGTCTATCAGTTTCACATACCATATCCATATGCGCTTGAAGCATTAAGGAAGGAGTTGATTCCATTCCTCTTGTAGCGGGCTTTCTAATCAAAATATTTCCAACAGAATCTTGATAAATTTGAAAATTAGTTTTATTTGATCTGCCAGATTTTAAAATGAAATCTTTTATGACTTCACGGATTCTTTCTTCATGTTTAGAAGGTCTTGGAGTTTTTGCTATAATATTTTCAAAAATATTCCATACGATTTTAGGTTCTAAATTTTCCAGCACCATAATTATGACCTATTTTTTGTCTTTAAAAAACTTTTTATGATGATAATTCAATAGGAAAAAAGAGGTTTTGATACTGGAGGATATCGTTTTATTTTTTTTATAATCGAATTAGGATTTTATATCTCCAGTTTAAGAATTATAAAAATTAATCAAATTTCTAAAATAAAAAAATAAAAAGTAAAAATATAACGAGTAGAGTTAGACTTATTCTAATTTTTTCCCTTTCATAGCTTTTCGATATTTCTCAAGTTGTTTTCGTGGAGTTACGGTAGGTCTTTCGTATCTTTTCAAGCTAGATTTAATCCCAAAGAGATATTTAGAGATATTTTTCAATTTTTCAATATCGTAGCGTATCATCATCGTAATAGTTTCCATCGACGGCGATCCTCCACCGTGAAGGCCGGCAACCTGCATAAGTGCGGCAATTTCTGAAACTGCCAGAGCTTCAATACCTCTAAAACAGCGTAAAATATTTTCTGGTTTAACTCTTGGATTTCTCTTCAGATATTTCATAGCAAGTTCGCCAACATCTTCAGAGAAGAACGATCCTTCGTAAGGTAGTGTTGCAATAAGACCGCCAGAAAGGTCTGCTAAAACTTTATACTCATCATAAATCATTTCTCCTGCAAGTCTCCTTCCAGCATTGGTTAAAATCTCGTCTGGGACTTGTGTTCCTGAAGGAGCCTTTTCTGAGTGTTTTGCACTAGATTCACCGGCAGCAAAAACGAGTTCCGCAGTACCTATAAGGTGAGAAAGTTTGTCTTGAGCATGAGATGTTTTTTCAATGCCGTTATATTCTGCGACTAATGCTGCAGCGCTAGCTATAACTTCTGTTATGGCAGGTTTACAGCCAGTATAACTATGTCGATGATAGTGAGCAAACATAAGTGCTAGGAAGCCAGCATATGCAGTTTGCCTAGGATCTCCATTTCCATTTAAAAAAACCCTATCGTTAGGAACAAAAACATCGTCAAAGATAATAAAAGTCTCAGCGTCTCCAAAATTCCCAGCGGGATATTCCATGCGTTCACTTTTTCTAAAGCTAGCAGGTCTCGTTAATAGCTTTACTCCATCCCAATCTGTAGGTAATGCAAATGCTACGGCATAATCTTTATCTTCCGGGCCCATGTAACGAACTGGAACTACTATCATTTCATCTGCGTATGGTGTGTTTGTAATGCTAATTTTACACCCTCTAACAACGATTCCATCTTCTCTCGTTTCAATAACCCTCAAATACTGATCTGGGTCTTCTTGTTCGTGAGGTCTCTTTAAACGATCTCCTTTAGCATCTGTTTGTGCACAACTCGCTACTAAATCATTTTCTTGAAAATATTCTAGATACTTCTTAAACCTTTCATAATGATCGGTTCCAAGCGCTTGATCTAATTCGTAAGTGATCACAGAAAGTGCGTTTAAAGCATCAATACCCATACACCTTTGAATGCACCCCCCTACTCGATGACATAATAATCGCGTCATTAACTGTTTTTTTAAAAGATCCTCTTCGTTCTGATGGATATGGCAAAACCGGTTAATCTTCTTTCCAGTTAAGTGAGAAGTAGCTACACATAAATCTTCAAATTCCTCGCTATGAGCGCAGTCATAAGTAACTTTTATGATATTTTGACCACCCTGTAATCGAGGGTCATCCCGACCTACTAATTTGTCACCAATGTAAATATTTGGCTTCATTTTATGTAATCGGGCTAAATAGTCTTCAAATGTTTTCAATTTTATTTCCTCTTTTTAATGTATTTTTAAATATATAAGTTACATTAATAAATAGATTGCTCTTGTCTTTTTAAAAGTTTCTCTATGGCTTCCTTGTTCTTTATTTTATAAAACCTTAAAAAACTACCAAATTTTTTACTCAGAATTTCTTATACATTAATAATTTTAGAGATAAAATTTGAAGAATTTATCATGAATAGTAAACCAAAAGGGATTACAACACCTCCAAGTAAAGAGGAACTTTCCAATCGATTAGAAAAAGTAAGAGGTTTGATGTTACAGGAGAATTTGGATTACTATGTGTCGTTTGATCCTGTTAATATTTACTACTTAACTAATTTTGCCAATAATGTACACGAACGTCCATTCCTCCTGATAATCGAAAGAGAAGGAATACCTAAAATGGTAGTACCACTCTTAGAAAAAAGTCATGTAGAGTCAAGAGCCCTAGGTGAACTTGAATTTCATAGCTATTACGAATTTCCCGCACCTCAAGGAGAAAATTGGTACGATATATACAAGACCCTAATTGATAATAACAAAAGAGTTGGAATCGAAGCAGCAATGCCTTCAGGGATCGCCGATAAAACACCGGGAAATAAAGTAATAACGGATATAATTGATGAAGTACGTATAATAAAAACTGATTACGAAGTAGGGCGGTGTGCTCATGCTTGCAAAATAGTAAATAGGGGGCACAAAGAACTTCTTAAAATGTGTAAACCGGGATTGCACGAGTTTGCCTTGTATCAAAAAATCTCAGGATCCATGACTTCGAAAATAATTACAGATATACCAGAGGCTAATTTCATAGTTTGTAAGACTGTTGCAGCTGTATGGCCACCATCTTTTTCTCACGACCCACATATTATACCAAAAATTTTTGCTGAGATGGAAGAGGGGGGACCGCATGTGTCCATAGTCACGGCGCAAGTAGATGGGTATGGCGTCGAAATAGAAAGAACATTCTTCTTAGGACATGTACCTGAGAAAGCAAAAAAACCATTTGATGTGATGTTCCAAGCTAGAGAATTGGCTTATAGTATGTTAAAACCGGGAACAATCATGAGTGATATAGATAATAAAGTAAGAAAGTATATAACGGAGAAAAGCTATGGTGATTATATTATTCATCGAACGGGACATGGACTTGGAATTACGGGTCATGAAGCACCATATTTAGCTGAAGGTTATGATAGGCCTCTCGTACCAAATATGCTAATTAGTGTTGAACCCGGAATTTATATTCCCGGATTGGGAGGTTTCCGTCATTCTGACTCTGTTTTAATAACGGAAGACGGATATGTTAAATTAACAAAGGCTCCGGAAAAATTAGAGGATGTAATAATTCAATAGAAGCTCAATTTAGGAAACTTTTACTTCTCTCGTTATTTGATCTAGATTTTTTCTCAAAGTCGGTTTTGGAATTTCCCCTTTTATATATCCCATGGGTAAAATTGTCAAAAGATAATCGTTTTTTTCTAAGCCTAACATCTCTTTTACAATATCGCGCTTTAATGCACCCGTCCAACAAGTCCCTATCCCTAAAGACCACGCCATTAGCATCATATTCATTGATACCAATGATGTATCTTGAATATAGTAGTTAGGATTTTCTTTTACTTTACCTACAATCGCAATAGCAAGAGGGGCTGTCTTAATATGAATACCGTAAAAAGAATTTTTAGATATCGCCTTTAGAATTTCTTTATTTTTAATAATTAAAAATTCCCAAGGTTGTCTATTAGAAGCGCTTGGAGCCCATCTTCCAGCCTCTAAAATCATTTCAACTTCCTCATCGGAAATCATTTTATCGAGATATGTACGAATACTCCTTCTTTCTTTTAAAAATTTTAAGAATTCTTCCGGATTTATCATTATTCTACGCACTTACATTAGTATTTTAATTTGAAATAACTAAATTAGGCGATAATTTAAATCTGATCATAATGGTTTATTATGAAATTGAGTCATGTAATTGAAAATGTATAAATACCTTGTGAGAATTTTTACATTGATGACAATTGCTGATTTAAAAGCTAACTATTCGCGGAAAGAGCATGGAGTATCGCATCATAATGATAAGTATAAGATGATGGTTAAATATTATCCGGCTAACTATGAACCACATAACAATTTTCTTTACGCATTTTTATGTTTTGTATACGATGGGGAGCAAAAAATTGAAGAAATCAAAAAAAAAATGTGTAAACTCTTTATTTCTTCTACGAAACAGGTGATTGTTGGAGAGGAAGACATAAAAGAATATTACTTAATTGCGTTACGCAAAGGTTTAATCCAAGATAATCAAGGAAAAATAAAACTAACAGAAGAAGGCACAAAATTGGTCGAAATCAGTTATCACCACAATCTATATACTTCCCACTATATGCGGATTTTTTTGTCAGAGAAAACAGTAATGTTAGGAACAGCCCTATTTTTAATCATCATTTCTTTATTGAAAATTTTCACCGGGATGCAATTGGGATCTCAAGCAATGCTTTCGGAAGGATTTGAGAACTTTACAGATTTATTCAAAATTGGAATCGTTGGTTTAATTGGATTAAAACTTAAAAAAGACAAGATAGCGAGCATAATTATTATATTTTTGATGATGTTCACTGGAGTTACTCTTGTTTGGTCTGGCATTGAATCTTTAATAAACCTTTCTCCTATTTTTCCAACCGTAGAATCGTATATTATAGGTTTTGTGTCGATTGCATTAAATGCTGGTTTAGCTTTCCTTAAAAGCATGGTTGGACGGACTTCGGGAAATCTTTCTCTGTTAAGTGATTCGAAAGATTCAATATTAAATGTAAGAATTTCTGCTGGAGTTCTTATTGGATTCACTTTCGCACTCTTTGGGATATATTTTATTGATTCCGTAATCGGAATTATTATTGCTATTTTCGTTTTTAAGGAGGGAATTGAATTTTTAAAAGAAATCTTGGTGAAAGACGAAAATTTCGATATTACCACAATAAAAGTATTCGCAGATTCGATCTACGACAATAGATTGACTGCGTATATTTTAGGTAGCATAAGAAGAAAAAATCTAACGATTAAAGAATTGGTATTTAATTTTGAAGAAGGATTAGCTCTTGGACGCTATTATTACGAAGGATTCGCTGATTTTTTCTATGCCAATTTAGGAGCTAAAACGGCTGAAAAATATATTAATGAATTAATAAATGGGAATTATATAGAAATTATAAACAATGGATTATTTCTAACAAAGAAAGGATTGAAAGCGTTCTATCGCGCAAAAGCTAAAGAATTTCAGGGCCGAAGCCAGAGCATTAGAATCAGATCTAAATTTAAATTAAGCGATGTTTATTGTGCTATTGTAATTATAATCTTCTTGTTATTAATAATATTTAGTTCACAGATTAATCTTTGGTTAAACAACTTATGGTAATTTTAAAACAGATACAAGTATTTCTACATATCTTTATTGTTATAATAATCTGAATCCAAATTGGGAAAGATTTTTTTCTTTCTCCCATCGCTTTTGAAATTAATAAGGTTGAGATCCTTTAACTTATTGACATGATATTGAATAGTTTTATGATCTACCTTAAAATGTTTTGTTATTATGCTATTCCATAGACCGGGTTCTTTTTCTATCATTTCCAATATCTCTAGTGTTAATTTGCTCTTACTTAATTTAAGATCAAGATTTGAAATAGGATTTTTTTGGTAATATGGAAAATAAGCAATAAAATTTCCGATCCTTTTTTTCCCTACAACTTTATATGTTTCTAAAATGTCGAGGTGCCAGACGAGGTTACCCGCTGCTATTTCAGTTTTTCTTAATAACTCATTAAAATGAATTCCAGGTTCTTTGAGAATTAAGTCAATAATTTTGTTCCTGTTCTCGTTTTCTAAAACCTCGTCTAAGCTTAAACGATGCGCACCCTTCTCAATTGGAATCGTTCTAGTTCTAAGATATTGAAAATAGTCTTTTTTTGAAATTAAAATAGCAAGTGAAGTAATTCCTACCGCACCTACAATTAAAACAATTACTAAAATCCAATCGTCAAAAACTTTAGTAACTTCATAAAAAGTAATATAATATTCAGTTTCTACTTGTAGATTTGAGACGGAAGCCACTAAAGAAATTTCAGAACTTGATTCATTTAACTCCTCGATCGTATCAATAAGCACCCATGAATCTTGCGAAGGTTCATACAACGCTAAGGAATAATCCAAATTAGAGCTTAGCCCATATAAAGATTTCTTAATGCTAGTTACAGTTAAATGTTCTATAGTTGTGTTAGTTTTAAATCGAAGAATACAATTATACTTATATTGAAATTGATTATCTCCTCTTCTCGGTCCTTGAGGAGGTCTCGATATTCCGAAATTCTGCATTAAGGTTTTAGAAGTTATATTGAGAGAAATAGGGTTACTATTGTTAATTTGAAAAAAGATTTGACGATTTTCAATATTGGATTCATATTCAATGTTAAGATCGATAAAAGAATCAGTAGAGATATCGAAAACTATGTTGTTAAAGAAATTATATTTCACAGACTCGTTAGGATAGACTTTATCCTGAGTGGAGAATCCCGGAATATTTTCAGTTCTGTATGATAACACTTGGGAAATTAGAATATTGAAATTAATGAATACTAACAGTAATACTAAAATATTGAATAATTTCGATCTGTTCTTTATTTTCAATTTAATCATATATATAGAAATCTAATTTTTGATCGTTAGAATATTTTTTTTAAAAAATTAAAAAAAAATTGTTAAATATATATTAATTTATTACCTACTTTCTCTTTTTTATGTAGAACACTGAAGCGATTATTATTAGAGCAGCAACTCCACCACCAATGGTGAATCCTACGATTAACATAGTATTATCAGGTATGAGTATTGTCCAGGTTGAAAAATGCGATACTTCAGCAGTGAGGTATCCATCTTCTACAGTTGTTGGTACGCCAACCCATTCTTCAGTTGCTTCGTCGTAATAAGCGAATTCACCTATCCGATTTTCGTTAGTTGCTCTTATTCTTAATCTTGCCCGGGTAAAAGTTCCATCACATTCTATGTCAATAACAAATCCTTCTTGGTATCGGTATCTGTTACGATTTCGTATTTGATAAGTGTTCCCCTTTAATAACCCTAGTTGCACCTGTTCTTCAGTACAAGTCATATTCATTTGAAGATCGCCTGTACCTTCAATTTCAACGGCAAAATCTTTAACTCCGATTCTTAATGCCTCACATTCAAGGTTTAAATCTAAATTTACGTTAGCCATTACTCTTAATTGAGTTCTCTGCCTAAAACGAAACATAGTTGCAATATTAGCTTGTACTTGTGCTTGATGCGAATCTGTAGGAACCTCAACGACCTCATCGGGATCAGCAATCGCTACGACATTAAACGATGTGACCGTCGAAAATAGGATCATTAGGAAAAAAGTGCCTAAGAGAATTTTACTTAATTTTTTCATGGTTTTTTTTCACTAAATTGTTTTAATTAAAACAAGAAAATGGCGTATAAAAAGGATTGAGGAATAACATTACCCGATTGAAGAAGTCAAATTCTATACAATTTTTTCTAAAAAAAACATCCCCCAATTACATTTTTAGATGGAGCGATAAAAACTTAAATTATGAAACATCTTAATACCTTAAGTTTTAATATAATAATTTTGAAGATATAATTATAACTTTAAAATATTACAAAAATATTAAAAAGAAATTCAGAGTAAATTAATTTTAATAAGAAATATAACAAATTTTAATTTTAGAAATGGAGAAAAGCTAATGAGCTTAAAAGAATTTACGAAGGAAATTTTCACGAGATATGGTTTTACGGAAGACCAAATTAATGTTTACATCGTTTACCTCAGAGTTCCAAGAGCCACATCGTCTGAGGTTTACCTTTCTTTAGCAGAAGAACATCCCGAGTTGACATACGAATCCGTTCTTGAAATTACTGATTGGCTAGTCGAAAAGGGCTTTCTCAAAAAGGTAACTGGGATTGTAGATAGATTCATTCCTTTAGAACCATTCTTTGAATTATATATTGGAGAATCCAAAATCTTTAGAGACGAAATTGCTAAAATCAAGGACTCAATCTTAGCAGATCAATCAAATCGCTTTGAAAAATTAGAAGCTATTCAAGATAAAAGCATAAACGAGGTTGTAACTGCCGTTGAAGATCAACTTAAATTATTTTTTAATGATTCGGATACCAAAAACAATAATAAAAGAGACCGAATAAATAGCGCGAGAAATCGATTCACAGACACTTCAAAGACTTTGGAAGAAAATTTACATTCCATTATGGATACGCTAAACTCTAATGTCAAAAATATTAGCGATACTAGAGTAAAAGAAAATGAATCCATGGTGAATAAAACTAAAGATGGTATCAATGGTTTAATATCAAATTTATTAGTAGATTTTACTCAAAGAGTAGAAGCGCTTGAAAAGGAATTGAAAAGTGATTTGGATGATCACGTAGATAGGCATCAAACTATTGCTAATGACCTGAAACCAAGAATGGAACAAATTCTCGAAAAATATCTCGAACGTATGGATAAAATAGTTGTCGATTTGAAAGAGAGAATCTCAAATCTATTGAAAGAACATTTAAGCCATCTTAAAAACACAACCGACACGCTCCAAACTAATTTGAAAGCTACTGTTGACGAAAGACACAGAGTATTAACGGATCAAACTAACGATTTTAAAAGCATGACATTAACACTGATTGACAATCTATTAGAACACGCAAATAGATTTACGGATTTTACTGGAGAAATGGCTAAAAAAGGCTTTTTCTGGATGGGAAAGAAGAAAAAATACAAAGCAAGGCATGAAACAACAATTCAAAATATATTAACATATACTGAACCAATGAAGGAGGATTTTACGACCACTAGCGAAGATTATATAAAGAACACAAGGGAAACAACAGATAGTCTAAAGTCAGACGTTACCGATATAATGACAAATGAGAACGATAATGTAGTTTCAGAAACCACAGACCTTGATCATAAAGCTCAAGAAACAATTAACGTTCAATTAGAAACGCTGGCAACGGATATGGCTGGTGAAGTTGACACTACTTTACAAAGTGGTGTAAAAGATTGTTCTGATACAAGGGTTAAATTGAAAGACTCTTTAGAAAATTCGCTTAAAACACATCACAGACAATACGACGAAGCTATTAATAAACATAAAGAGGAATCTTTAAGACATTATAATGAGTATGACTCTGATGTCAAGAGAATCAAAGAGGATTGGATTAGGGATCTCGATGACAAATTTATAGGTGGAAAAAGAGACACCTCAGATAAGATTACTGCTGAGATCAACTTATGGGGGGATGAATCAGCAGATATGGACAGGAATTTGAGTGAAATGTTAATAGATCATAAATCCAAATATGAAGAAACTGCAAAAACCTTACAAAATAGTCTTTCTACTACCACTCGAGATACTACTCAGAATATTAAAGATGCAATAGCAGATTTCACGCTTCAATTTATGAATTCTATTGACGACAGTACCGAGATTGCTGAAAAAAATGAAAGTAAACTAGGAGATATCCACAAAGCGTCAAGTTCGATTCCAGAAATTATGGAGATTACTACTTGGCAAGTAATAGGACGAGAAGCATTAATAGCTGCTATAAAGGACGCTATTTATAGGGTCAAATCTTCCATCATTATTGTAATGCCCTACGTACTACCTGAGATTTTACAAGTTATAAGCGAATACGCGTTTCAGAAGAAAGCGGTGCGCTTTATGCTGACCTCACGCTTCGAGATGGGTCAGTATGGCGATATCATACGAAAGATGATGGGGCTTGGCAATATCCAGTTCAGACAGCTTAGTGGCGCCGGAGAATTCTTCGCACTCACTCGAGACGCAGAAGAAGTTATAATTGGTCCTGCTACAGACAAAGAAGGTGAAATGATAAGCGTCGTGTCCAATCAAACCGCGTTCAGTATTTTATATAGTCAGTTTATTGGGCCTATATTCCAGGCGAATTCACGCCCGATCAAATAAGTAAATAAGAGGAGATTAGCCAGAGCTCAAAACCCGCAGATTAAATACAAGAATTATTTTTTATCTTTCTTTTTTTAACATTTTGAATAGTTTCTGACCATTTTATAGATAAAGCAAGAATCATAAAGCTATCTTAAATTTTTAATCGTAGACTCATCTTATTGTAAAAGACTCCTTTTCTAAGATTTCAAAAAATTCTTTTTTTGATTCCTATAAAACTTTAGAAAAATCATATATACACATTATCTTATTACTCGGTTGACAATGTAGAAAATGTAGAAGAAATTAAATCGATTATTGTTGTGTTGGTTAGTGCTGGAGAGTCTACACCTCAAGGAGCGATTCCAATCTTTGACTTAATTCTTTTAATTATAGTTCAGATTTAAATTAAAAAAAAAAATCAGACTTTTTTATTATTTTTTAAACGGATTTGGTATCCATTTGGGCACTTTTCTTTGATATTCTTTATATTCTTCTCCAAATCTGGCTTCAAGGACATCTTCCTCGAAATCTACCATTTTATTATAAACGAGAAACACGATAATGAATACAACAATGCTAATCAATGAAATGTTTAAGAATATTAGGGAAATATAAATTATTAATATCCCAAGATACATAGGATTTCTAACATAGCTAAGAATTCCTCCCGATATTAGTTGATTTGGAGGTTCATGGGATTGAAATAATACTTTATGAGATTTCGAGATAAAAACCAAAGCAATGCTGAAAATTGCAATAAAGATAACAATTCTTATTAACAAGGGTATGTAATAGTTTAAAAACGTGGATAATTGAAATACTTGTAAGTCCAAGAACCAGATTACCCAAAATATAACTGGCAGTAATGCATGATATAGATGTGCATGAGGCATTTCTCTATCAGCACCTGCATGTCGTTTAATATCTATATTAAATTCGCCTCTAAGAACTAGGTTGCATTATTAATTAAAATTCTTTCTAATGAAATATATTATTTGTAGAGTCCAATATTTATTAATGAATTTAATTAAGGGAATTAAAATTAATTTTTTAAATCAGCTTTAGATGTTACTTATTCTTTTAGTCGCGGAGTAGATACAATTTGTATTCTATTTCCTTCTGTATCATTGATATTAAGATAGGAAATATATTTTAAAATAATTATGTTAATCCCATTTAGGTCTCTTTACAGAATTATCGTCGTCTTCTGTGTGAATTCTCTTTAAGTCAATATCAGAGTAACCTGGTATGAGATTAAGGAGTCTTCTCATCGAATTTTCAATGTCTTTAGATGATGTAACAAATCTGCCGACTATCAAAATATCTGCTCCCATTTCTAACGCAGAATTGGCGGTAGTTGGATCAATTCCACCAGCAACAGCAACTAAAACGCGGTCTCGACCGGATGCTAATTTCTGGTCTTTATATAGTTCTTTAATCTTAGGAATTGCTGCCCATCTTGCTTTTTGAGCTGCGTTTGAGGATTCTGAACCAGCAGCTTGTTCCACGTCAATTGCTCGATGTAAAATGACGACATCAGGGATTTGTTTTAATTTACTCAATTTTGCGACCGGATCATCTACTTCCATTGTGTCAACAAACCCATAAATTCCCATACGATTTGTTTCTAAAAGAAATTTATCTATTGAGGAAGCCGCCGCTAAACCACTTGCAACGGCAGCATCTGCAGTAGCGTCAAACACAAAATCGACTTCTAATTTCCCTACATCCAAAGTTTTTAAATCGGCTACAATGAATTTTTGAGGTGCAAGTTCCCGAACTTTCTTGATCGCTTCCATTCCATATTTCTTAAGGAAAGGTGTTCCAATTTCTAGGATAATCCTGTCGCTCTTAGGTAATTGTTTTACTACTTTCATATGATGTTCGATATTTGGATGATCCAAAGCTACTTGGATATATGGTGGTCTCCAAAGCCTTGGTACTTTTATTCCCGCAACAGGGTGCTTTGCTCGATCTTTATCGTAGAAAATTTTATCAATTGGAGGATAATTCGTTAAAGCTCTTTTAATCGCTAATTTCGTTGCACTATAATTGTATTGATATATTTTTCTGTAATCCTTTGCATCGGGGTGAATAAAGACGCTTATGATGAGGATCCATTCATCCAATTTATTCATTGGAATTATGTTTTCTTCTACTGCATCGGCTATAGCTTTAGCAACGGCAGCTTGAGCGGGTCCAAAAATTTTGTTTGCCTCTTCCATCTTTGAAACTGTTACCTTAGGAATAACAAGACTAACTGGTTTTGTAAGAAGATTTGGTCTAATGCATGCTAGAAGCCCTCCATGACCTATTGATGGAGAACTGAGTGCGTTTGCAAAAGATACTCCAACGGGACCATCTTTGGAACCAATAATTAAATCTATATGAGCTAAGTTTTCTTCAGCACCTAAAAGGGCTTCGCCTATAAAGTAGTCATTTTTAACCATAATAAATACAGTTCCTAATTTTTATTTATTTTTTTATGTGTTTTAGATATTATAATTTAATTCTTTACTACATTAAATTAGAGTTAATTCTCCATTATTAAAATTATCCTTCCCCTACTTAGAAAAAAATCCATCGTAGATAATTATAAATATAAAAATTGTTATGTTCTTTAGAGCACACAGAATTGTATTTTTCTGTGGAGGTGTGAAAGTAAAAAATGTCAAATGTATTATCTAAAGGAAGGTATTCTAGACCACCCGATGGAACAGCCATTTTAACGACATGTAGGGAAGATTTTAGAAAATTTAAAGAAAGAAATGGAAATTTACTATTAGAGTACCTCAGCACTTTAATTAAAGACCTAGAAAAGAGAGGAATTGATCCTGATATCTATAAAAACCAGAAGGAAAATTTGGAAGAAGTCAAGAACTTTATTGTAAAGGGGGAAGAAAAGGTCGCATTTAATCTTTTTACAAGGTCATTTCCTTATTGTATGCCACACAGGTCAATACCTTAAGTTTGAGTAAAAAGATTTTCTGTTTCTTTTGCGATACGAAGTAAGCTGTTGAGTTTCTTTAAATTTAAATCGTGAGTTTCAAAAATTAGATGTTGACAATCGTATTTAGTATAATCTTGTTCCACAATCTTTAGTTTAAATGAATCCTTCTCATCCCATAAACGAGAGCCAGGATAAGGTGTAGCTGCAAAATAATTGATCTTATCATCTCCATTAAACGGTAGGTTTTTGATGAATTCAACAGTTTTATAAAAACTAGATTCAGTCTCACCAGGTAACCCTAATACAAAATATGCTTGAATAGGAATATTGACTGCTTTCAAATGTTTTATACCAGTAACTACTTGTTTAGGATCTTGATATTTTAAGTTTTTTTTAAGAACTTCGAGACTTGCGGATTCTATTCCAGTTGCAATTAACCGACAACCCGCTTCTTTTAACAAATTTGCATCTTCGAGTGTTATGGTATCAACCCGTAATTCACATCCCCAAGGAATGGTAATCTTATTGTCAATAAATAATCTGCAAAAGCCGTGGAAGAATTTTCTGTTAATGTTAATATTATCATAAAAGTTAATGTAGTCGTACGTTTGATAAGTTGCGATATCTCGAATTTCAGATAAAATAGAATCAAGGCTCCTTATTCGAACGACTGGGGCCATTTTTTGTCTTGAGCAAAAAGAACATTGATTTGGACACCCTCTATTAATAATAACACTTGCTACTTTATAGTAAAAGTTTTCTTGAGATAGAAGATATCTCGCGGGTAAGGGTAAATTGTCGATTTTAACCGGGTTGGGAGAACCTGTAAAAGCGATTTCTCCTTTAAAATTCTTATATGCTAATCCTCTAATCATGTTCAATTCTCGTTCATACTTGTGGATAAGATCGTTTTTATCTTTAATGCGTATAATAAGATCAACTAATTCAGGAAATGAATTTTCGGACTCTTTAACGCATATAAAATCGATTGCATCTTCCCTTTTTAGTATTTCCTCGTATTCAAAGGACACATGAGGACCTCCCATGACAACAATCTTCTTTCTACTATAATTTTTAACCAACTTCGCAATATGAATTGCTATATGAAATGTATTAGTAAGCGAAGTAATTCCAATAATATCGTGATTCTTAATTTTTTTTATAATAATCTGGTCGATATCATTGTTCTCCAATCCATAATACTGTTCTAAATCTAAAATTTCTACAGGAATATTATTTTGATCCAAAATAGCTGCTAAATATAAAATTCCGAGGTTAGGTTCTCTGAAAAATTCTGTTTGAAGTTCAGTGGATTTTGTAGTTTTAGGATTAATTAGAAGAATCATTTCAAGAGATCAATTTTGTTTTTCATTCTCGGTTGATTCAACATCTGGAAGGGAATCAGGTATTTGAAAAGCAGCGAGGAGTTTTCCCATATCCCCTTCTTTGCTAATTTTTTCTTCATGAATAATGGGTGATTTAATTTGAACAACAGGCATTTTATCGGTCTCATGCACAAATAATTCAATCCCTTGGATGGATCTATTTTTTACTATCACTCTAGTAGAATAATTCCTGTCATCGAAGAATGTGAATCCATTGTTCAATCTTCCCATTTTGACTATGATATCAGAATCTTCTTCTTCAGAAAGAAACGATTTCGGAGGTTCTTCGTCAGAATATATGGTACCTGCAATTATAAGAAATATTCTATTG
>JAHQWP010000140.1 GCA_029856235.1 Promethearchaeia archaeon
AGTACACTTTACTTTTATGATTTTGACAGACGCCGTATATTTCATTCGAGAAACTCCAGCTAGATCCGCTGCAGAATACCCTCATTTCAAACAAGCAAACATTAGAATTTTAAAGTTATTTTCCATTTTTTTAACCTCCTTCCAGCATTCCGTCAATTTCAGTAAATAACTGATAATCTTTAAAATATCTAATATCTATGGCGTTAGTCGGGCAACAACTAGCGCAGATTCCGCAGCCATCGCAATTAATTTCGTCTACAACCGCCACTTCTTCATCAGCAACCGTTATAGCACTTTTTGGGCAGGCTTTTTCACACCTTCCACAGCTAATGCAAAGATCATTAGTAACTTCTGCAATAATTAGTTCAATGTCTACTTCTCCTGGAGCCGTTAATTCAGCTACCTTACTTGCGGCAGCTCTAGCTTGAGAAACTGAATAGGCTATGTTTTTTGGACCTTGGGCGAATCCCGCGATGAAAATTCCTTTAGTTTTAGTTTCTTGTGGCATTAATCCAAAATGAGACTCGGTTAAAAATCCATTTCGATCAGAGTCTAAATTTAATATCCTAGAAATCTGCGCTGTGCCTTTTGAAGGTAGCGCAGCTGTTGACAAAACTACTAAATCTGCGCTGATTTTTATGATTTCGTCAGTTAGCGACGAATATACTCGAATATTTACGTTTTTTGTATCTGGATCTTCAGAAAATTCGCCTACTTTTCCTCGAATCATCCTTATATCAGAATTTTTAGCCCTTTGATAATATTCTTCGAAACCTTTTTCGTTAGTTCTCATATCTATGTAGCAAATAGTAATATTTGCGTTAGGGAATTCTTCTTTGAGTAACTTTCCATTTTTTAAGGCTAGCATGCAACAAACGCCGCTACAATAAGGTCTTTCAGTGTCCCGACTTCCAACACATTGAATAAATACGATTTCTTCAGGCTCCTTTGAATCTGAAATTCTATGGGTGTGACCTTCTAGTGGTCCATTTGGAGCTAGAATTCGTTCGAGCTGGGGTTGAGTTATGACGTTCTCGAATTTCCCGTATCCATACTCTCCAAATGGCTCGTAAATGTTCCACCCCGTCGCTACGATGATTGTGCCCACTTTGAAATTGACTTCTTCGGGTACCTGACTGAAATCTATCGCATCTAGCTCACAAGCTTCAACGCAACTAAAACATTCAACGCACACATCACGGTTAATGTCGTATAAGAAGGGGACGGCTTGTCCAAATGCTATGTCTATAGCTCTTCTTGGTCCTAAGTGTTCGTCAAAGTAATTGGAAGTAATAATGGGACAAACTTCCGTACAAGCGCCACATCCATTACAATCATTATTTACATATCTAGGCTTCTTTTCCACAGTCACATTGTAATTCCCTACGAATCCATCTACTCTTTTCACTTCACTATAGCTCAAGATTTCTATGTTTTCGTTTCGATTGACTTCGAGCATAACAGGGCCGCAGATTCATATAGAACAGTCGTCTGTAGGGAATGTTCTATCTAATTGAGCCATTCTACCACCTATAGTTGTTTTGCTTTCGACGAGATATACCTTAATTCCTTCGTTTGCAAGGTCCAATGCTGCGTTCATTCCAGCTATTCCTCCACCAACTATCAACGTGGCTTTCTCGACTGGGACCGTTCTCACTGGGACTGCTTCTAGAGTTTTTGCTCTATTAACTCCGCTAGTAACGAGGAGTTTAGCTTTTTTTAACGCTTCTTCGCTATCTTCTGTACACCAAGAACAGTGCTCTCTTACATTTACCATTTGAAAGTGGTAAGGATTTAAGTCAGTTTTAGATATCGAGCCCCTATAAATTGGTTCGTGAGTTCGAGGAGTTCAAGCTGACGCCACAATGCAATCAAGGTTTTTTTCGTTAATATCATCAATTATTGCCTGTTGTCCGCCTTCTGTTCATAGAAAAGCGTGAGTTTTAGCTATCACAACATCATCTAAATCTTTCGCAAACTCTACCAACTTATCGCAATCAACTTTTCTCTTAATGTTAATTCCTCACTGACAAGCATAGTATCCAATCCGATGATTTTCAGATTTTTCCATTTTCTTTCTTACTCCACCTCAATTTTTACAATTATGTATAAGAATCATGTAGTTAATACAATTTCGTTCTTTATCATTTTCCGACTTTTTTTAAATATTTTATGTCGAAAAATCTACTTTTTTCAAGATTTTTTATTTAATTTATTATTAATTTTAGTTTTTATGTTATATAATTATTATCCATTTAGTGAAATAAGTGAGAGATAATAATCCAATTAGTGATAATGCTAATAACAACTGATTCTTCAATCTAAGGTAGTTTAGTCTCTATAGGTTCGGAAAGGATAGAGCTCATATCTCTTAAATAGACTGGGCTTGTTTTGGATATGATATTTCTTTTTCACTTTTAATAAAATTGGCTGTTAATTCTTCCAAAGTCTCTATTTTTTTTTCTAGAAGTTCAATTCGATTAAAATTCGCGGCTAAAATTTTTCGTATAAGTTTATTTTCTGAAACTGTAAATGCCCCAGCTTTTTTTCTGAATAATCTGTGCCTCTGATAAGGTTCTGATCTTTTTAAAAGATTTAATCGAATCATCCATTTAATAGCAGGCATAAAATGTTTTTTAGAACCAATTTTTCTTTTTACTTCCCCATAATAATCTGCAAGCGTATGTATTTGGTAATTTAGGAGGTTTTGAGATTTATTTGTATTCATATAGCCACAGTGAAAATCTTTTTCAGCAAATCCTTCTTCAGGCAGAAAATTTCTTCCTAACCCAAAAATCTCCATCATATCGTTAAGGTATTCTCTATAAGTTATTCGACATTTTTCTCCACCAGCTAAGTGGAAGGTTTCGCCCCATACTTCATCGCACTCAATTGCGTTAACTAAAGCTAATCCAACATCTTTAGTGTCACAGATTTCGATAGAAGTATCTAATGGCATGTGAAACATGAGAGGATCCATGTTAAGCTTGTCTATCGAAGTAATGTATGTTAATCTAAATATTGCAAAATCTACACCCGATTCTCGAATCAATTTTTCAGCAGAAATTTTCGTAATTGCATAATAATCTCCTTTGCTGGGGGCGAGTGGGTCTTTTACATCTATCATCGGATTGTAGCGGCGATCTCCATAAACTGCTACTGAGGAAGTAAAAATTAATTTTGGTTTATGTAATTGCTTCTTGATTGCTGCTAGAATATTTTTAGTTCCTCCTACATTTACCGATTCAGCTAATTCGGGATTAAAATCTGCTAAGGGAGGGATAATTGCGGCAAGATGAATAATTAGATCTTGATTTTGAAGAGCGTAATTTACGTCTTCTATATTCCTGAGGTCACCCCAAATAATTTCTATTCTGTTTTTGAATTTTTTCGCGATTTTTCTGTTTTTTTTGTTATAGACTTCAAAAACTCTGACATCATATTCTTTATTTAGTAATTCCTTTAATGTACTTAATCCTACGTTACCGAAAGCGCCCGTTAATAATATATTCATACCTATTATATAAGAATTAATACTTACTAAATAGTCATTTGGTTGCGATCGCAACATATAATAGTTTAAATTTATACTATATTTATAATGAAAATCATAAGATTACAAATACCGGGCAATTTTTTAGAACACGTAGGGTTTGCGGATTTGTTTCAGTATCTAGAATTTATTGAAATTTTAAACGCGTTCCAATACGACCAAAATCACTTCTTTGCTCTTCAGAGGATAAAGTTCAAACCGAATATAATTAAGGAGTTAGATAAGTATATAAAAAAGCAATTTAATCCTCAATCGTTCCAACTATTAAATCAGACTAGAGATGAAATCATTTGCATTATGAATCAGAATAAAACTTCCGGATTTTTTCCTATTGTCGACTCGGGTCCATGGGCATTTCTTTTCCCTATCCATATTTCTCAAGAAGTTCTCTTAATCAATATAATTTCCCAAAATGAATACATCAATAAATTATTCGATGTTATTAATTCGTTTACTGAGAAATACGAAATCGTAGGGATGACTGATTTGGATAAACTTGACGAAGTAGATCAGACAATCTGGAGATCTGCAATTCCATTTCCCAAATTTACGAAGAGACAGCAAGAAGTCGCTGCATACGCGGCTAAAGAAGGGTTTTTTAAAACTCCAAAAAGGATAAGTGCGGTCCAAATAGCTACTCATTTTGGAATATCAGAATCGGCTGTTAATCGACTTCTCAAAACTGCTAAAAATTTAGCAATGGAATATTTTTTCGGAACTTTCTTATAATTTAGTAAAAAGAATATATACTATAATCTCATCAATAATTATTAACAAAAGGTAATGAAAATGAGTAAAATACTTAGAATAAATTTGAGCAATAAGGATATCTCTCAAGAAGAGATCTCCCCTGAAGATGAATTAAATTTTATTGGAGGCATGGGACTTTCTACTGCTATTTTCACTCGAGAAGTTTCGAGCGATGTGGACCCCTTTGGTGAAGAAAATCCTCTGATATTTTCAGTTGGCCCATTTTGTGGTACGGCTATTCCCTTCTGTGGTCGACATTTCGTTATGGCCAAATCACCGTTAACCAACATTCTTGGGGAAACGTCTTCTGGAGGATTTTTTGGAAAAGAATTGAAATCTTCTGGTTTTGATTTTGTAATTGTCAAAGGAAAAAGCGAAACTCCGGCATTATTATCCATAAATGATGGAAAAGCAGAGATTTTGGATGCTACAGATATGTGGGGTAAAGGTACGCAAGAAACTGATAAAGCTGTAAAAGAAAAACTTGGAGATGATAAAATTAGAGTCGCTTCAATTGGACCTGCGGGGGAGAATCTGGTTAAATACGCCTGTATTATTAACGATAAAACCCATGCTGCTGGACGATGCGGATTAGGCGCAGTAATGGGCAGCAAGAAACTAAAAGCAATCGCAGTTCGAGGTACAGGAAAGGTTCCTGTTAACGAAAAAGAAAAAGTACTAAACGCAGCTAAGGAATTAAGAGATCTTTTGTCTAAATCTGCTCTTGGTATGGTATTTTCAGATTCTGGTACGACAGTTCATTTAGATTCTATGGCAAGCGTAGGAGATATTAACGTAAAAAATTGGACCGTAGGGAGATGGATGGGTGTTAAACAATTAGGCGCGAAAGCATTAAATGCACGAGGAGAGGTTAAAATGCATGGATGTTTCAATTGTCCAACCGCGTGTCGTGGATATTTAGAATACGAAGGTGATTGGGTTTCTCGACCCGAATATGAAACGCTTGGAATGTTGGGATCGAATTTGCTAGTGGATGATTTAGAAGCAATTATAAAGTGGAATCTACTTGTGAATGATCTTGGATTAGATAGCATTTCACTTGGAGGTGTTCTCGGTTGTCTTCTAGAGAGTATCGACAGGGAATTGTTACCTTCAGATTATCAACAATTAGGGTTCAAAAAAGACCAAGTTTGGGGAGACACGAAATCAATTGAAAAAGTAATTCCGATGATTGCTTATCGAGAAGGAGTAGGAGACAAATTAGCTGAAGGAGTTAAGAAATTCTGTGAAGTTGAAGGACTGCCTGAGGAACTTTCGATACACGGAAAGGGATTAGAAGTTCCCGCCCATGAACCGCGTGCTAACAATATGACGGCATTAGATTATGCCACAACTCCACGTGGAGCATATCATTGCTATGAACCCATGCATTTGTCTTCCTATATGAACCAAAAAGAAGAAATTGGATTAACAGAACGAGTTGATAAATTTGGAGCAGGGGAAGATGTAGTAGAAGCGGTAATCAAAATTCAGGACGCAAGCGAAGCTTATGCCGCTAGTGGGGGATGTATATTTGGATTTTGGTTTATTCATAAACTTCAACCGTGGATTGATGGTCTTAACGGGATTACGGGTCGATCTTACTCCGTTGAATCTTTCATGGAGGCAGGACAAAGAATTGTTAATATGAAAAGGGAGTATAATGTGAAATGTGGAGTTAGCATAAAAAACGATACTTACGGGTCTCGATTCAATACACCGCTTGAGAAAGGTGGTACTAGGAAAAATGTTCCTCCTTTAGATGATCTTCTTCAGAGTTATTATCAAAAACGCAATTGGAATGAGAAAGGAATACCAAACACATAGAATTCAACCTTTTTTTTATATTTTTAAAATAGCTAAATCCTCAGTTAATATATTGTTAAAAACTTCAAAAAAATTGGTTATAGAATATTTTTTTGGATCATTTTTCTAAATAAATGTTTGAAAAGGTAAAAAACAATAAGTAATTTTGAGTTAAAACATAAATTATTTTGAAAATATTTTTATTAACGGATAACCTAATAATTTAGATAGTAACAATAAATAAATTAGCTTACAAAAAGGATTCATTGTATGTTTATGTCAGATCCAAAACCCTCGCCTCTGGAGATATTTACTAAAAGGCAAGAATTTGGATTAGAGAATTCAGTTGAGATGCTAATAGACATTATCGAAACTGAAAAGAATAACAGTAAGAGGAAGGAAGCAGTTAAATATTTAGGTAGGATTGCTAGTTATATTCCGCAGTTAAAGAATGAATGCTTCACGACTACAGAAAACATTCTAATATCTGAGGACAAGATTGATCTTAAATGTGAAGCTGCAAAAGCTTTAGGCAAACTAAAAAACGATAAAGCACTAAAGCCACTACGGTGGATGCTGGAACTAAAAATTGATAGTGTGGAACTGAGATTAGCTATTTTAAAAGCTATAATGACAATCAAGTTCAATGAACCCCAAATAAATGTTTTTATCAAGGAGTTGGATTCAAGATATAACGCTATCAGAGAATTTGTCAGAAACCACCTTGTTGAAGTTGAACCAGAAATATTAATTAATTCTCTTGTTACGAATTTAAAAAGCGAGGACATTTCAAACGAACACAAAACTGAAATTATTAAACTCATTGGATACGAGCTTTCTAGTATTAACATAGCGTTTCAAGACATGAATTATATAAAAGTCAAGTATCCAAAACTAATCCCAAGATTATATTCGGATAAAATGGTACTATTAAACCAAATAACTAGAACGCTAAAAGAAGAAGATTCGAAATTAATAGATTCAGCGGTCTCAATTTTAAAGTTATTGAGTCCCGAAATTAACAAGGATGTAATTAAGCTATTATTAAGCGATGATTTTATTGTTAGGAAAAATGCTATCACTCTTACCGGGAAATTGAAGTTAAAAGACGCTGTAGATACACTAATTACGGGTTTAGATAACATATATAGCGAAGTAAGCGTAGCTACAATCGAAGCGTTGGGAGAGATTGGTGATCTTTCAGCTGTACCTGAGTTGCTTGATGTGTTAAATGTAGAAGATATAAGCTTCGAGTACACCGACATCGATATGAAATTTTATATCATGGACGCTGTTAAAAAGATTTACTCTAATAATCAAGACGCCGATTTTCGTTATTTATTCTCACTTCTAAAATCAGACAGCGAAGCACTGAAAGAGAGTATTGCGTTTATTTTAGGTGAAATTGGAAATGAGGAGTTTACCAGACCGTTAATTGATTTGTTGAAGATTAGGAATTTGGATGTAAAAAAAAACACCATTATTGCGTTAGGAAAAATAGGTACTATCGATCCACTTCACAGTCTAATTGAAATATTAGAAAATCCCGATACCTATTGGCTTATTAAGAAAGTTGCCGTAGATGCGATATATAACATCTTTCAAAGAAATTGGTATCGAGTTAAAGCTGAGAATGGGGATTTAGAACGCACATTAAATAAGCATATCGGAACATTAATTGATTACTTAAAGAGAAGCGAAGCCGAAAACACGAAAGTTAAGGTAAGTTTGATTAAATTTTTGGAAAATTACGGGGAGAAATCTGCTCTAATTGCCTTGCTTTCAAGAGTAAACGATTTCCCGAGAATTATAAGGATACACGCAAGTAATGCAATTAAAAAGATCGAAGAGAAGATTGAGGAAAGGCTAGGCCTTGATAATACTGATTAAGCTTGCTTTTGACTTGAATGTAGAAATACGAAAAAAGGAAGATTTTCCTATTTTTTTGTGACTAAAAAGTCGTGATCACACGGTTTTGTCACTTTTTGAGTAAATTTTAATATAGGTAATCAATATCCTTACATAATTTTCAAATTATTATATTAGGCTAATATAAACATTTTAGTGATTTACTACAAATGACTGAAAATCCAACTGAAGATGAGTCGGAATCCACTCAATACAATTATTCTTTTGATTATATTCAAAAGAAACTCGAGGGGAAAAAGGACTCCTTTGGAATGTTAATGAAGGAGATTATCCGGGCGGGTATTTGCACGGAGTGTGGTACTTGTGCCGCAGTATGTCCAGTACTAGAATGGGATCATTTAGTGGGGCAACCAAAATTAATCGGAAAATGTACCGGATGTGGAATCTGCTACAATCAATGTCCCCGAACTATTACCGATCCTATTCAATTGATGGGTGAATTTAAAACCGGATATGTATCTAATACTAATATTCCAGAGGTTATCGGTGCCCAAGATGGAGGAACGGTAACTTCCTTGCTTAGCTATCTATTTGACGAGCATTTGATAGATGCAGCAGTTGTTTCAATGAAAGATCCTAATAATCCATGGCATCCTGTCGCACAAATTATAACTACTAAAGACGACGCAATAAAAGCATCCGGCTCCATTTATTGCCACTGTCAAACAGTGGAAGCTCTCATGGACGCAATAAGACAAGATTACAGGTCGATCGCGTTTGTTGGTACTCCATGTAATATTGACGCTGTTGATAAGATGATGAGTTCTCCAGCAGGTATGCTAAAATATTTTATGCGAGCCCATGTTCTCAAAATTGGCTTATTTTGTATGGATTCTTTTTCTCCCGAAGCTTTATATCCCTTCTTTGAAAAGGATGGCATAGATTTGAGAAAAGTCGTAAAAATGGATATTAATAAAGGAAAGTTTCATATCTATTACGATCACGATGGAGAACCAGTAAAATCTTATACTATTAAGCAATTAGACAAATTCAAATCGTCTAGTTGTAATTTTTGTACCGATTTAACAGCCGAAAACGCAGATATTTCTATAGGTTCTGTAGGGAGCGGCGCTAAGAAAAATACGGCTTTTGCGAGAACCGGAATTGGCGCAGAAATTATGGAGGACGCAGCTGATAAGGGTTATCTTCAAATTGAACCATATAACGCTATAAATTTAAACGCTGTATTGTTTCTAGCGAAACTTAAAAAAGTGTCTCAATACAACATTCAAAAACGTAAAGTGTTTATTATCAGGGAACCTAGCGAAATTGAAGAACCTAAAGTTGAGACAAAACCAGAAGGAGAAGCTATTGTAAAACCTCTTGGTTCCAGGAAATTTTTAAGTGTTTCTAAGGATATTAGCGAAGTAGAAAAAATCTTAAAAATATCGTTAAGCAATTCCGTTGGATATATATTAGAGGACATTAAGATAAGAATAGTTATAGTTGAAGAACTGTTCGAAAAGAAACCTTGGATAACAACAATAAGAGAGTTATTTCCCTACGAATCAATCGATATAGCTTATCCACTAGAAACTGTGGATAATGAAATTGTGTATTCTAACGTGTTAGTAGAAGCATCGACGGAGAAATACGGTAAAATTTTCTCAAGAACGTTTAAATTAGCCCCTCAAGAAGAAAAATAAGTTTTAATGTTATAAAGAACTTAATTAGATGGATAAATATAAAAAATATAACAAAATAAGGTGAAGATTACTATTAAAATATCTCTTGTAGGACTTGGAGGATGTGGTAAAACTAGTTTGTATTCCGTCGCTTTTGCAGAAAAAAGACCAGAAGATACCAAAAAGTTAAGCCCCACCATCCTCTATGAAACGAGAAGGCACCCATTTTTAGGACTTCAAGTTGGAATATTTGACTTTGGCGGACAGGAACAATACCGTAAAGAGTACATGGAGAAGCCCGAGATCTTTAAAGGTACTGACATTCTAATCTGCATCGTTGATTTACACGATCCGGATTCATATAATCAAGCAAAAGAATATTTTGAAGGTTTATTAGATATTCATAGAAAAAATAACGAGAAACCAAGAGTATTACTGTTCTTACATAAATATGATACTGAGGACTACCCAAAGGAACTTTTAGATACGAATGTTAAGAATGCCAAAGAAATCTTTTCAGATATGTTTAAAAATTACGATTTTGATTTAAAATTGACGAGTATTTATCAACAGGACGAATTAGCTAAAGTATTTAGGGATATGTTAATTTCTTCTTATAAGGACTTAAAGGCGTCTGTTGAAAAAGCTGAGAGTCAACTTGAAGAAATTAAAGCGAAAATAATAATTTCTGATGTTTCTGGAAATGTGTTAGTTCATAACGTTCAAGGTGTAAGTAGTGGTTTAACGCTGAGAGGAGATTTGAGAGATTTCATCAACGCAGCAAATACGGTAAGGGAGAATATTTTTATGTCCGATTCGTGCCGCTTCATGGGACAGAGTGAAGATGGAAAGGGGATTGAGCTCCACATCTTTAAGTATATCATCTCTGTATTTGTGATGAAATCGCAAGAATTAGATAGAGATTCTCAAGATAAATTGAACGTATTACTTAACGATATGAAACTTTTCGCAGATTTAATCATTTCTGCTCATTCAGATTAAATTTATTAACAAATTAATTTTTACTTTTATCTCTTTTTTTAGAAAGATCCTTTGAGACTTTATATTCCACCTCTTCCTCCTTTTTAAAAGATTTAACTGGTTTGTTTGGATCGATTGGTCCGTTACACACCCAGCAAGCGTTTTCTAGGTTTTCTAAAACTCCAGCACAATTTTGGCAATATAATGCGTCACAATCAGGGCACATAAACATATATCGTCCTACATTACCCTTACACACTAGGCAAATTTTCTTTTCTTTGTGAAATGTAACTTCTTCCTCTGAAATGTAGTCGGGTCTTTTTGTTAACCTAATAAGTCCTCCTTCAACTTTAATTTCTTTTTTATTGGATTCTTGAGGTTTTTCTGGTTCTTCTCTTAATCCTAAATACAATATCCAAAAACCAATTACGGAAATAGCTCTCGTGAAAATTAATATAGAAATTGTTGATAGTAACCCTTCTAAAAGTAGCATTGAATGAGATAAAAAGTATCCTGTTGATAATAAAAAGAATTTTTTTCTTAATACTCCATATGATTTTTTTGTCTTAATTATAAATCCTGATACATTAAAAATCAAAGCAGTTAAAGACAGAATCATTACTATAAAATAAACTGGTGTGCCTAAAACAAGACTAGCTAACCATAAGTCCTCACCAGGAATTGTGGGAAATGTATTCACAATAGAACCTTCCGGATCTAAAAAAATAAATAACTCGTAAACGATTGTGAGGAATAACGCTACTATTAAAAGGTAGTATTTTTTTTTTGGAATTAGTAATTCAGTACCAATAAAAAGTGTCATCAAATAGGTAACACCTATCCACATGAATACAAGAGAAAGTCGTATATTTACGAAAAACGGTGGTGTTGGATAAGTGGGGTATGGAATAGTATCTGTAGAAAGAATTGAGAGGAAATCGAAACAAACCCCCCAATATCCAAGTACAGTAAAAATAAATGCAATACCGAGAAATAAGAGAAGTTTCGCTTTAGTTTTTCGTGATTGGTAAATAAAAAATATTCCTAAAACCCACCCAGATATAAAAAGTCCAACAGCTGTTAAACCGTTTAGCAATCCTTCTACTGAAAGCATTAACATTAAAAAAATTTCACTTCCCTCTTTGCGGTTGATAAAAAATATTTTTTATTCTTTAAAATATTTATATCTTAAGATTTAAAAATTTAGCCTAAGTAACTTTCTAAAAATAAGAAAATATCAAGACAAACTTGAATTAGTTTTTATTTTTAGTTATCTTCCCTAATCGTGCTACTTTTGATCTAGAGTTTTCGTAAAATTTTTTGAGTTTGTAATATTTTTCTTACTTGTATAAGATGTCCGAAAAAGTCGAAGATCGAATAAAAGAATTAGAAGAAAGATTAGCGAACACCAAGGTAAATAAAGCTACGCAAAAAAGCATAAATTATACTAAAGCCCAACTCGCCAAACTCCGCGATGATTTAATTCGCATTTCAAGTTCTAAAAAAGGTGGCGGCGCTGGCTTCGGTATTAAAAGAACAGGAGATGCGCAAGTAGCCTTCATTGGATTTCCTTCAGTTGGGAAATCCTCTTTATTAAATTTGCTGACTGAAGGTAATACTAACTCAAAAGTTGCAGCGTATGATTTTACTACTGTTACAGCCATACCTGGTATGATGGATATTGAAGATGCGAGGATTCAGCTCATTGATTTACCTGGAATAATTTTGGGTGCTGCTGCGGGTAAAGGTCGAGGAAAAGAAGTGTTAGCAGCAGTGCGTTCGGCAGAGTTAGTGTTAATCATAATATGTTTTCGATCTGATGGGACGATTAATTTTTCTGATTTGAAAGCAATTAGATTGGAGTTGAATAACGCAGGAATACGGTTAAATACAAGCCCCCCTAAGATTGTAATTAAAGAACGCTCGCGGGGAGGAATTCATTTTACTTATAAGGGACACCAAATCATGGATGCGGATGAAATAAAAGCTCTAATGAACGATCTTAAGGTTCGGAACGCAGGGGTCTATTTCTCTGAACCCGACATTACACCAGATGAATTGATAGATTTTATCTTTGGAAACCGAATCTACACAAGAGAATTTGTTGTCATAAACAAATCTGATTTGATGGAAACTCCGATTCCTCCGGAAAAGATTACGGAAGCTATTGGTCATGAACATTGGGTTATGATCTCAGCAAAAAATAAAGAAAATATCAATACGCTTAAGCATAGTATTTTCACAGAGTTGAATTTAATTCGGGTGTTTTTAAAACCACCACGACAAGAAGCTGATATGGATGAACCAATAATTCTCCACCAAGGCGATACCCTCGAGAACCTCTGTCGCAAAATTCACAAGCGATTTATAAGCGATTATCGCTACTCGTTAGTATGGGGAAAATCTGCTAAACACCCCGGTCAAAAATTCGAAAACCTAGATCACATAATTGAGGATGGTGACATCATTTCGATTTATTTAAAGCGATAACTTAAGAGTAGAAAATCCTATAGAAATCGTTGTAGATCTCTGCGAGTTTAGAGATTCTGTAAGGATCGTTTTCTTGTAATGAATGAAGGAGATAGGAAGTTAAACCTTGGGGATTCTTAATCCATTCCAAAAAACCTTCTATCTCTGCTTTGAGATATGGATCAACTGATGATGGTCCTAATCTATTCTTAACTTCAGCCAATTCACTATCCACAGAAGCGTCCACTTCAGTCTCGATAAATTGAGATTTAGTTCCTTTTATCATCATTGCTGCTGCCCTAGCTATAGCGGGATATGCCATATGCTCCCAGCCTTTCGCTTTTGCTCTGATGTGAGCTATAAGATACATATGAGTTCCAGGAATGGACGAACCGACTAAATGTCCCTTTTTCTGTCTATTAGTGGCAATAAATCTTTCAGGTTCCATTTGAAGAACTGAATATCTTTTTCCATCCATATTCACAAATTGGGCGTTACCGCTACTCCAACTAGCAAAGACTCCTTTAACATCTTTCGATACATTCCAGTTGCTAGTGGAGTGAAGAACTTTTGCTTTGTCATTAATCACAACTACTTCGGTTGCATCTGAATAATGTTTTTGTAAGTGTTTTACTATTGATTTATAATTGACTATGATAATTCACCATTTTAAGACGGTTGTTTTTTATTCATTATATTAATCCATTTATCTATTTGATCTATCAACTCGAATTTCTCTTTTGAGCTTAGTCCTACATTTGGTTCTACATGTTGAAAGAGATTGATGTTTCTACTCATTTCCCATAAAACATTTGAATGTAAAATCATGCTTTTAATATAATCTCGGCCAATTTCAAGTGCTCTTCCTATTGACCTAATCTCAAGATTATTATTTACGATTTCTTTAATCTTAAGTAAGATATCTATAGAATTACTGGTTGGAATGATTGGGAGTGGTTTTACATCGACCATTGGTCGTTTCATGGTTCTAATCTTGAAATCTTCTTGTTCTTCCCCAAATTTCTTATATCGAATATTTTCTTTTTCAGTTTCTTCTGGTTTGTATATTTTAGTTTTTACTTGAATAGCGGATTTTTCCAATTCAGCTTTTGTCCTTCTTCTAAATATATCAGGCCAATCAACGAAAGAGTTCATTCTGGATTCAGCTGAGAGAAAAATTGACTCCTTAGGCAATTTTTCGTCGGATCTTTTAAAATTCTGAACTTTGGAAGAACCTAATTCGGATCTTAGCTTTAATGTAGCGTTTACTAATATTGAGAACAAGTACATTGGATCGTAGTCTATCGAAGAATAAACCCTTCTGAGTTTTAAGATTAACTCTTCAATATTCTGTAAATTCTGGTATGAAAAATATTGTTCTAATTGTTTTTTAGACCCAAAGGTAATTTCATTTAATCCTGCGGTCGGATTTAAATAATTAGCTTTCATTTCATAATCCGTTTCTGAAGAAAGTAAAATTTGATTATAGTTATCCCATTGTGTGCTCAACAGGATTGGCCCTGTTTTATTTGCTTGAAAGGATTGTGGATTCTTCAGTGTTTCCATTAATTCCAAGATAATATCCTTATAAGGGATAAATAGATTTCTCATAAGTGTTCCTTGGATAAATGTACGCTTGTTTTCAGATTTATACGATAAATCTATAGGTAATTTAAAGAGATTTTCACTAACAATTACATCTCGATCGTTTTCTAAAGTTACATTTTTAGAGGTCGCAAGGTAATCATAAACGAAATCGGAAAGTATTAAACCAGTTAATTGTCGGTTATCAGTGATGTATCTCCCGCTTTGGAGCTCAAATTTAGTGTAATAGTACCCTATCCCAAACAGATAATAAAGAGTCCCCTTTTCTGTCTGAACAGAACAATCAGCACCACCGAAGAAAATAACAAAGTCTTGGGATATTTTCGATACATTATGGTTAGAATACTTACCCAATGTAGGATAACCGAGTAGATGTCCCCAACTAGGTATTACAAAAAATGAATAATTTTCCAATATATTAGGCTTCGGTCCCATGAAGGTTATACCAGATATGTTTACCTGTTTTTTTTACGATCAATTCTGGATATACTACTTAATATATGATCTTAATACTTATATTTAAGTTTCTATTGGACTTCTACAAATATTAGCATCAAAACTAAAAAACAGAAAATTTTTAAAATTAAATTGGATTATCTTTAAGATGAACAGAGAAGAAATCTGGGAACAAGCAGATTGGGCAAGCCAAGCTCGTGATCTGATTACGAAGCTAATTGAATTTCCATCCGATTCAAAAATAATCTTGGTTTTAAGGCATTCTCATAGAAATGAACCCGAACCTTTAGAGAATGTTAATAAATTAAGATTAACACCCCAAGGTCATGCAATAGCGAAAAAATTTGGGGAAAGTTTACCTAAAAACAGACGCATTAGATTATTTCATAGCATTATATGGCGATGCCAAGAAACTGCTGAAGATATACATGCTGGATTTGAGAGGATCGGAGGAGGGAGTGAACTGGTAGGTAAATTTGATCCTTTATGGCAATTAGGAATCACTAATCGAGCCTTTTTCGCCAACCTTAAAAATTATCATGTTATAGATATGATATATCATTGGGCTGTAGGCTTCTTTTCCTCTAATGATTGGGAACCTTTCGCTAACTACTGCCAAAACGCAGCCCAACTCATTTCGAAACAACTTAAAGATGCTCCGGAAAACGGGATTAATATTTACGTTACTCACGATTGGCACTTAATGAGTTTAAGATTTGGATGGTTTGGTCTCCCACCAGACACTCAATGGGTTAGATTTCTTGGAGGTTTTGCTTTTACATTTAAAGACGATCATTTTTTACTATTAGAACGTGGTCAATTAAAATCAGTGCAAGCTCCACATTGGTGGAAAGTAATTTTTGACTGATGTTAAAATCGATTAGAAATAGATTTTTTCATGCTAATTTGAATACTCTACTTTTAATTTGATCTTAATACTTATATTTACGTTTCTATTGGACTTCTGAAGAAATTCGTAATTAATGGACTCCCATTATTTAATCAATCATCTTTGAAATAGTTATATTAAACAATTAAATAATAAAATTCGAAAGTGAAAATGTCAAATATAGGCGTTATAAAAGAATTCCGTGAATTTGGGAAATATATACAGGTAGCTGCAATTTTAACGATTGTAAGCTTAGCCGCAGGGATAACTGGTTTTATAGCATTAATTTTAGTTTTTATTGCTATGAAATACCTTAAAAGGGCCAATTTCACCTTAAATAATTCATCGCTACATGAATTTCGCTCAAAATATTTCAGGGGTTTTGTATCCAGAATAGCTGGTACGATCATAATGATTACTGGAGTTGCTAATCTTGTGATTTTCTTCATGATCCCAACCTCATATCCTATCTATATCTCGATCTCGCTCTCTGTTATTCTTATGGTTTCGGGTATAGTATTCATTTATGCAGGTGTGGCAGCTGAAATGAAAGCGTGGAACAATTTGAAAATATTTTTTGAGAATGATAGTAATATCTTTCCAACTTATATTACTAACGAGGCTATTAAGGGGTGTGATAAGCTAAAAACCGGTACTTTGTTGAGCTCCTTAGGGTTTTTAATCGTCCCGGCAATTATCGGATTTATATTTCAAGTCAAAGGGTATTTTATGTTAGCAACACTAAACAAGCTATCATTAGACGACGCTCCAAAGCCCTCAGAAGTGGAAACGGACTTACCTCCCCCTAAATTTCAACTAAAACCTCAACCAGTAAACGATTTTGAAACAAAAACCAATTTTTGTCCAAATTGCGGAGCTAAATCATCTGGATTAGGAAAATTTTGTGCTCTATGTGGTTCAGAAATTAACTAAAATTTACTTTTTTTTTAATTTTTTACTTTTTATTTCTTTTTTAAGATTATATTACATTATAACATTAATTGATTTACTTTTAGTTACCCCTCCCTTTTTTTGAACTAGAAAGATTCAGTTTAAATTCGAATTAGCTGGTATAATTATAAGGTTTAGTTATGAAAATTATTTTTACACTTAAGAAATAAGATTAAATGGGTTTAAAATATCCTTTTCTTGAATTTTTAAAATTAAAAAAAAAAAGTTATAATCCAAAGATTTTCTTTGGGTTTTCATTTAAGATTAAGTTGATCTCTTCTTGAGTGAATTTTGGGTGCTTTAATCTTGACCATATCAAATACAATTTCGAGATTTTTTACGACCGAATCTGGATATACTACTTATTATATCATCTCAATACAAATATTTTAGTTTCTAATGGACTTGCATAAACATTTACAATACAGTCAATAAATGGACTCCCATAATGATATAAATTGTCTTTGAAATAATGATATTAAATAGCTAAATATTAAAATCGGAAATTGAAAATGTCAAATATAGGCGTTAAAAAAGAATTCCGAGATTTTGGGAAATTTATACATATCAGTGCAATTTTAATGATTTTAAGTATAGCTACAGTGATAACCGGTTTTATAGCAATAATTCTTGTTTTAATTGCTATGAAATTTATTAAAAGAGCTAACTACACTTTAAATAATTCTTCCTTACATGAATTTCGGTCAAAATACATCAGAGGGTTCATATCAAAAATATGCGGTATGGTCGTACTGGTTACTGGAGTTGCTAGCCTAGTGTTATTTTTCTACATCCCAACCTCAATCCCTATCTATATTTCACTCTCGTTATCTATTATTCTTATGATAACGGGTCTAGTATTCGTATATTCAGGTTTAGCTGACGAAATGAAATCATGGAAAAGCTTAAAATTATTTTTTGAAAATAGTAGTAAGATGTTTCCACCCAATATCTCTAACGAGGCAATTAAGGGATGCGATAAATTAAGAACCGGTACTTTATTAAACTCCTTAGGATTTTTAATCGTCCCCGCAATTATCGGATTTATCTATCAAGTCAAGGGCTATTTTATGTTAGCAACACTAAATAAATTAGAGTCAGGCTATGACGCTCCAGAATCTTCAGAACAGCAAATTGAATTACCTAAACCCCAACCAGTAAACAATGTTGGATCGAAAATCAATTTTTGCCCATATTGCGGAGCCAAATTATCTGGATTAGGACAATTCTGTGCTCTGTGTGGATCAGAAATTAGCTAAATTTTATTTTTTCGTTTTTTACTTTTTCTTTCTTTTTTTTTTTAATATTAGATTATACTTTTGAGAATTACATTTGCAATTTCCTTGTATTTAATTTCCTCAATAAATTGGCCTCGGTTTTCGATCGTTATTATATATCTTCTGGAAGTATTTTAAATCTTATAATTGAAGTCCTATTTTATTTCTATTGAAACATTAGATAAATGTTTGACGGCAACTTTTTTCTTTTTCCACATTTCCTTAGATTTTTCGACCCACTGATCAAAGTCATCTAAATTTTCTGGGAATTTCTCGTAATGTTTTTTAATTTTCCCAGCGAGTCCATTAACACTAATTAACCGAGAAACATGACCTATTGTTAATTTTCCTTTCAATATCCCCCATATGAGTTTTCCTAAGAATTTCAAAAGTTCCCTAAGACTCATTTCTTCCTCGTATTCCTTGTTAGGTTCGGGAATATCTTCGTCCTCTCCAGTTTGATAAATTAATCCTTTCTTCAAGAAATAATTCCATTCTTTTTCTTTAAAATTAAGCACTCCAGAAAGTTGCATATAAAGACTGGCAAACTTTGCTCCTTGGTCCCTAAAATATCTGGCATTTATATCCCATAACCTTTCTCTAGTGATATAACCATCGTTTTTGAGCTCTCTTCCAATCACATCAGCAGCAATCATACACAACATCCAAGTTGCAGTTACGCCATGTCCAGAAAAGGGATAGGTAATTGCAGCAGCGTCTCCAATGCATAGAAACGCATCACCAACTAAAGAAAAAGGAGGTCTTCTATAGGGGGTCATTCCTTGTTCTTCTTTGATAATCTCGTAAGGGGGGAGGTCAGCTCTATTAAGAAAATCCTCGCGGGCTAATCTAGCGTATTCGTAGGACCCCGGGGATCCAACTCCTAAAATTGCGTCATCTTTATGGTATGAAGGCCCAAACCATAACAACCACCAATTATAGCCTGTGTCGTTAGCTGGATGTGAAGACTGTGGATCCGTCCATTTGATGTATTGCAAGAGAACATACATTACATCGTGAAGGCCTAACTTAAAAGTTTCTATACCGTAGTCTTCTGGCAGAGCGGTTCTTAAGGCAGCGATTTTGCCTGAAGCATCTACAACTACTCGTGCAAAATATTCTCTTTCGATACCATCTTTCTCCGCTACTACTCCAATTATTTTTCCTTCTTGAAATAATAATTTCTTGAACAAACAGGAAAATTCTAACTTTGCACCATCAGTTTCTAACACCTTATACATCCTATTTAAAAAGGGAGTGAGTCGTACGATTGTTTGAAGTGCTCTAATTTTAATTTCCGTTGTTAAATCAGGAGTTCCTACAATGGAAGTATCCCGGATTTCAATACAATCTGGATCTCCGACCTTAAAGGGAGGAATACCCGCTTTTTCAATTCTATCTGTTTCGAAGTGAATAACATCCAACCTTTTTCCTACATTCTCTCGCTCATCTTTTTCAATAGTAATAACGGAATATCCTTTCTTAGCTATGAGCCAACTCAAATAAGTACCAGCTGTACCAGCACCTACAACCAATACATCGTATTTTTCCTTAGTCATTTAATTTCATCATTTTGATGCAATTTATCTTTAAATCATTCAAATTATTGATAAGAATTAAAATTTCTTAAACTAATTTAAGACCTCTTAATTGAGATAAAAAACAAGGACTTTTCTACATAAGAAAAAAGTTTTAGTTCCAATCACCCCACCCTCTCTCTGTAAGAATAATATTTTGTATACTTATATTTGTGAAAATGTTCTACTCTAGAGTAAAAAAAGACAGAATTTAAAAAAGTTTAAAACGAATTAATAACATTGTTATCATGAGTTTTAATACTTAACTTGTTGAGCTAACATGGATGGTAAAAACTCCGAAAAAGATGTTTGGTTAACATATTGCGAAGAATGTGTCAAATCGAAAATTTTCGACAAAAATGCCCCTTACGATTTTAAAGAAGAACCGGGGGAAACCGAAGATACTAATTTGTGAAAAACATCTAATTTTTCGTAAATAAAACACTTCTTTTCCTACATTTCAACACTGATCTATTTTAATTATCGAATATTTCTAAAATAAAAGAAATTTAATTTCTTTTCTAACTAATTCAATGAGAAAAATTAGATTATGAATTCTAAAGAACGTGTTAAAGCAGCAATACACTTTAATCGCCCAGATAAAGTGCCAATTTTTAACATAATAAAAGGGGATGTTGTTCCTTTACCTTTAACTTACTCAAAACATTGGAATCCGGGTCATGTAGACAACGAAATCGGATTGTTTCCACATGGTATGAGCCCTAATAATTGGAATGAACCCGATTGGGTTAAAGATCGACCCGAATATAAAGACGGGAATTGGAAAAAGATTCCACATGAAGAAGTTGATGAATGGGGATGTATCTGGAATATGAAAGGAAGTGATAGGAATATGGGACATCCCGGGAGACCTTCTTTACCAGATTTAAAAAATATTGACGACTATATTGAGCAGTACACTTTAAATCCTAAAGATAAGAGTCGCTACGAATCTGCGTTTCAATTTAAAGAATCATTCAGTGATGATTTCTACAAAATGTTGGCAATTGGATCACAAGGACCTTGTCATGTAGTTTCTGAAATGAGAGGTTTTTCCAATTACCTAATTGATCATTCTAAGCATCCAGAAGAGTTAATACGCCTAATAGAACATGTAACTGATTTTTTCGTAGAAACTATAAAAACATCTTTTAAACTTGGATTAAATCCCGATGGGATTATGTTTGCTGACGATTTAGGAGAGCAAAATGGTCCTTTCTTCAGTCCTCGTCTTTTTAAAAAATTTTACTTACCATATTATAAGAAAATTTTTGACATTGCTCACGAATTTGGAAGTGAAACCCATCTTCATTGCTGCGGCAAAGTAGATAAACTTCTACCAGTACTAATTGAATGTGGTTTAGATGCTATAGAATTTGATAGCCCAAGGATGAGTGGATATTGCGACTTGAAACAATATAGAGGAAAAATAATGTTTTGGGGTTGTGTGAATATTCAATCTATTTACGGGAAGGGAACTCCGGAAGAAGTAGAGCGAGAAGTTTGGCATATGGTACGCAATTTAGGGACGAGGAATGGGGGATATGGTGCCTATTTTTACGAGGAACCAAAAGTAATTAAAGCACCACTGAAGAATGTTAGAGCATTTACAAAAGGACTTAAAAAATATGGTGATTATTCGAAAATTCCCGATCATTGGTGGGATTATCCAACTGTAGAAAGTTGGGATGATTTTGAGGTTCCTCCTTTACCACCCTTAGATCCGAACTAAAAAAGAAATTTAAAATTTATTAATTATTATTTGCCAAGATAGGGGTTTATTAAGCTTACTCTCTCCAGTTAATATAACGCGATTTCCCATAATAGCGAACTCATTTTTGTTTCCATTTGTACTTATAGAACTAATTTTCTCAAGTTCTTGATTAGTTAGTTCTATTGATAATTTCCACGTACCTTCTTTTTTAGGATTATACCATCCTGAATATCCACTTACCGTTTTTTCTAATCCAATTAAAGAAGATTTAAACTTATAAACGTCTTGCTGGAGAGTAGGTCTTAACTCCACACCTTCAGGAGTAAAATTTATCCCTATTAATCGGGTTACATCGTATAACGGCCATGCGTGAGGATGTAAATTAAAAACTGGAAAATCGGTCCAATTTATCGTTTCGTGTCCTAGAACAACATCATCATCAGCGGGTACAACTTTTTTAGTGAGAACAGGTTCCGCGAAAGCAGTTTGACCTGGATATTTTGATAAACTTGAGTTATAAACGTCTGGTCCGCTCCACGTTCCGTACCAAACATCTGGATAATTTTCAGCGTGATAGGAGAGTGAATTTTTTTTCCACTCGTCCCAGCCCATTTCGCTGTCTACTAATGACAACGCCCATATTAACGTACCGTTAATGGATGGCCATATCCCTCCGTTTGTACCTTGTCCGATTGGATAATTTACATCTATTGCTTTATCAAGAATTAACGCGCCAATTTTGGAGGGCTTTCGAACTAGATCATCTATGTTTTTAACTAAAGTTATTTTTTGATCTCGCGTCAAAGCGTTTCCAATTATTGCCCAAGGTTGCGGCTCTAACCACATTTGGTTGTCGCCAATCCATCCTAGTTCTTCGGTTAACCAAGCCCTCTTAACCCAATTTCCATTCCATTGAGTTTGAACCGCTTCGCGTTGAGAATTAGCGTATTTAAGAACATCTTCAGCCATCCCTTTTTCATTTATGTATTCTAACATCTTTGAATAAACTTCAAGGACAAAAATAGTCATTGATGCATTTAAAACACTTTCAGCAACTTTTTTAATCTCTTCGTGATTTTCTGCAGAGATATGTCCAAAGATAACGTTATCGTTCCAATCACCGTTAGATAACCTCTGAAGCCCGTGTATTCCTACGCCTATTTTTTTAGTTATGTGTTTATAACAGCGGTTAATAATTTCTCTTACTGAAACGACTTCTGCTCTCGATCCGTAGCAAGGATATCTGGCAAGTTCCTCATCTAATATCTCGACGTCCCTCGTACCGAGAATATATTCGCTTATTAACCATAATAACCACAACCCTTGATCGCTAGGCTTGATCGGAACGGGTAATATCTGTCCGCTTCCCGTAATCCCCCATGGTATTTCTCCATTTTTTTTAACTGTTTTTAGGGTATATCTTATTATGTCCTTAACGATATATGGGTCGCTGTAGATAAAAGGCAACGCATGTTGTAGTGGATCTCTCGCAGCTCCTTGAAATCCAACTATATATTGATAAACATGTCCTTGAGATAGGATGTGTTCTTTGAAATAATTATCGTAAGTCATTGCTCCTCGTAAATAATAATAATGCCAAAATAATTCGCGATTGACCCAAGGTTCGTTTTGAATCTTTAATTCCATCCTATTACTTTTCCATTGTCGACACGATTCTTCAAATAAATCTGGATAAATTCGTTTGTATTTGTGAATTAAAAGTTCTATTTCAAATCCTTCGGGAACATAACCGTATAAAAATGAAATAGTGCGACTTTCCCCAGGGGATAATTTAACATTTCTCTCTAAAAACATAGCCGCTTCAACGCCATTCGAATCTATATCGTTTTTTAAGGCTTTATTCAACCCATCTGGTAATTCGGTATGACCTTGACCGAAAAATTCTTTACCATTTGTGCTAAAAGCGTTAGCTTTTGCATCGAGAGAAACTAAGAAAGTTTTCGGGGGGAAATTATCTACAAACGTAGGTTTAAGGTTAGCAGGATCTATGGTTTTATTTAAGTCTTTCAAGAATTTACTTTCTAGTATCCCTAAACCATTAGGGATCGCTTCAAACATATGTTTGAATTTATCGCTGAATTCGTGGCGAATATCTCTCGGATGTTTTCCCGGTTTGCCAGCCAAAACAGCAGCAAATGAAGAAGCCGAAAATTGATACATATGACACCCCCAATACTCTATCCATCGTAAATCAACTGGAACATCTCGATTATTCGTGATTTTAACTTGAGAGATCAAAACCGGATCGTCCCCAAACGGCGCAAAAATATTATGATCAATACTATAGCCATGCCCGTTCACCTTTTTTCGGATATATCCAATCCCAAAGGTTCTTTCAAAGGAGTCTGCATTACCAGGATAATACGTACTTAAGATATTATTCCCATCTGTTAGATATCCAAACCCACCAGCAAATTGTCCACGTTCAGGATTAAATTCATTTAAATATTTAGGGCTACCTTCGTCCTGTCGCACTTGGATATGTCCGTAGTTCGATGCTACAGCTACTAATCTATCGTTTCCAACTTGATGGAGGTGTTCTCTATTTGATCTCCACTTTTCATTCATAGGAGTTATTGCTTTGGGATCGTTGATCTGATCGCACGTATAAAGATAGGCTGGCAATCCCAACTCATCCTCAATCCATTCTCCAAAATAACCGGAACCAAATTCTTTTTTACTCATTTTATTAGAACTCATTTTTTTATTTTTTGTAAATTTTTAACAGTTTATTAAAATCCACAGTCTCTCAAAACAGACTTGCTTACGTGGGTTGCTTTTTTTAATAATTTCATAAGTAGTTCAATTTTAATCTCATTGAGAGATTTTTCTTGCCATAAATTATTAAGTTCGTCTGGATCATCTTTTAAATTATATAATTCTCCATGATCACTAAAAATTGTAATTCTCCAATTTTCAGTAATTAAACTTCTTGTTCTTTCGTTATTGTGGTCATCATCCATTTCGATAAGAATATCGTCTTTTACTTTTATTTCTGGATTTTCCAATATTGGAATTAAACTTTTTCCCTGCATAAAGTCTGGGATAGGCATTCCTGCCAATTCTAAGATTGTTTCAGGAATATCAATAGAACTCACTAAAGAATCGCAATTCACATTTCTTAAACCGTTTGGAACTTTAATTATAAAAGGTATTTTTATCAATCCTTGATATAAAAACGGGCCTTTAAAGAAGAATCTGTGGTCACCACCGAGTTCGCCGTGATCCGTGGTGTAAATTATCACCGTATTCTCAGATAAACCAAATTTATCTAAAGCATCTAAAACCTCTCCTACAGCGTCGTCAATCATTTTTTCTATTCCATAGCTTGCAGCAATTACAGCTTTTGCCTGTTCTTCCGTTATATCTTTAGGGATAGGAAAGATGCCTTTTGCGGTTCCTTCACTTGAAATAAGAGTATTGTAATGTTTTCTATTGAATTCCGTACTATTTTCATGATCGTCATTAAATGTTTTGGGTAGTTTCACATCTTCGGGTTTATACATATTAAAATATTTCCCTGGTGGTGAATAGGGGTGGTGTGGGTCTGGAAAAGAGCAGAAAGCGAAAAAATTATCTTTAGGATAAGCCCCCTTCGAAAATCGTTCCAAGAATTCAATTGCGTTGTCTTTGACAAATGTGGTGGAATAAAGCTCTTCAGGAACTTTATGTTTTATAACTTGAATTTTTAGCAGAGGGTCTGCTGTATTAAGACTTATATTAAGTTTTGCTTGGATCAAACCATCTGGATTGCTTAACTTTATCCTTAGTGATTTTCCTAGGGAAGGGTCTCTCTCAATCTTTTTTTTTACCCAATTTATGTAATCAGGGTGACCACATAGAGTACCATGCCCCGAAATAAGCTTTACTTCATCTAATCCAAAGTAGGGAGAATATTTGGTTAAATCATCGTATTGTCCAGGATGAGCAAATTCTTGACTTTTTGTGGGATTTTGAAAACGACCAGAGTTTGCTCCAAAATAATTTAGATGAATTTTTCCAAAACTAGCCGTATGATAATTTCCTGAATTAAGTAATAGATCAACAAACGTATTTGTACCTTGTGGTAAATTTCGTCCATTTGTTGTCACTCCATGAACTGACGGATATTGTCCAGTGTAAATGGTACTTCGATTAGGCATACAGATAGGATTATTACAATAAAAATTCGTGAACTTTATTCCCTCGTTAGCAATACGATCGATATTGGGAGTTTTTAAGACCATATCGTTATTATAACAGCTCAAATGGTCAAACCGTTGTTGATCGGTTATAATAAAGAGAAAGTTTAATTTTGGGCTAATCGTAAACTCACTTTACACTTTTCAATTCAAATAAATAATGTTGATAGATAAAAAATAGAAGTTAAAATAAATCTTTTTATAGTCTTACATCAAGATTACATTATTAAAATATTAAAAAAAATTGATATAAACAAAAATGTCAGATACTAAATTACCACGAAAGCAAGTTTCGGGTTATATAATGGGTATGGTTCCTTTAACCATCATTCTTGGAGTTTTTCGCTTGGCTTACTTAAAATTCTTTTACGACTCTTTAGGGCTTAGTACTTTATGGACAATAATTGGATTGGTTATCTTTATGTTTATCAATATGACTAACGATCCAATTATAGGACAGAAGCAGGACAACACAAATGTAGAGAAACGAGGTAGTCGTCGGATTTTTTATATTAAATATTTCAGTCCCTTTTTAGTAATAGTATTTGCTCTTATGTGGTTTCCATGGAACCAAGACAACACTTCGGAGTTAGGACAATTTGTTATGTTTCTCCACTTTGTGATAACAATCAGCGTTTTTGATACATTATCCAACATCGTAACTATGGCATGGATGGCACTTCTCCCGGATATGACATCAGATTTAGGTGAACGCACTAGAATTAATTTCCTTGGGAGTATATTAGCTCTATTCGCAAGTTTTCTTGTGATAACAGTACCTACGATGGTCGATAATTTGCAATTTTTTCAAATGTATAATATAGTCGTCGCGATTATTAGCTACGTGTGTTATTTTCTTGTAGGAAAATTATCTAAAGAGAGACCAGAACATCAACACGATAGGAGCCCTCCACTTTGGACTGCTATCAAGCAGACTTTGAAATCGGTGTCGTTTAGATATTTTATAGGGTATAATTTCTTCAAAACTCTAATTGGTTCGATTCAACTCTCTTATGTTTTTCTCTTCTTGATACTCATAGGGACTAATAATGTGGTATTCTACTTTCTTATTGTTATCATAGTTGGATGGAGTTCTAATATCCTATGTATGAAGTTAAGAGACAAGTATGTATTTAAG
>JAHQWP010000141.1 GCA_029856235.1 Promethearchaeia archaeon
TTTTTTTTTTTATTATTGTTTAATTATTCATGAGGCAATAGCAATACTAGAGATATTATTAAGATTAATCCACTTACAAAAATTAACGCTTGAATTATTGATTTTTTTAAATCTTTCTGTTTTAATAATTCGGGCATAAGTTCAGTACTGGCTAGATAGAGGAATCCTCCACCTGAGAACGCTAAAAAAAAGAAGTTAAATATCTCTGATACATCCGACAATACAAGCGCAAACAGGCCCCCAATTAAAGCAACCATTCCACTTAAAAAATTAAAGAAAAGAGCTTTCTTTTTAGAAAAACCACCATATATTAAAATACCAAAGTCCCCAATTTCTTGAGGAAATTCGTGAAATGCAACAGCTAGTGTTACGATTACTCCATTTCTAATTCCACTCAGAAATGCAACCATTATAATTATTCCATCCAAAAAATTGTGGAGCCCGTCGCCAATTAAATTAAGAAACGCAAAACTTTTGATAGAATTACTTCTTTTGATCGCCATTCCTCCTCCTTCATCTATACCAGCATAACAAACTAACTGATCCTCTTTTTCATGAGCGTGTCCATGAAACCAATAAATGAATCGTTCAATAATAAAAAACATCACATAACCAAAAATGACTAGGATAAATAAAGCGCTTTCAGCTATTGCAGCTCCATCTGCGTTTAATTCCTCAAGATGGTGAAGAGACTCTGGAATTAAGTCAAATAATGCCGATGCAAGAATGGTACCAGTTGCAAATGCTACTAAAATAAATAATATCTTATCTAAAGTTGTTTCTCTAATGGAAATCATAAATAATCCTATTAAGCTTAAGCTACCAATAACCAATATCATTATAAATCCTAGTAATACTTCCACATTCATCAATTCTCAGTGTTGTGAATAACGATTAAATCACTAATTTGCATTTAGGTTGGAATTATTATAAATATATTAAATAGATTTACTTTATAATTTTAAAGCTTAAGAAAATACTAATTTTAAGGGATAAAGTTTAAGGTCATAGTTCCTTAATCAAAAAGATTTTTATCAAAATTAATAAATAAAAAAACCAAAGTAGAGCCATGAAAACAACAATTTACTATTTTACTGGAACAGGTAATTCGTTGAAAATTGCCAAGAGTCTTTCAGAAAAGTTAGATGATTGTGACCTTATTGCTATTGCTAAAATTTGGGAGGAGGATTACCTTGCTTCATCGACCGAAAAAGTGGGATTTGTTTTTCCTTTATATTATGCTGGTTTACCTAAAATAGTTTACGATTTCCTGCAAAAGATAGAGCTTTCTAAATCCAATTACTTCTTTGCTGTCGTAACTTATGCAGGAGATATTAACACTACACCCTTACAGCAAATACAATCGATTTTAGACGCTAAATCAAAAACATTAAGTGCTGGATTTTATATTCTAATGCCTAATAACTATATTATTGGCTATGATGTTCATTCAGAAGCACGCCAGAAAGATTATTTTGAAGAGGCGATTAAAAAAATAGAAATTATCCATAAAATTGTTGAAAAAAATGAAAGTAATCTAGGAAAAGAGATTTTCGAGAAACACAGAATTAAGAGCGAAAAGTTCAATAAAGATTTTCGCGATAATGTTTATGCATATGATAAATCATTCTATGTGGAAGATACTTGTACTAGTTGCGGAATATGTGTAAAAGTATGCCCGGTAAATAATATCAAACTTGAAGATGGTATACCTCAATGGCACCATAAATGCCAGCAATGTTTAGCTTGTATTAACTTTTGTCCTGAGAAGTGTATTCAATTTGGGAAAAAAACAATAAAGACGCAAAGATATCACCACCCTGAGATTAACGTGAAGGATTTAATCAATCAGAAAAATTAAATATTAGGTCTCCAGCACATTTATCTTGAGTATGCAACAGACACTCATTAATTTTTGGTTCAAGTTTATATTTGACACCAATAGCATCTAACCAACAACATAAGCGATAAATAAGTCCACACTCGTATTTTTCTTTCACTCCGATCCGTTTCATTCCTTCGTAGGCGAAACATTTGTCCATTTCCCAATGCAAGACATTCTGTTTTGGAAAAGTGTAATTGAATTTCATAAAATCCCCTTTTAAGATGGAAAAACCGTTGTCAATAACATCTTTTAGCTGTTCAAACGATTCTATTTTAACATCGTTCAATCCTAGCGCATTCCGAATTCTTTGCATTTCAATTGGCGCAAGTGTTTTAATTGCGGCTTTATTTAATCTATTCGCAGTTTCAATACCAAACTCCCTGACACAAATATAAAACCACGAGCCATCGTGCGTCATCCAACACTTTACAAGAAGTTCCTTTAATTGGTGTTTATTCAGATCATCAAATAGTGTCATAAAAACCTTTTTCTAAAAATATTATTCATTTAATTAATATTTAAGACAACTTGAATAAAAGATTAATTGATAAAGATAAGAAAAAAACAAAAACTCTAAGCCTTAATAATGATTTCTTTCGATCTTTTGATATTTCGTGAGAGATAAATTAGTATTATTAGAAAAACAATCCCAGAAGCTATTATGTAAATAAAGATAACATATAAGTTTACTTCTACAACAAAACCCGCTACGATTGGGGTTACTCCAAAACCGATTCCTATAACAATCTCGTTTATCGTCGAGTACCTACCGGTATTTTTAGTTGCGCCATAATCAAGCATAATTTTCATAGATGTTCCATGGATTAACCCTAAGAAAAAACCTGACAAAGAAAAAATGATTGCTATATACCAAATTGTATCAAAAAAATAAATTGTAGTTGCTATAACGACGAGAGCTATAACACCAGTAAACATGGAGATTTTTCGCTTATAAACATTCATAACATTAATTAAAGTTAAGCCAGACAGTTGGGCTAATTGTAATCCTCCCTGAACAAGATATGTAGAATGCGAATCTAATGAATTCGCTACAAGAAAAAATGGATAAGAGAATTGAAAAATACTCTTCGAAGTCGCTAGGAAAATTATCCCAATCCACGAGAACACAATAGGAAAGCTCATCATGGTGGGTTTTCCATTTATTTTAGCGATCATCTTAAAATCTTCTTCAATTATGGGATTTTCTAAATGAATTTCTAATTCTTCTTTTGATATCTGGATTACTGAGTCTTTATTTATGAAAAAACTAATTGGGATTAGCATGAATGATAGACACCATGAGATTATTAATGAGATGTAATCACTTATAAAAAAAGCCCATATATATCCAAAAATGAGCCCAAAAATAAAGCCGAAATTCCAAGAAAAATTAAAATTTCTAAAATTTCTTTTAGCTTTTTCGCGAGTACTTATCTTTTGCCATCTACTTAGCATATTCATGCAGTTTGGCCAATAGAGCCCCATTACAAGCCCTAATGATACTCTACATATTATTAAGAACCACGGTTCAGAGTAAAGAATTTGAAGTCCTGTTAAAAGGGGTGTAATTATGCTAGTAGATATAAGAGCAGTACGGATTCCGATCTTTGAAGTGATAAATTGGCCTAAAATAGGAGCGAAAATATAAGCGATTGCTCCAGCAGAAGATATAAATCCTAAAATGCTTTCACTAATCTTCACATCCCATAAAAGGTAGTTAAAAAGCGCCCTTTCAAAAATCGACACATAAAACAGTCTAATGAAAGCTACCCAAAATATCGGCCAAGATCGATATGACGGCGATGTTTGTTCTCCAGTAGCTAGCATTTTTTGTTAAGAAGAAACTTTTCTCGAATAATTTTTCTAAGATATCAAAAATAATAGTAATTTGCTCAAATATTTTCCTAATATTCAATTTCATCTTTAAAAATCGGTCTATGTTAGTTTTAAAACTGATAAAAACTATGTTTAATTAAAATTTCTTTTGTAAACAAGAAAAAAGAGTGAAAAATGTAATGCTAGAAAGGGTCTATAACTATTGTCCTAACTGTGGTTCTAAATTAGTAAAGTCATCTAATTTTAAAACTAATTATTGTCGTCATTGTGGGCATAAATTAAGGACCAGGGATAGACAATCACCAGATAAAACTCAATGCACTGTTTGTCACGAATTTATATGGCATAGAAGCACTCGTATTATAAGTTGCTCATTCTGCGGTAGTAAATATCATTATTCGTGCGTACACGATTGGTTAGCGAGATATAATGCCTGTCCAATGTGTCAAAATGTATTTACGAATCCGAAACTTATTCTTTCAAGATGGAAAAAGTGAACCTGCCACTTTAAAAGAAGATTTCTTTGGTGATTTTTTCGATAGGGAGAAATATTTCCATCGCTCCGTCCCAATCTCGGATGATGTTAGAATATAGAAACTCAACTTTCTCAATAAGGCGTTTTAGCAAGAAGTTAAGGGAGTTTAGATTTTGATCTGCTATGATGACTCCTGTAATATATTTTCCTTGGCACGTAATTAAGACTTTTCCTTCTTTTTCTATTACCATCTCCCCTTCCTCATCAGAAATTTCTTTCAATATCATTTTAATAGTGTTAATAGCCCCAGATATGTTTTGTTCATTGCGTTTACTAGTTTGATCTCTAAAAAATTTATAGTAGACACAAATTCCAGTTGCTCTCATTAGAAAAAGTTTATCGATTTTATTTTTCCAATCTTGCTCAGATAAAGATGGTAAACTAGTAAAGAAGATTGCTAGAACTACGATACCAATTATTTGAAAAACTTGTCCAACTATGCGAAGACTCAAACCAAACGCAATTATAGAGGGATCTGATGTAACTCCAAAACCTAAGCCTATTAAAAACCCCCCTAATATTGAGAAGTATATTTTTTTTCTTAAATTATGTATTTCCTGCTTTTCACTAGGTTTCTTTAAAAGTTTTATCGTATAGATTAAAAAAATGGAAAATATAGGTATCCAAAACAATACTAGCGAAGCATATTGAGTGAACTCAATTGCAGTAAAGGATAAAACAACAGAAAGGATGGTAAATACTAAGAAAATTTTAGAGAACATATATTTTCTAAAAATCGTCTGATATTTTTCAATCTGATATATAAAAACTAACCCCATTATCATTCTCAAGATATATCCGATATTAAAAACGATTAAGCGTGAAATGGGGGTCTCCATATAATAATCTCCAAAAATGTAAAAGATCCCCATTAATGAGTAAGAGAGAAGGAATATAATATATGCTTTTTCAATGATATTGCTCAATTTCATCTCTTTATTCTTTACCCTCATATAAAGTAAGAACGCTACTTCTGAAATTAAAAATACCATGATCCATTCCAAGACTAATAACGGTTCTCTAAACGTTCCTGTAATAGGGTAGAAATCTTGTCCAAGCACTTTTGTTTTCTCTTTTTATTTTTAATTATAATTGTTATTATTAATCCAATATTTTTTGTAAAACCAAATCAAAATTGGAAAAAATCGTTCCTCTAAACCTATCGACCATATCATAGTTAGCTAGCAAGCTTTTATAAGAGATTAGAAATTGATTTTTCACCTTTTTTAGGAATAATTGTAAGCTTTTCATATTCTTATCGACAAATAATACGAATAGAAATTGAGAATATGGGTCTTCTTCATACTCTAAAAGAATATTAAATTTGCCGTATTTAATCGTTTTAACTCTATTCTGATATGTTTTAGTGATCTCGTCAAATACATCGCTAATCCCTACAACGCCGATTGAATTTATTGAATTTTTCACTTCATTATGAAACTGCGATTCTGGTTCACCAGCGAGATTCTTTATTTTGTTAAAATCGTATGAATATAACTCGAATAAATTCCTTGAGTCGATTACATAAAGTTTTAGAAGGTTATTTTTCCAGTTGAATTCGAGCACTCCTGGAAATTTAAAAGTTCCATAAAAAATTACCATTAAGCCTATATTGACTACGTAACTTCCAATAAGATAGAAAATAGCACTTAAATCAAGGGATATAGGCATATTAGGCAAAACTGAGCCAAAGAACATCCCGATTAAAAATATATTTTCTCCTATTAATGTTATAAATAGTCGTGAATGTACCGTTCCTGAAGTAAGTTTAACTAGTTTCGTTTGGAAATAGAGAAAATACGCCCCTCCTATAAATCCTATTAATATGCTCGGCATTAGGCCAATTGGTTTTACATAAAAAAATAAGAGATAAATAATACTAACCCCCGAAAACACACTAATAATTTTTACCACTCTTAAATTTATAAGAGTGTGAAAGGGTTTAGACAACATATTTAATAACACTGCTAATATCCCTCCTTGTAATAAAGCGACTCCAATTCTAATGAATAGCTCAGTCAAATAACCTTCGTTGAGATAAAATGAGCCGATAACTAAAAAAAGATAACTGGTAGCTCCTATTCCAAAAAGGTTGGAAAATGCTAGTAAGAATTTGTTTAACCCGATTTGATCTTTTCGATGTTTGTAATATAAATATAAGAAATATATAGCTAACTGAAAATCTAAGATTATCGAAAAAATCATAGCTGGTAGATACACTTCTCTTAAGTTAACTAACATTATTCTTCATAGATGCCTTTTTACTTTAAACCTATTATTTAATTTACTTATTTATAACTTTTTGTATTGTTCCTCTTCTGATTTTTATAGAATAGTCAAATCGCGTCATAAATAAGATAGAGCGTAGGTATTTAAAATTAATTTATAACATCGTTTTAGAAAGATTGACAAAAATGAGAAAAGCGTAATATTAAAAAAATTCTATATATGATAATCCAATTTAACTAAAACTTAGCATAACCACTTTAATAATTATATTAAATAGAAAGGAGAAAAATATGCCGTATTTATTTACCTATAATATCTTCCCCCCTGATCAAGCAGAAAATATTTCGAAAGCTTACTTAAAGGTAATAAAAGAAGATCGAGCTGCATTGAGACCGTTAGCTAAGGAAATTATAGCTAACGCTGTAAAGGCAACTGAGGAAGGAATGAGTGTGATTAGCGTTCATGATGTGAAGGAAGGAAAGCTAGAAGAATGTTTAGCAGTACAACAAAAACAACTACTTGTTTATCATAATATCCCTGGGTATCGATACAGAATGGAAGTTCGATTTAATGTAGTTGAAGCCATAGAGATGTTAGGCATGAAGATCCCAGAATAAATCAAAGTTAACAGGTAACTCTTTTTTTTTATTTTTTGAGTGAATAAAATTTTATTACGACAGAGTATAATAATGTAAGCAATTATCAAAAATAGGACATATTTCGCATTTAGGTTTATTTTTAGAGCAGATTTTATTCCCAAAATCAAGGATTGCCCAGTACATATGTTTGAAATCGGTTTTTGGCAATAATTTGTCTAATTCTGCATAAATAGATTCATTTTTAACCTTCGTTTCTTGAGGTTTGAAAATCCTCAGAATAAATCTTTTTATATTAACATCAAAGAAAAATGTTCTATGATTTAATCCAAAACAAGCAAAAGCATTACTCACATAATCAGCAATTCCATTAACTTTTTTTAATATTTCAGAATCCTGAGGTATTTCACCTTTATATTCTTTTATTATCATCTCACTTAAGTCTTTTAGTATTTTAGCTCGTTTGTTAGACAAACCTAATCCTTCAATATCTGATTGTATGTTAGTAATGTCTGCGATGTAAATCGTGTTGAAGTCTTTGTATTTTGTAAAGAAGTCGCTGTAAATATTTGAAACATTTAGGGCAATTGTTTTTTGTAGTAGTATCTCAGTAATCAAAATTTGATAGAGAGATTTTGATGTTCTCCATGGAAAATCTCGATTATTTTCTTTATACCAATCTAAAATTTTCTCTCTAACTAGGGTATATTTATTTACTGAGTCCATTTTTTGAGATTAAAATGCACACATCATTCTTAAAAATTATCAAATTATAATGTGAGTATCTTTGTACATTTCTAAAGCCAATATATCAAAAACATTTTTTACGTTCGTGCCAAGTTTTGCACTAGTTTCGAAGTATGCATTAGCGGACAATGTCTCTTTGAATTGATTAATCTCATCTGCGTTAATGAAACTAGCTTGATCACTTAATAGATCACGCTTATTTCCAACGAAAATATTGGGCACTACTCCAATTTTACTTTCCACTTCTTCTTTCCAGTTTAATAAACTATCCAATGTATTTCTCCTCGTTAAATCGAAAGCGTAAACGATTCCAGATGCTCCTTTATAAAACGCAAATCGAACCCATTTAAAACGGGGCTGACCCGCCAAATCCCAAATCTGTATGGTTATCAAATGTTTAACCTCGGGAATTTTAACATATTTCACAAAAAAATTAGAACCAATTGTACTCTGCGCATCGGCTACAAATCTCCTTTTTAAATATTGATTCACAAGTGTTGTTTTTCCAACTTCAGAATCTCCGACGATACATACTTTATAAAAATATTTGTTGTTAGGACCTACCATTTTTTGTTGCTTCCCAGACTTACCTAATCTAGAGTGCGATTACAGATTTATAATTTTATATTTTAGATTAAACACAAAATTATTAACTGAGTTCGTCAATTTAAAGTTAATTTTCCTAAATTTTTTTAATAAGAGATTTATTATATCTTAAGTGTAATTAGTAATAAAAAAATCGAGTGTTATTAAAATGGGTAAAAACTTGAAGGATTTAATAGATAAAGCGGAAGAAGAAGAAAAATCTCAAGCTCAATTAGAAAAAACTATTGAGAATTTAGAACTCAAGGTAGCCAGATTAGAAACGAAGTTAGAAGAAAGCCGATCCTCTTTCAAACTTGAACCAGTGAAACAAACTGCTGAGGAGAATGAATCTGAGGAATTAACTATCCTTAAGAATGTAATTAATTCTCAAAATCAAGAATTAACTCAAAGAAATCGCGAAAAAGAGTTTTTACAAAAGGAAATAAGCGATTTAAACGCCGAAATTGTTAATCTTAAAGAAAGCATAAATGATTCTATTAAAGACCAAGTAATCATGAAAACCCAGAATTCTCTTAATAATCTAATTGAGGATTACGGAAGATTAGAAAACACAAATAAAGCGCTAAAAGAGAAGATCTTAGAAATCGAAACTGAAAACGAACGCCTTAAAGATAGCGCAACTACTTTGAAAACCGAATCAGCAAATGTCGAACAATTAGAATATAATATGAATAGATTAAAAAAGCAGCTGAAGGATTTAGAAGAAGTAAACAAAATGCTTGAAAATAGGAATCTGACTCTGAAAAGTAAAGAGTTATCAATCCATAATTTAGAGAAGACACTACAAAATTTGGAAATTACCAATAGCGAATTAAAAAACCAAAATCAAAATTTATTAACGAAATTAGATGCAGTAAAGGCTGAACGGTTTCAACTGACGAAGTTTGAAGCAAAAGCATCTAATTTAGAAAAAGAAATTCAGGCTTTACGAGAAGAAAACGAAGAACTAAGACAAAAGGATGCTATTTTATTAGCCAATACTATAAATGTCATGGAAACTCATGTAAAGGAACCATCTGCAGCAGAGGAGTATCATGAATCAAACAACCTTAGACCAGAAGAGAGAGCTGGATTAAAAATGGAAGAACCTTTTAAAGTATTAGGAACAATAGAAGAACCACCAGAACAAGAAAAAGATTCGATAACAGCAAGCAATAGCATGGATATGAATGCAATTTCACCTTCAGAAGAACCCAGCTTAGAAAATGAAATGCAAAAAGAAGAATCAACTACCCGGAAGAAAATTTGCCCTAATTGCGGAAATACTAACAAAGCTCAAATTCGGGAATTTGATGACAAAAATAAGATAATCTATACGTACCCTAGAATTTATGCTAAAATGTATAGATGCGGTCAATGCGGAACTGAATGGCGATAGGCTAAAGGTTTAACTACCAAAAGAGCAAATGAGGTTAAATTAGTGAATATTGAGAATTTTACAGACATAATTTATGAAAAAGAAGATAACGGTATCTGTATCGCTACGATAAGTCGCCCCGAGAGACGAAATGCTATTTCTCAATTAACATGGTTAGAACTCGAAACGATTTTAGCTGACATGGAGCAAGATAGAAATGCAAAAGTTTTGATAATTACCGGAGATCCAAAAGGAAGGGCATTCAGTTCTGGGGGTTATTTCGATCCGAAATCGACTGAAATGATTCCAGAAAATACTAAAAAGGAGATAGATTTTACAGATAGGGCACGAATTAAAACGGTTGATGCATTATTTAACTTTTCTAAGCCTGTTATAGCAGCAATAAATGGATTAGCAATTGGGGGAGGGATTACAATGCCTTTGATAGGAGCAGATTTAATCTATATGGCTGAAGATGCATGGATTGGATTTTATTTCGTGAAAAGAGGCGTGATTGCAGAGTTTGCATCTTCGTTTCTCCTCCCTTTTTACATTGGATTTCAAAAAGCGAAGGAACTAGTGTATTTTGGTGATAAAATAACTGCTCAACAAGCTCTTGAGCTTCGCTTGGTAAACAAAATCTTACCGAAGGACGAATTAATACCTTATGCGAGGGAACAAGCGTTAAGATTAATCCCTCCAAAGGGACCTAGTCGAGCAATAAACTTAATGAAAAAAACCATGCATGCTTATTTTCGTGAAATTCTCGCTACCACTGTAAAATTAGAGAATGAGGGCTGGAAGAAACTCTCAACCTCGAAGGATATGATAGAATCAACGAAAGCTCTAAAAGAAAAGCGTGATCCTGTGTTTATAGGAAAGTAGTGAAAATTTTGGATAACAATAGCATTTCTTATCGATTTTAGAAGTTAATTTTTAGGTTTTAGTCTAAAAGTCATATTATCTTGTCCCAATATAACTTCTCCGTCAAATATTTCGCTAACACCTTGTAAATATTTTTCTTCTACCGTAGTAGTAAGCAATGGGGGTGTAACATGAACATAGACAAGCTTTTTTACCTTGGCTTCTTGAGCTACTCCTGCGGCAATAATAGGACTCATGTGGTAATCTTGAATGTCTTTCAAAATTTTAACCATCCTATCAGGAGGTTTTGCAGGTCCTGAAATAACGGCATTCAACATATCAAAAGAGATTGCTTCGCAGAAGAGGATGTCTGCATTATTGCAAAATTTAGCTAAGTTCTCTGTTTTTTTCGTATCGCCGGTAATGACAACCACGTTTCCTTTATATTCAAATCGATAGCCTACAGCAGGATTGACTGGAGAGTGATCAACTTCGAAGGCGTAAACCTTCAAACCATTCTTATCAAAGAATAGTTCTGCCTTATTTGGGTCCGTTATTGAGATTTTCTTACTTATGGGTGTGCTTGCTTCAGGAATCATGGTATCTGCTCCATGATGGGCTATTCTATAACCAGTATCCAGTTCGTATGCCGTGATAAATCCGTTTACAACTTTACTCACGCCCTTAGGTCCATAAACTTCTAAAGCCTTAGTTCGTCCATTAGCCCAACTCAGCATATTTGCCTCCCCAAGGTCTCCAATATGATCAGAGTGAAAGTGGGTAAGAAAAATTGAACTTAAATAGGACACAGGTAATCTCATCATATCAACGTTGCGGTATGATCCAGGTCCAACATCTATGAGAATGAATTCTCCAGCTGCAATAACCCCAATACTTGAAGCCACTCTTTTGGTATTATTAAATGGCCCTCCAGAACCAAACAAGAAGATATGCATCTTATCTCCTTTTAGATATTTGCTCATGCTCATCATAATTCTTTTGTTCTCTTTTTGATTTTATTTTAAAATATATTTATTTATTTAAATTTTTTATTACGGAGATAAATACGGTATAAACTTCTTATTTATTTAATTTGAAGAATTTTTAGTAGGATAATCTCTCGTTGCTCCTTAAATTCATTTAGATAATAAAAAATTATTTATAGGGTAGAATTTTTCTCTTTCTAATACTAAAACTAAGAAAATTCTTTTTTGTTTAGTTCTAGTTTAAACTTAACATTATAAATGGTAAAAATTAGTTAATGACTACTGAAGATAACAATGATCCATACGAAGTTATAATTGATACCATGAAAAGGGAGTACCCCACCGGTATCCCTATGTCTGGTGGAAAAGTTTCAGAAGCTTTTAGAGAATTTATTCACATGCTATTCACCCCAGAAGAAGCGAAGGTCGCACAATATTTAGGAATTCATGGACAAAATCCGTTGAAAATCGCTAAAAAAATTGGAAAAACGAGGGAAGAAACTAAAGAGATTCTAGATGACTTAACTAATAAAGGATTGCTGCATGATATTGGAGGTTATTCGCACTTTATAGCGATAGCACATCTTTTTAACATGGGATTCAAGTACAGTAAGGCTGCTGAAAGAGTTGGAGGGATAAAAGCTGCCGAACTTTATCAAAAGTATTTTATCGAAGATAAATTTTATCATCGATACATGAGTTCTGACCAAGGTACTTCACAAGTTAGAGTAGTACCTATTAATAAAGCAATTGATTACAAGTCTAAAGTCTCAAACGCAGAGGAGATTCATGGAATAATCGATACTTGTCAAACTCCAATCATGGCTACTGATTGTCCTTGCCGTAAAAGAATGGAAACTTTAGGGATAAGAGAAGAAAGGTGTAAAAGAGATTTTCCAATTGAAGAAACCTGTTTTCAAGTAGGTTTATTCGGTGGTTATTTCAAAAGAAGGGGCGAAGGAAGAGAACTAACACGCGAAGAAGCTCATAAAAAAGTAGACGAGATAGCTAAAAGGGGCTTACTTTTTAATGTTAATAATGTAATAAATCCTATGTTCCATCAGGTAATATGTAGCTGTTGTAATTGTTGTTGTTCAGTTTTACGCCAAGTAACTCGCTTTGAAGAGAAGAACAAGGATTGTATCAGTAAAGCGAATTATATATCAAAAGTAAATAAAGATTTATGTAGTGGTTGTGGACTTTGCGCGAAGAGATGCCCCTTTTCGGCAATTAAAATTAAAAATGAAAAAGCTGTTGTAAAGGCTTCGGAATGTTTTGGTTGCGGAATCTGCGCAGTTACATGCCCAACCGAAGCTATAAAGCTACATCGGTTAGAACGTTCACACATTTTCGATAACTACATTGAATTAATGAATACAATAAAAGAAGAAAATAAGGACAATCCGGAGTATCCTTGTTAAACCTATTAAAAAAAGCTTAGTTTTAAAAAAATTCCATATTATTCTATTGTTAATCCTAAAAATAAGAATTAATGGGCAGCTTTTCTCGTTGGTATTCGTAATTGAAGGTTAATGATTTCTCTCATAAGTTTTTCGATGAGTGTGTTTTTCAATTCCTCATTTTTGCCCCATAAATTATTTATTTCATCAGGATCGCTTTCATAATCAAAAATGTCTCCTTTTTCGTATCCATCGTATATTGTTAATCGATGTTTTTCAGTAACTAGGGTTCGAAGTCTAAAAGATTCTTTTCTACTAATTTGCGTAAGCTCTTCGTCGTGTTCAATTAAAAGTTGTTCCCTTACCTTATTGTTGGGATCTTTTAAAATCGATGTAATATCATATCCTTGGCACATTTCAGGGTGGTTTTTCGCTTCTACACCTAATAAAGTTAAAATCGTTTTTGTAAGATCCACTGTACTTACAAGAGAATCGGTAACGGATGATTTTGTTAGACCAGGTACCTTCCATAACAAAGGAGGGTTTATTACACTACGATAATGAGCAGGTCCTTTTATGATAAGGCCGTGATCTCCACAGTAATCTCCGTGGTCGCTCGTGAAGATCACCATTGTGTTCTCTGCTAAACCTGATTCTTCCAAGTAATTAAGAATCTTTCCAACGCCATCATCAATCATCGTAATAGAGCCGTAAGTCATAGCCGTGAATTTTTTTGCTCTTTCCTCACTTACCAAGCTAGGAAGAACAGGTTCAAAACCTAATTTAATATACTTTCCCAAAAACTCATGCTCAAGTAATTTTTGACCATCGTTAAAATTCGAAGGCAAGTTGACATCCTCTGGCTTGTACATATCTTTGTATTTCCCCGGTGGACAAACAGGTTGGTGCGGATCAGGAAACGAACAGTGGAGAAAAAAGGGTTTGCTCCCATTCTCTCCATTTGCAGTTCTTTCAAGATACTCTACTGTTTGTTCTGCTATATAAGTTGTTGAATATAATTCTTCTGGTAATTTTGTCTCATGGTAAAAATTATTGACTCTGGCAGGATTGCTACGATAATCATCCATATCATATCCTTGTTCTTTTAACCATTCAGAATAATGACCTCCCATTAAATCTCCATGACCAGTAGCCAAATGCACTTCCTCAAAACCATAGTATGGCGTAGGAAATGGTAATTTAATATCTCCATGCAACCAATCAAAGATGGCTTCAAGAGATTTCTCAAATTTTCTATATCGATTAAATGTTGGGGCCATATGTTGGAAATGGAGTTTTCCAACATTACAAGTATGATAACCAAGGCTACTTAATATTCCAGTGATAGTAGGGAGTTCAGGGTTTAGATTAATACCGTTCGAGCGAGTTTTATGTTCACTAGGATAGACTCCCGTGAAGAAACTAGCTCTATTTGGCATACATATTGGGTTTGCACAAAAATAGTTAGTAAATCTAACTCCCCCCTCATTAGTAATTTTATCAATATTAGGCGTCTTAAGAACCGGATTTCCCATGCAACTTAAATGACTTGATCGTTGTTGGTCAGTAATTATGAATAAAAATGAATAAAACATTCATTTTTTCACTCAATTTCTAAATCACTATTCTTTTTTTTTCAGGAATTCCATCAGAACAAGAAACACCTACTTGACATAACCCACAACTATAAATAGGGATTTTATAATGCTCTCCGATGTAAGGAATTGTACTAAATACTTTATCGTAGCATTTTTTCTTATCGTGGCCCTCTTCCATTGTTATTGCTCCAACAGGACATCGTTTCACACATTGACCACATTTGATGCAATGTTCTCGACGACTAGCGGCTCGTTTATCGGCATCCGAAGGTAGTTTATGATTAATTACGAAGCTGCCACATCTCATGGCCTTACCTCTTTCATTGATGAAGCCATCAGATAAACCAAATGACCCTAATCCAGCAGCAAAACACATATGTCGATGCGACCAAGTAGAAGCCAAAACACCTTGCCATGCATCTTTATGTTCTTTATACATCCTGAACAATTTTTTTTCGACCATGGGAGCAACTCCTTCAATTCCAAATTCACTTTTAAGTTCGCTAAGTAAATATTTCCATAGTTTTTGGTTTGCTTTTTCACCGTAAAGTCTAGTATGAGCCCATCGCTCGCTTGGCCAATCAGGAGAATGTTCAAGATTCTCCTTTTTAGTAAGTTCATTCATAGGGAGAATAAGCGCCACAACAGTAAGATTTTCCGTAGAATCATATTCAATACCTTTGAGTCCACAATATTTCGTAAAAGCTTCCTTAGGAGTTAAATGAAAAGGTCCAACTAATTTTTTATACTCCTGAAATATAGGGTCGTTTCCCGAACAAAATCCAATAAGAACATCGGGAATCCAAAAAAAAGAACCATCAACTCCTGTCATTCTATTGGCTTCATCTTCCCTTAAAAATGAATTAGTTTTTGCTAAAAACCATTCCTTATTTAGTATATTAATACTTCTCAAATTTCTAACTTAGATTTATAATTTTTTATTTAATTTAAAAAAAAAAATATTGTGTTTAATACATTATACCTTATTTTTTGCAACGGTTTCGTCTACTTGATGTACCATCACTTTGGAAGAATTTGAGCTTTTGTCTTTTTACCTTTTTTTGTTTAATTTATCGTCTATTCCTGCAATTTTTTTTACCATAGTTTTTCGGGCTTCAATATCATATTGAGTTGTTATTGCTATTTGTTCCATAACTGGGCTCCCACCTCCATGGTAACCCCCTACGAGCATGATTCCTCCGGTTGCAGAACATAACATGTCTCCAACATACCTCCAGAATTGTGCGGCATTTTCAGGCGCGATCTTTGGGTTTCTCGTAATATATTTATTGAGTTTGTCTTTCAATTTAGGATTTATAAAATCATTTTCGTGTGGGAAAGTTGCTGGAATCCCACCTGAAATATCTGTAATGATCTCTGCTTCACGGAATACATTTTCTCCAGTTATACATCTTCCCACATTGGCGTAAATTGAATTTGGAATGTAGCTCCCAGGTCCATAAGGAATTAACCCTACTCCAGGCACATATACTTCCGGTTTCCCTAAATCAGAGGCAGTGTATCCCGCAGCGTAGCCAAGTTCTGTAACCAAGATTAATTCGGCTAATTTATGCCTTACATGGGAAGCTTTTGCGATGTTGTTATATTCCGCAGCTAAAGCAGCTGTACCTGTGATTATATCCCCAATCGCAGGTTTGCATCCCGAATAACTGTGCCGGTGAAAGAGACCAAATAATAAGGCAAGGGCTCCTCCATGCTGGTTTTCACCACATAAAAAGACTCTTTCCCAAGGTACGAATACATCGTCAAAAATGATATACGAATCAGTGGCTCCTGGCATAAAACCTCGAGGAAAATGTTTCCTCTCACGAAGATTATGAACAGTTACTACTTGAGTCACACCCTCATAATCTCCAGGTACTGCAAACGCTACGGCATAATCTTTATCTTCAGGTCTTAGTGCTCTTGTTGGGATAACTAATAGCTCATCAGAAACGGATGCTTCTGAAATGTGTAGTTTACAACCGGCAACTATAATTCCATCTTTCTTCTTTTCCACGACATGGACATACATGTCAGGATCTAGTTGATCAGCTGGACGTTTAATTCGATCGCCTTTAACATCAGTTTGCGCACCAGCCGCTACTAAATCTTCTTGCTGAAATCTCAATAACCACTTTTTAAAATTCTCGTGGTAATTAGATTCGCCCTTATTTATTTTATCAGCTTCATAAGAGACGTTGTATATCGCATTTGCTGCATCGCAACCCATACATCTTTGAATGCATCCGCCAACTTTTTGACATAATTTTCGAGTCATATCTTGCTTTTTATGAAGATCGTCAGTGCTATGGTGAACATGCGTAAATCTATTGATAATATCACCTGTAAGATGAGATTTTACTTGGATTAAATCTTTGAACTCAGGGTCGTCGAAGACATCGAAGGTAGTTCCAATCGTATCTAAACAAGACATTTGAATGTCATCTAAACGATCAAGTTCTCTACCATCGTAGTAAAGATTAGATTTCATTCGTCCTAAATCTTTCATATACTGTTCTTTTGTTCGAACCATTTCTCATCAATTTTTTTTTTGGTTTAATTCTTTAATTATTTGTGTGTGTGTATAATTCTAATACAAGAAGTATTAAAAAATTTTGAGTTAATATGTTTTTTAATTCAATATTAGTAATAGTTTATCATTAATTGAAATAACTTATAATATTATACTAGAAAACTAATTTTTTTTTTCCCTTCTCACGTACTTCCATTGTGGAGGATCAGCAGTTTGTCCATACATTCTTTGAGAACCTACCGAAGTTATAATATGAGGTATCATCATTTTGGATTTAGGTCCTTGTTGTTTACTTCCCGCCTTAAATATATTGTTAACAACCATTTCAAGCTTACTTTCCGGGATGAAAAACATCATTTCGTTATCTTGAGCATTGCCCAACATTCGGTCGCCCAATCCAGGACAAGCGATATTACATTTCTTAGATTGGTAAGTTTTCACGAGTCCTTTACAAGATGCCTCCATACCATTAAAATCGCTATTTATACAATCACCATCGTACGTTGCAGCTAAAATTAAATGCCCGAGACTTAATGGGGTGCAGAAAATAATAACTACATCAGGTTTCGCGATGGTTATGTGCAACGGTGAAATCAGAAATCCTTCAATCTCACCCGGTTTAAATGTTGCATCGGTTGCCCGGGAACTCTTTTCTGCGGCTAAATTTCTCTTAAATCCAGCGTACCTAGCCCAGCTTTCATAAACCGGTTCGGGATGATTTTCCGCTTCTTCTAATCCAAAGTATAAATAGCAAGAGGGACTACACGAAATGTCTTCACCCTCAATATAAAAGGAAAGTCCCGATCTCCTACACCATAGGTGACTAGTGCATGTAGCAACAGCTTCTCCAAAAAATTGATTTGGTCGAATTGTTTTTCCTGAAGGCGGTTTTTCTTCCCCATTTTTAAATATTTTAACAGCTATAGGAAATGTCGTGAGTTTTAATTTATCAATAAGCTCTTCCCCAAATTTTTTATAATCGTTTAAATCTTTCATTTTCTAACATCCCTTCTTAATTAAATATTAATTAGTAATAAAAATAAACGATAAAAAAAAAGTTTTTATTAGGATTGAAACAAAGAAATATTATGACTCTACATTCTGAAGAAGAGGAGAAAAATCCAACCTGTCACCAGTGTGATTGCATTAGATATTGTGTTAGTGGCAGAGCGAATAAAAAGAAAGAAAATTGTCCAATGACGATTTCTCCTGAAATTGAGAAGGAAGCCCTCGAATTGTATAAAAAAGACGATTTTATAAGGAAATCAACTGGGGTAGCTTCGATTGTAGAAGCTAAGGGATATATAAAATGGCCAAGATTAAAAGATACGATTGAATACGCTAAAGGTATGGATTACAGTAAGTTGGGACTGGCATTCTGTGTGGGTTTACAGAGTGAAGCAGAACAAATCGCAAAAATTTTAGGAAAATACGGTTTTGAGGTTGTGTCTGTTTGCTGTAAAACAGGCAGCGTTCCAAAAACTAAAGTTGGCGTTCCTGAGGAATACACAATGATGTCTAAGACGGGATACCCTATAGGGAATATTACATGTAATCCTGCAGCTCAAGCTTTGTTGTTTAATAAGGCTAAAACAGACCTGAATATTATAATCGGTTTATGCGTAGGACACGATATAACTTTTACTCAATTATCAAAAGCACCAGTTACCACCTTAATCGCAAAAGATAGATCCTCACCCCATAATCCCGCGGCGTGTTTACTTACTCACTATGGAAAAACTTTCTTTGCAATGGATCTTAGTGAGATGAAACGAAAATAATTTGAAAAAAAGAAGGAAAAAAAATGAAATAGATGTCAGAAATAGTACTCCTTCCAGGATTAATTGGATACATTTTGACTGGTTTAACGATAGTACATGCACTAATGGATGCGAAAAAGAACCGGATTCAACGCATGCTAATGTTAGTAACCATATTTATTTTTGCAGCTTCATTAGAATTAATTGGAGTTGTCACTGGGGTTTTTTCTTATGCTCCAGAATTGATTATGATTCTAGATAGAGTTCCGTTGTCGATTACATTATCTTGGGTTGGGATTATCTATAGTTCAATGATAATTACGGAACATCTAAAGCTTTCTCTATGGAAACGGATACTTACAACAACCCTGATTGCGCTTAGTTTAGATTGGGGTATGGATCCTATTGCAGTAGAATCGGGAGCTTGGGCGTTTGGAGGAGGAGAATATTTTAATATTCCCGCTTTTAATTTTTTCGGTTGGTTTTTTATTCCTATTGCGTATCTAGTGCCTTATGGTTTAATCTGGGATAAGAATAACAAAAAACTTAGATTACTGAATGCCACCGAAGTCGATGCTAACCGCTCACTACTTCGCAGATTATACACTATATTTTTTGTAGTTCCAATGGGATTGGGAATATTAATATTGGTGGGAATGTTTACTCGAATCCCCTTTATATTTAATTTGCCTTTAGAATTTCTCGTTGTATGGGCAATTTTTACCATCGCTTGGGCTTCGGGCATTATCATTTGGAAGAATAAAAACTTAAAACGCACTCGATGGATTGATCTAATCCCACCAAGCAGTTTGTTAATAATTTCTTATTTCTACGCAATCTCAAGTTTCATTTTTAGTCTTTTTATGTTGGGAATATTGATGCTACTAACAGCCTTACCTTATCTACTTGCTTTTTTTTTTACATTGCGTAATAATCGATTTATCGAGGAATCCATTTAGGTACTTTTTCCTTGTATTCTAGATATTGTTGTCCGAATAATTCTTCTAGTTGTTTTCCTTCATAGGTGGCTAAGTTATCGTAAATAACAATTATTATTATCCATATCGCTATACTAATCAAGGAAATCGATAGTAATATACATGCAAGATAAATTAAGAGAACGCCAAAATACATAGGGTTTCTTACATGTCCAAGTATTCCATCTGTTATGAGATCATCCTTATTTTCTGGATGCCGAAATAAAGAGTTATTGGAAGCGTGAATAAACGCGTAAGCTACAGCGATAATAATAATAAACAAGATAAATCTAACTAACTCTGGAACAAAACTATTCATTATTGTTGAAAATGAGAAAACTAGTGAATCTAGAGTCCAGATTGTCATGAAAACAATAATAGAAAGGCCCTGTTTTAGATGAGAATGTGGTGCTTCGATTCCCAACCTATGCTCATGCTTATGGCTCATTATTAATCAACTTAAGTGTTTAAATTATCTAATTTTAATGAAAAACATTTAATTTATTGATTGTTAAATTATGTTAACAATTAAACGTTAATTTATATTACTAAAATTAGGCACGCCTAATAAAAATTTTCTATAGTCCAATTTTTACTAAAATTATTTATAACCATAAAGAAGTGAGTATTTATCGGATTTAAAAAGTTTATAGTTGCCCAAGTAAGAAAGCCAAGAGGATTATTCGGCAAAACAGTCGCAAGGAAGATGAATGTTTTGCACGCTTCGTTAGCAGAGTGGGGACTATCTCACATAAGATTAAGGAAAGATATGAGAATTTTAGATGTTGGATGTGGAGGTGGAGCTAATGTTAACCATTTTGCGCAAATTATGAGAGGTGGGAGAGTGTTCGGAATTGATTATTCACCCACTTCAGTGAAGGTCAGTAAAAAAGTTAATTCAAGTTATATTAACGAGGGAATTGTTGAGATAAGCGAAGGTTCCGTTTCAAATCTTCCGTTTGAGGATAATACTTTCGATCTAGTTTCAGGTTTTGAAGCTTATTATTTTTGGCCAGATTTGATTAACGATTTAAAAGAGATAAGGCGCGTTTTGAAAACAAATGGGGAATTACTTTTAGTAAACGAGGGTTACAAATGTGAAAATAAAGAGTTAATGAAAGTTACTGAAAAGTGGGCAAAATTGGGAAATTTTAAACTTTATTCTCCAGAAGAATATAGAGTTTTTTTAAGTAAGGCAGGATTTTCTGATATTCGTTTATTCGAACAAAAAGAAAAAGGTTGGATTACTGCTATAGCGAGTAAAAAGTAAAAGTTAGGTCAAAAGGGGATCCTTGACTCATTTTCAACTAGTTTTCTCATCTTTAATTCTTTTAAGGTTTTTAAATCTTATATTTTCTTTTTCTTCCTTATTTAGATGAACAATCCTTTCTTTCCTAAAAATCATGATAAACTGATGAACTATACTAGGTATCCAACTGTAGTTTATCCCGTAAAGATGGAGCTTTTTATTTACATCGTACCAGATAATCTCACCTTTCAGAACAAAACCAATTTGACTTAATATTCGTGCAATGTCCGCGTTTAAAAGAAAGTATTGTCCGTTGTTATACATGTTTCCAATAAAAACAGCGCAATAACTCCCTGGTTTTAGAAGCTTATAGCATTCACTAAAAACATCACCAATTAACATCTCCCAGTCTTCTTTTCTTCCTCTTAGTTGTTTAGAATCACTACTGAATCTTGATAATTTCGATTTTTCGGAATATACTCCCATTGATGGTTCTCCTACTTTTTTGTACGTACCTTTTGATTTATCAACTTCATCCATTTTCCAATATGGGATGTCTGTCAAGATAAAATCAAAATATTTTCTTTTTTCGAGAATAAACTTCTTAAGAATATCACGAGAATCGCCATGAATTATTTCTAATGGCTTTAAGGACTCCAATTCGCAAAGATTATAATAAATATCAACCCAATCCTTATTGAGCTCAATTCCAACTCCAGTTCGCTTACTTAAATGGCATCCAATCAAGGTACCTCCAACACCACAAAAAGGATCAAGGACTAAATCTCCCTCCTTCGTAAATGTTCTTATCAAGCTTTCACATAATTCAGGAGGTTTTTGTCCGCCATGTTTATTTCTCAGTTTAAGTTGAAAACTCGGAGGAAACCCTTTTGGAATTACGGATTTAGTAGAAAATACCCACTCTTTACCTGTTAAATCATTGAGTTGATTAGCAACATCGTAAAATCCGCGGGATTTTTCATTTTTAGAGAACAGTTCGATTTTTCTCATATTAAATTCACCAAAAAGTATGGTTTAAAGATCTAATTAAAACTAAAAACGCAATTAAGACAATATAATAATAAATTTAATAAAGATTTTTATACCTTAATTGAATCTATTTTTATAATCTTAAATCATCTATAAAGCGGATAGTATATGAATTTGTATAGTATTGATAACAAGGGGAATTTGATTGAATTAGATAAATTAGAGTTTGAGGACCACCATGTGTATCTTATTGACGATATTGAGAAGAAAACCTTGTATGTTTGGGTAGGAATTGATGTTCCTCAATATAAAAAAGACTTAACGGCAGCCTGGGCGAGAAGATTTGATAAAGATCGTGGAGGTGCGTGTAAAATATTAATAATGATACAAAAAAGAGAATATGGTTCTTTTCTATCTATGATGGATCACTTAAAAAAAGGATTAATACCGGGCAGATCAGCCGAACGCAGACCCGAATTAGTGTTAGAGAGTCCAGCGGAAGAACCGCCATCAACAACGGTTGACGAACTCGAAGAGATCAAGGAAGAAATCGTCGATTCAGGAACAGTAGCGTGGTTAAAACAGCTTGCAAAGCATAGAACGCCCATTACTGAGGTTATCATAACGGAGGCGGAACTCTTGGTTGAAGAATTAGAAGAGCCCGATTTTGACGAAGAAATTGGTTTAGAATCACAAATCAGAGAAGCTGCTTATTATTTATCCCTAAAAAAATATTCCTATAACGATTTGTGTTGGCTTTTAGCCGAAACTATTCAAAAAATAAATCTTGGAATGCCTTCCCTTGAAGATATTCGTAAAAAGGCGGAGGAAGTATTTAACTCCTCTAGTACCTATGATGAATTATGTTGGTTGAATGCTGAGATGGATCTTCTTATTGATCAACAATATCTAGAGAAAAAGAAAATTTTTGATTAGAAAAAAGAAAAAGAAAAAAACACTTATTTTTAAGCTTTTACCATAATTAACATCATTTTAAATCGCTCTAAAGCGTTAAGAGCGTGCGGATCATTAGCGGGCATCGTTATCATTTGCCCTTTTTCTAAAATGTAAGGCTTTTTAGAAATTAAAATCTCTACTTTACCTTCAAGAACATAAACTAGCGCATCAAACGGAGCGGTGTGTTCACTTAATCCTTCTCCTTTATCAAAAGAAAACAAGGTTACAGTGCCTATTTTTTTGTTCAGCAGCATTCGACTAACAACTGCGCCTTCTTGATAATCAAGTAAACTATCTAAATCTAAAATTTCAGGATTTTCACTCAAATGTTTCACATCCATTTTTCAATTTTAATGATTATTTAATAATCATAATTGTAAAGCGCTTATAAACCTAAATTCGAACATGTTTAATGTTGAGTTAAAAAAGTAGAAGTTTGATTTTGATAAAGGCTTAACAAATAATTTAATTTAGAAAATTTGACTAGAAGTCTTCAATGTAATTCTTATCCTATAAGTACTAAAAATTATGGTTTAGTGATGACGACAGAAAAAAAGATGACTTCTAATTCGGAAACTTATAGCATTTATACTGAATACGCTAAGGATGAGAAGATCATTTTGCATCATGGAGATTCACTAATGTTCTTAAAAACTCTGCCTGATGTAAGTATCAATTTAATCGTAACCTCACCTCCATATAATATTGGAAAAGATTACGAGGAAAAAGCGACATTAGAGGTATATTTGAAAAATCAAGAAAATATCATTAAACTTCTTTATTCAAAACTTAAAAGTGAAGGTAGTATTTGTTGGGAAGTTGGAAATTACATAAGTAACGGAGAAATTTACCCTTTAGATATCTATTTTTACGATATTTTCAAAAGAATAGGCATGAAATTAAGGAATAGAATTGTATGGCATTTTGGACATGGATTACATTGCAAGAATCGATTTTCTGGAAGGTATGAAACAATTCTATGGTTTACAAAATCAGATAATTATGTTTTCAATTTAGATTCGATAAGAGTACCAGCGAAATACCCCGGGAAACGTGCTTATAAGGGACCTAATAAGGGTAAACTTTCTGGAAATCCACTAGGAAAAAATCCTTCGGATGTCTGGAAAATATTAGAAGATGATTGGATGGCTGCTTTCTGGGAGTTTCCTAACGTTAAATCAAATCATCCTGAAAAAACTATTCATCCTTGCCAATTTCCAATAGAACTAGTAGAAAGGTGTATTCTTGCGCTCACGAACAAAGGAGATTATATTTTAGATCCTTTTTGCGGTGTAGGAACGACCCTAATAGCCGGATTAAAACATTCTCGAAAGGTCATTGGTGTAGAAAAAGAAGTAGAATATATTAAAATAGCGAGACAAAGAATTAGGCAATTTTTTGATGGAGATTTAAAATTTAGACCTTTAGGAAAAAAAGTGTATCAACCTACAGGGCGAGAACAAGTGTCAAAAGTCCCTCCTGAATGGAAAGATTACAAAAAGTAAAAAGTTTGGAGGTTTTAATCAATTTTTAGTAGTAAGATCAATTCCCTCAGCCTTTAAAACTTAATTGTCAACTTTTTAAATTAGGAACTATTGCTATATTGTATGGAACAAGAAAATATTGATTATTATCAAGAATTACGGAAACATCTTGATAAAATGCCAGTTGGCTATCCAGCTACAGAATCTGGTATTGAAATTAAAATTTTGAAGCATCTTTTCACTCTGGAACAAGCTAAAATTGCATTAAAATTGAATTTTATGGCGGATCCACTACACAAAATTTACCGGAGATTGAAAAAAAGTGGTTTCTCTTTAGAAGAATTAGAGAATAAGCTAGATGAGATGTATTTCAATGGATTAATTAACCGGGGATTAGTAAAGGAAGGAGAAAAAGAAACGAAATATTATGGAAGCGCTCCTATAGTAGTAGGATTTTTTGAATACCAATTGAATAGATTGACACCTGAATTTTTTAAAGATGCCCATGAATACTTACATAACACCTTTTTTAGCGAAGAATACCACAAATCAGGCATTCCTCAATTACGGGTGATCCCATTAGATCAAACTGTTACTAATGAACAATCAATAGCTCGCTACGACGATTTAAAGGATTTAATTGATAATATTGGTGAACCTATAGCAATTATGGAATGTATCTGTCGAAAAGGGGCAGATCTCATCGGGGAACCATGCAGGAAGACAAAAATACGAGAATCATGTTTATCGTTTAGAATCGCTGCTAAAAGTTTTATAGAAAAAGGGCTAGCCCGGGAAATTTCGAAAGAAGAGGCTTTAGAATTTTTAGAAAAAGCAGAAGAGGATGGTTTAGTGCTACAACCAGGAAATTCTCAACGACCAATGAATATTTGCGCTTGTTGTGGTTGTTGTTGTGGAGTGCTTACAAGCCATACTCAGTTACCTGAATTTGCTCATTTATTCGCTACTAACTATCGAGCTGAAGTAGATCCCGAGCTATGCGTGGCGTGTGGTATCTGTGAAGATCGATGTAATGTTGATGCAGTTCATGTTGAAGACGATGTCGCAGTAGTAGATAAAGATCGGTGTATTGGATGTGGCGTTTGCGTTCCTACTTGCACATCTGAAGCAATAACGCTTGTTAAAAAAGAAGAAGAGATACTTCCTCCAAGAAATACTTTAGCAACTTTCACCACAATTATGGATAAGAAAGCAGAATTGGCAAGAGCGGAAAAAACTCAAATTTAATCATTTTTTTTAATTTTTTAACTAAGGAGGGGATACTTTGGGGGCTTGGAAAAGGATTATTGGGCAATTTCTTAAATAATTTTTTCTAATCATACCGTAGGGTATTGTTTAACAATGGGGTATCCAAATGTAAAATATAAGAGAATCC
>JAHQWP010000142.1 GCA_029856235.1 Promethearchaeia archaeon
GTAAATTAGAATTATACTAATCATCATTAAAAAATATTATATTTTCGTCGAGTAGTTAAAATTAAGGTGAGTGCTTTGGTAAAAATTGGTTTGATTACAGATAAATATCACTTAGAAAAAAAATCAGACCAATTTTTGAAATATTGTAAAAAGCACGCGGATATCTCTATTTATTTAGAAGAAGATTATTTTCTAGATTTCTCAAATTATAGTTTTGATGAGAACATATTTTTTGTGAAAGCTAAAGGAGATCTTGTATTAAATCTTGCAAAACTAATCGAACAAGAAACAGATATTCCGGTATTTAACTCTTCCAGAAGCATTTCACTCGCTTTTAATAGGTTTTTAAACAGCGTTTTTTTAAGAAAAGAGGGAATTCGAGTTCCGGATTTCACTTTGAATCCCGTTGGAACTTCACCTCCTTACAAGGAATATATTATGAAGAACATTATTGATCAAAAAAATTACGCCTTTAATCCACAAATTCAGAAAAAGGAGGGTTTCTTGACGGTAAATGATAAGCGTGCTATAGATGAATCAAGTGGGAGAAAACCTAAATACACCCATGTATATTTTCAAGAATTTATTAAAAGTAAATGGGAGTATAAAGTGTATCTCTTCGGTGATGATATATTTTACTACAAACAAATACCAGTTTTAGTAAATCCGGATAAAATGAAATCCCGGATTGAAATTGAAAAGGATCAAGAATTAACCGAAATAGCTTATAAAGCAGCAGAAGCAATTGGATTAACGATATGTTCGATGGACTTCTTGAAATCAAAAAAGGGAGATTTTTATTTGACAGATATAAATTCTTCGCCCAATTTTAACTACTTAAAAAATGGTCCAAAAATAGTTGGAGATTATTTAATTAGACGAGCTAAAACTTAAAATCATAGGAATATGAAGATAGGAATTTTGTCAAAAAGAACAGGCAATTTCACTGGAAAAATCAAGAGTTATTTTGAGAGCAATGGACATCAAGTAAGCATTTTTACCGCAACTAATTTGTGTATTAATGAATCACTACTAGAAAATGATTTTTATATATTAAAATCTAAACAAATGCTTTATCTTTATGCGGGTTACTTTTTAGAAGCAAATAAAATCCCTGTTATCCCAGACACGAGCCTTAGTTATTCCCATAAGGATCGAATTGAATCATATTTTGCTATAAAAAAAACCGGGCTACTAGTTCCCTCTTTATATATGGGGACCCTCAATGCTTTAAAGAATCAACTACAAAATTCTTATTTTCCCCTTATTTCTAAACCAATTCTTGGTTCTGGAAGTAAAGGAGTAAGAGTTTATAACTCATTTAAAGATATTAATCTTGACACTGAGGAACCCCTCTATTTGGAAAACTTTATTGAGGGTAACCATTATTTAGCATATTTTATTGAAAACGATTTCTGTATCTGTGAGAAAAAACCTTTATCAAACGAACATGGGGAGACGAACTTAATCAAGTCTGATAAAGAAATCGAAGAATATTTGAAAAAATGGAAGAATAAATACAACCTTTTATTCGGTCACTTAGATCTTGTGAGAGAAAAGAAAACCAATAGATTGTATGTAGTAGATGCTGGCACCTTTCCCGAATTTTCAAACTGGAAACGAGAAATTGATCCTGTTTCAAGAGTGTGCAATTTAATATTAAAAAAATTTCACGAAATAAGGAAGTAGTATAAATTTAATTGAGAAAAAATAAGGGAACATTACTCACTATCTTCTGTTTCGTGATCGTGATCATGCTCTTTATTGTATTCATCTACTTTTTGCATAACTGATTCCGCAGGCGTTTGTGGAATTGGCATTTTCTCATAGACTTCTATGAACTTCACGTCTTCTATTTCATCGCCCATATGAGTTTGTAAATCCATTGCAAGTCCGAATTTAAGATAAGTAAGGTTTTGAAACAGAAACATTTTTGGAACAGTAAATTCTAAAGTTTTATCCTCCAAGTGATTTACTACGAATTCAGATGCGTTCTCTTTGGGAATTCCCTTTGAAATCATGAAATATTCGATTTTTTCATTGAATGATTCAATCTTATCTACTATTTCAAGATTATAATCTATTGATTGCCCGGCTAAGGGGTGATTATAATCGAGAACTACTTTTCCTTGGATAATGTTTGTAACTGTCCCTCTTTGACCTTTCTTGTTTGTAAAATCTTGACCATACTCAGGATTTTTTCCCTCATTCAATTTTCTAAATTTTGCTATGCCTATTCTTTCGATTTTTTGAGGTTCTCTCTTACCAAATGCCTTAGTAGGTGGAATTCTTACGGATTTTTTTTCAAAAAAATTCATATCTTTTAAAGTTTCGGTGAGTCCTTCGTTTAAAAATCCTGGTTTTCCTACGATAACAAATTCTGGAGTATAATACCCTTGTTTAGCCTTTTCTTCTTCGTAAATCCCCGCTTTTTTCGCATCTTCCTCAGAAGACACCCTAAATATTTTTCCTTTTTGGGTTCTCGCGGTCATTTTCAAGAGGACAAAATCTCCTTCTTCGACTTTTAATCCGGCCAATTTCTTTTTCTTTTCTTCTAATTTCTCGGCTTCTTCTTGTTTTCTTTTTTCTTCTTCGTCGACTTCAGAGGTTTTATCAACATCAGTTTTACTCTCCTCTGAAACGTCTTCTTTTGATTCGCCTAATAGCTCTTTAGCATTACTTACGAACTTTTCAGCAGTTGCCTTTCCAATACCTTTAAGTTGCGTTAATTCGTCTACATTAGCATTTGCTAATTTCTCAACGGAATCAATCCCAGCTTCTATTAAAACTTCTTGTTTTTTGCCAAGCCCTTTTACATCTTCTAAATTCATTGCTAATACCATAAAATTGTGTTAGTTAAGTGTAAGTTACTATGATTTGGGAATTTTCCATTACTTATTATTTTTTCTAATTTTAGGAGACTGGCTCGTATAAAATCCCTAAATCATCAGCATAATTTTTTACTTCATGGATTTCTTCCATTGAGGGCCTTCTGTTTATTTCTTTATATTTATGAGCAAAATATTCTGGCCTGAACTGCCCCATAAGATTAACAACAGCTTTGGGTAGTTCTTTAGCGATATAATCTAAAATTGGTTTAGAGCAACATTCTATATGGTTAGGCATAATTAAGTGTCGAATAATTATTTCTCCACTTCCCTCATCATGGATTCTTTTATGATTTCTGGCGATTACATCGAAATATCTGTCAATTCCAGAGTATTTTTTTCCACATTCATTATTTCCATATTTGAAATCAGGTAACCAGAAATCGATTAAATCAACAATAAGAGATAACGCCTTGTCTGTGAGATAAAAGTTTGAATTCCAAAGTTGAGTAGTGTTTGATGTTTGATATTGTAAATTCCCAATGATAGTATGAATATTTGGTATAGGATCCCCTCCTACATAGTTAATATTAATCGCACCCTTCCCAACTAATCTGTCTGCAAGAGCTGCTAGTTGCTTTACATCAATTTTTTGCGCAATGTCCTCAATATTTCTTCGCTCCTTCCATTTTTGAGAGATATCATAGTTTTGACAGAAAACACATCCAAAATTGCATCCTTGGAAAAAAATGGTGCCACTTGGGATTAATGGTGCTTCCTCTCCCATATGAAGAAAAGCAGAGGAAATGTAAGAATCTTTAGAAATAAAGCAATATCCCTTTTCACCATCAACACGATTAACCGAGCATTGTCTTTCGCAAAACATGCAATCTTCAAGGTATTTGAGTGCCAATTCTTCAGCTAAATTGATGTAATTTTTAGAAACAATAGCTCTTTTTTGAATATCTTGAGTAGGGCTTTTTAGTAACTCATTAAATTCGATGGATTTCTCTTCCAACAATTTTTCTAAATCTTCAATAGAATCATCTGAGTTGAATTCACATCTCAAGCTTTTAGCAACATTATATCTCGCAACTTCTTTATCATCAATAATACCACGATACCTTGGAAAACGTCTGCGAAGTTCTTCGTTATTCCAAACCAAAGTTGAGTCTGGTCGAAGAATTCTAAAAACCATGATTAATATATATTTTTTAGGTTTTTTAATGATTTTTGCTATAGGTTAAACGAGATTTTTCTTAAAATCGTGTTTATATAGGAGTATAAGGTTAGGTTTCAAAACTTAACCATTTGATGATATTAGTTAGAAAAGAAATATTATCTCCAGCATCTAATCCAAAATCATCTTCAATTAACCAATCTGATGAGCCAATAGTGACGCATCTCCCACTGAAGAACTCACTTACAACACAGATGGGAACCGTTCCAACCGCACCTATATCGTTATCTATTAGATATTTAAATTCTGCTTTTTCTGAAGTAACAATAATGTCTTCCACATCTTCTTCAGTAATAGTAAGGAATGTACAGTTAGGAAGAACTACTTCGGTAATTCCTTCAGTTATTGGGTGGTTAAATAACTCAGTCACGAGAACATTTTGTTTGTTTACTAAAAAATGAGATTGCGATTCTTGAATCAATCCATTCCAGAATCGTTTAACCCCCGTCATTTTATATAACACTCTAATAGACCCCATTTTCATTGGAACATCTCTGTCGCCTCCTTCACCAGTAGTTAGGAATAAACCTCCGCCCTCTCCAACATATCTTTTAATTGCTAGGAGCTCATCTTTAGTAAATTTATCATCCTTACCATCCTTGGTTTGTTGAATATTACCAATAAAAAGAATATCATAATCTTCAAGTAAATCGTAATCTATGGGACCTTCATTCTTGTCAATGTATTCAACTTCTAAATCGTCATCCCCTAAGGTAAAATCAGGAAATTCCTCAATTTTTTCTTTGTGTGAGAGGTCGACTATGATGTTGTAGGTAATTTTAATGCAACTCCAAGTTATTTTATAATTCTAATTTCGCTATGAGTAAAGTATAATCTAAGTTGTTTAAAGTGTTAATTCTATTATCTAAAATAATATAATTTTTATTTTTAAAGATATGGTATTATTATTAAAGGTTTCTAAATCGCAATAGAACTAAGGCAAAGTTTAAATATTTAGAGGAGGAAATATAAAGGATCGAATAGAGTAAAAATAGAGGATTTTTTATTCCTTTATGGAAATAAATTCCCTTTCTGCGGGACCTTCTTTTTTAACAACAGCAATATCGATTCCGTTCCCACTCGCCATGTCTCGAATTATGGATGAGGTAATAGCTTTAATTATAATCTCTTTTCCTTCTTTAATTGTTAGGTTATCTTTATATTTAGCTTCAAGAACACCGTATGAAAAATTTTGACCACTCCCAACAGCACAAAACTTTTCAGGCAAAATTGAACCGTAAGCCCCAATGTCCAAAAGAACAGGTCCTTCCTTTTCTGATACCCCTCCAAGTATTAGACCAACCTGAAATGGATACATTTTATTCTGGAATAGAATGTTAGACAGTAATTTTCCAGCACTTCTCACTTGAATGGGTTTCTCTTCTTTTAACTGATATAATGAGGTTTCAGCTTTTAAAACATCAACTAGATACATTGCATCAGCAACACCACCGGCTATTGTCATGTACAAATGCTCTTGAATTCTGTGTAGTTTATCTGCTATTTTACTAGCTACGAAATAACCCATGGAAGCTCTTTTATCCGTTCCTAAGATAACTGCGTCTTTACATACTAATCCGACCGTAGTAGTGCCCGTTTTTAAAGTACTAGCTCCATTGTTCTGAGAATTATCCTCAGTCATAAATCTAGATCCTCGTGAAAAAACAGATTCTGAAGGTTTTATTAAATCTTCTTTTCTCATAATTTCATTAAAAGTCTCTTATCTTAATAATTTTTTTTTAATTTTTTATAAATTGCTATTTCTCTTAAATGGTTTCGATAGAATCAATTTTCCATAGGTATTTTTTAAGATCAACCTTAATATTCTCGACAAATTTAACACCTTCTTTTTCAAGTAGGATTTTTTGATAATCTTTACCGTCTTGGGATTTTAACACAATTTTTCCTTGGGAATTAATGACGCGATGCCACGGTAAATTATATTTTTTTGTTGAAGAATGTAACAACCATGAAACTTGTCTTGCAGCTCTTGGATCTCCTGCTAATTTTGCAATTCTTCCGTAAGTAAGAACTTTTCCTATGGGGATATTTTTTATTATTTTGATTACATTTTGAGTAAAATCGCTTGGTATAGCTAATCACCACCTATTCCTGTATGAATCCTAAATCTCCCCGTAAAAAGTGAAGCTCTAGAAGGCAAACAAGGGGCATCTGAAGCGTAGCAATTTGTAAATATTGAACCTTCATTTGCAACTTTATCAATATTAAGTGAAGTGTTGCGATGATACCTGTAACATCCTAGATGGTCCGGTCTAGGAGTATCGATGTCAAAATATATTATTCTCATAATTCATATTATTTTCTCTTTGTTAAATAATCTTAAGCAAAAATCGAAATTTATTTATTTTCTCTTATCTCCTCACTTCGAAGGAATAGAAGATAATTTTAACTATAAATCATTTAAAATAGTTATAATTATGAACGAAGAATCGAACAACATCCCAGATTGGGAAAATTCTAAAATATTTAGTATTGGTAAAGAACCAGCGCACTCAACTTTAATTCCTTTTGAGAGTCTTGAAGAAGCGTTAGGAAAATGGGAAGATTCAAGCTATTATAAATCTCTTAATGGAATGTGGAAATTCAACTGGGTAAGAAGTCCTTCATGTAGACCAAAAGAATTTTTTAGAGAAGATTATAAAGTTGATGATTGGGATGAAATTGATGTTCCAAGTAATTGGCAGATGCGAGGATACGGAATACCAATATACACAAATGTTAAATACCCGTATAGCATCAGTACTAAAGAAATTCCAAAGGTTGACCATAATTACAATCCAGTCGGATCTTATATAACATATTTTTCTATTCCAGCAAATTGGGGCGATCGAGAGGTATTTATTCATTTTGCGGGAGTTAAATCAGCTTTCTACATCTGGATTAACGGGAAAAAAGTTGGGTATAGCCAGGGAAGTATGACACCCGCAGAGTTTAATATAACAGAATATCTTAAATCGGGCAAAAACAAACTTGCAGTTGAGGTTTATCGATGGTCAGATGGTTCATATTTAGAAGATCAAGATATGTGGAGATTTAGCGGAATATATCGGGATGTCTATTTATATTCAACTCCAAAAGTCCATATACGAGACTTTTTTGCTCAATGTGAGCTTGATGAAAATTATAAACATGCGATCTTAAAGATCAAATTAAAGGTTATTAACACTGAAAAAGAGGACATGAACCAAAATGAGATTGAAATCTCATTAATGGATGAGGAACAACACTATGTCAAATCCAAGATTCTCATGAGTGAAACTTTTACGATTAAACCGAATATAGAACAATTAATTGAATTACAAGCTAGCATTGAAAATCCAAAAAAGTGGACTGGAGAAACTCCCAATCTTTACCATTTATTTCTAAAACTTAAAAATTCGAATAACCAGATAATTGAAGTAGAACATTGTAAAATTGGCTTTAGGAAGATTGAAATTGACGACAAGGGTAGTTTTCTTATTAATGGAAAATCTATTATCTTTAAAGGCGTTAATAGACACGAACACGATCCAGATCATGGACGCGCTGTTCCATATAGTAGAATGGTTGAAGATATAATATTAATGAAACGCAACAATATAAACGCTGTTAGAACAAGTCACTATCCAAATCACTCTAAATGGTACGATTTATGTGATCAATATGGTATCTATGTAATGGATGAATGCAATTTAGAATCTCATGGATTAAGGGATAAAATTCCAAGGAGTGACCCAAAGTGGACCAATGCATGTGTTGATCGAATGGTACGTATGGTTGAGCGTGATAAGAACCACCCAAGTATAGTAATATGGTCTCTGGGAAACGAAGCGGGTATGGGTGAAAATTTCAAAATCATGAAAGAAGAAACACTTAAATTAGACACAACTAGACCAATTCACTACGAAGGAGATTACAATCAAGAAATTGTTGACATTATTAGCAGCATGTATTTATCCTCTAAACACCTTGAACGACATATGAAGAAAAATACTGCAGGGCAAATCGGTATGGCTGTTAAATTAAGTAGTCCAAAACCATATGTTTTATGTGAATACGCCCACGCAATGGGCAATAGTTTAGGAAATTTCCAAGAATTTATGGATGTGTTTGAAAAATATCCGAATGCCATTGGTGGATTTATTTGGGATTTTATAGATCAGGGATTAAGGAAAATAACCGATAGTGGTGAGGAATATTGGGCATATGGAGGGGATTATGGAGATGAGCCAAATGATAGTAATTATTGCATTAATGGTATAGTATTGCCTGATCGCAAACCTAATCCTGCGTTATTTGAGGTTAAAAAAGTCTATCAAAACATTAATATATATCCTGTAGATTTAATAGAAGGAAAATTAATACTACATAATAAATTCGCTTTCAGTTTCTTAGAAAATATTAAATTTGATTGGGAACTAACTGCGAACGGAAACATCATTCAAAATGGGACACTAGGCAATATCGAAATTGGACCAGGAGAACAAAAAGAAATATTCATTCCATTTAAAAAACCGAATCTGGAACCGAATACGGAATACCACCTTAAAATTACATCCTATCTGAAAAATGACGTGCTATGGGCAGAAGAAGGACATATAATTGCATGGGATCAATTCTTAGTACCGTTCAGTGTACTAAAAGAATACTATATAGTAAAGGAATTAGTAGAGATAAATTTTGATGATTTAGGAGAGTCTTATGAAATTAATGGAAATGAATTTAAACTAAGAATTGGTAAAAAAACAGGTGCTCTAGAAGCTTATGCTTATAGGAACATAGAGCTATTAAATTCGCCATTAATCCCTAATTTCTGGAGAGCTCCCACAGATAACGATCTAGGCGTATTTGATGAAGTTGACTTATCATCTCCCAGTTTTGATTTTAGCTGGAAAGATACAAGTAAAAATCGTAATGTAAAAAGTATTACTATCGAGAGAATCAATTCTATTAGCATCAGAGTTTCAGTATTATTTACTATTGACAATTCAGAACAAGATATGTCAATCCAATATACAATTTATGAAGATGGAAATATAGTTATCAAGAGTTCGATTAGACCTTCGATAAATATGGCGCGATTCGGAATGCAAATGACGATCCCGAATAATTTTAATAAGTTAACATGGTTTGGGAGAGGTTTTCATGAAACTATGCTGGATCGTAAAACAAGCGGTGCTATAGGGATATATTCAGGAAAAGTCGATGAATTAATCCATAACTACATAAAACCACAGGAGAACGGTAATAGAACGGATGTCAGATGGGCAGCAATTACAAATGAAGAAGATGTAGGATTATTTGTTTCGGATATAGGGGGTACGCATTTAAGCATTAGCGCATGGCCATATTCCTTAGATGACTTAGATTCAGCGAAACACACTTACGATTTACCTAAACGCGAATTCAATACTCTCAATATTGACTATAAACAACAGGGCGTAGGAGGAGACATCCCAGCAATGGCTATGCTTCATAAGAGATATAAATTAAAAGGTGGTGAGGATTACTCTTATACTTTCAGAATCAGGGGATATTCTAAAGATAAAGGAGACTTTAATTCTCTTTTTAAAAAGATACCCCCGCTAGAATAGAATAATACTTCTCTAATTTGTGTAATCTTTTATTTCTTTTGGCTTTCCACTATCGCGAGCAGATTGAGAAGCTTGAATTCCAGATAAGCAGAAGTTACCCGCTGCTTTAGCGTGTAGAGAGGGTTTTATTCCTTTATTTATTGCTTCAAACCAATCATCTAAAATACGAATATAGGAACCGTAATAAAGTCCTTCAACATGAGGAATTGTATTAGATAATGTTTTTTGATCAATAACTTGAGCTTTTCCCTTTCTATGTTGGATTTTATTAACTTTATGTCCATCAGCGATAAACAATCGTCCAGGTTTTTTGGCTTGATAACATTCATATGTACCAGTTCTCCCAACTATTTGAATTGAAATTCTAGTGGGTTCGCGAGCAAAAACATAGGCATTAGCACACTTAGCGATAGCTGTAGTTTCTGTTCGAAATAGCGCAACCTGGAAAGCTTTTGCTGGCTTGCATATTGGATCTCCTTGATACCCACCAATATCGTTAGCAAAACTCGTAACTTCAATAAAGGGCATTGGGTTTTTAATACCTCCTAACGCAACTTGAGCAGGACCAATCGAGTGAGCATACATCAATGGATCAAACATTTGATACCAAGAGTCGATACGAGGAGTATCAACATCTCCAAAACCCCTGTCTCTCCATCTATAAGTAACATCGTGCAAATATTCCGATTCAGCATAAACTGGTTCCCCAATTTTCCCCGTCGATACGAGTTGAGCAGCATACAATACCTCAGGAATAAAACAATAATTCTCTCCAAGTTGATATATTTTACCAGATGTGTCCTCAGCGCCTATAATTCGATTAATATCTTTCTCACTAATAGCCATTGGTATCTCTGAAAAAACATGTAGATTCGATTCTAATGCAATAACAGCTTGATCCGCATGGTACTGAGGCGGGCTAGCTATAATAATTCCGTCAAGATCTTTATTATCTAATAGATCCTCAAATGTTTCTGCCGGTTTGATTCCTTTCCTTTTTTTAAGCATTTCAATAACATTTGGATTTGGATCAAAACCGGCAATTAATTTTGATCTCCCCTTTAGTAATGGATGATTGTCTATTTCAGCTATAAGGCCAATTGAGTGAATACCAAAACCTACGATCCCGAGCTTTATGAGATTCCCCATAATTATAGTTAATTCAGAAAATTATTAATACTTGAGTATAGCTGACAAAATTGTAGATTATAGTTTCAGTGAGTTTAATTTTTGTGAGAGATTCCACTTTATATGGATAAAAAAATTGTGTTAATTGGCGCTGGTAGTGCCGCTTTTGGACCACCAACTTTCATTGATTTGAACTTAAGTAAAGTGTTAGAAGGTTCTACTATTACACTTGTTGACATAGATACAGAAAAACTACAAATGGTATTTGAAGTATTATCCGAAGATAATAAAAAACTTGGTGATAAATTCAATATCGAATATACACCAAATAGAGAAAAAGCTCTTAAGGGTGCGGATTTCGTCATCAATTCTACCGAGCACGGAGATCGCTTTGAATTACGTTGGCAAGATAACACAATCCCTAGAAACCTTGGTTCAACAGAACGAATGGGTGAGAATGGAGGTCCTGGAGGTTTCTTCCATAGTGCTCGTCAAATTCCTGAGATTATTAAGATTGTTAAAGATGCAAAACGAATTTGTCCAGATGCATTTTTCATTAATTATTCAAATCCTATGTCTCGTATATGTTTAGCTTTGAAAAGAACCGTACCTAACTTAAAAATGTTTGGTCTTTGTCATCAAATCGAATTATTAGCTCCCCATCATTTACCAAAGATTGTAGATAAAAATATAGAAGACTTACAGATAATTACTGGAGGTCTTAATCACTTCGCGTTTTTAATGGGGTTAAAAGAAAAAACAACTGGAAAAGATCTAATGCCCATCTTTAATGATAACTGTTTAACCTATTTTAAAGAAAAATGGGACAGATTTCATTATGCAGATCTAACATTTGAGATATATAAAAGGTTTGGATGGTTTCCTTATGTTGGGGATAATCACATTTGTGAATATCTACAATTTGGGTCTCATTATACAACTGCTCAAGATTTAACCGATTGGATTACTAGAATGGAACTGGGGAAGAGAGCTATAAATTTCCAACTAAATTGGTTTTATAAGAGATTAAAGAGAGGTAAATATCCTAAAGATGGTATGCTTATTAAAGACCCTTCTGGAGAAAGAGCTATTCCTATTATTGAAGCAATAGTCCAAGACAGTAATTCGTATGAAATAGCTGTTAATATTCCTAACGAGGGAATTATTGAAAATCTACCTCAAGATTTAGTAATTGAATGTTCAGGAACTGTTAATAAAGAGGGGATTCAAGGAGTAAAATTAGGGAGCATTCCAACAAATATTGCTGCGATCCTACGAATCGAAGCCTCTATACAAGATTTATGCGTCGAAGCGATTCTCCGAGAGTCAAAAGACTTAGCTATTGATTGTCTTGCATTGGATGTGAATTGTGGTAGTTTTGAAATGGCAGAAGCTATTTTTGATGAGATGATGGATGTGCAAAAACAATATTTGCCCAATTTTAGATAATTATTCATGATCTGAATTTGAGAATGGATTTCTAGCCTAGTTTACCTCACTCTATTAACGGGAAAACCTCTTAAAAGGGATTTTTTAAAAGAAAAAGATTTCTCAAGCTGGTAATTATAATAAGTCTAAGGAATTAGAAAATATATGGTTTTCACATAAACTTGAATAAAAATAAATTACTTTATAGAATTATTTATTTGAGTAAAGAAACGAATTATGCTTATTGAAAAACTTGGTTTTGAAAGTACTGATAAGGTTGTAATATTACACATTGACGATGTAGGCTTTTCTCACGCTTCAAATGTAGCTACTTTTGAATGTTTGGATTTTGGCATTGCTAGTTGTGGCTCAGCAATAGTTCCTGCCCCTTGGTTTTTAGAGACCGCGTCAATTTGCAGAGAGAAGCCCTCCTATGATATTGGTGTCCATATAACTCTCACAAGTGAATACGACTATTACAGATGGCGGGCATTGAGTAGCGTAGACACTAAAACAGGTTTGCTCGACTCAGAAAGGTCTTTGTGGCGAACTGCTGAGGAAGCAATTGATCGCATAACTACTCAAGCGGCAGAAGTGGAAATGCGAACTCAAGTCCAAATGGCGATTGATAACGGTATCGATGTCACTCATATTGATACACACATGGGTACTGTTATGGCACCTAAATTTCTCCCTTCCTATTTGAAAATTGCCCGAGAGTTTAATGTTCCTGCATTTCTACCACGAGTTTCGAGAACTGAGTTAGAAGCTAGAGGATTAGGAGCTCTCGCGGATTTCTACTTAAAGTTGCTAGATGATATGGAAAAGAAAGGAACTCCACTAATCGATAATATAGTTACTGAGACAATGGGAGATAGCCCTAATAAAACCGAATATTACTGTAAAATGTTTAAGGAAATTAAACCGGGAATAACGCACTTTCTGTTCCACCCCGCAAAAGTGAGCCCTGAATTAAAATCTATCGTCCCAAATTCAGCTAAATGGCGAGATCTTGATTATCAAGCATTTACCGATCCAAAACTCAGAGAATGCGTTAAAGAATATGACCTAAAAGTGATTGGATATAGAGAAATAAGAGATGTTCTTAGAGGAAATTAAATACAAGCAGATGTTAAGCATAGTTTACCCAAATTGGAGATGACCATCCCCTTTCACCGTCGAATTGAGTTGTTCTTATGTAATAATAAGTAGTTTCTCCTTTTTTCAAAGAGCTATCTTCAAAAGCAAACTTAATTCTATCGCTTGATGGCACCCTAATTGCGATTACATTACCATTTTTAATGAGTTCTACACTTTCAAGCTTATTAGTGCCACACACAGTTCCAATTATGATAGGAGGTTTTGAGACTTCCACTTCTTCCCCCATTAAAGCAGATTCTATCTTAATTTTTACCCATATTCTTTCTCCAGTAGTAGCATAACACTTCCTTTGATTAATACTTTGAATCAATTTCTTTGAACTTAATTTATCAGAAAAAATAGCAGCTATTCCAGGTCGATATCTTAAAATTGGAACTATATTTTTCATTTTATACTGCCTTACAGGACGTCCAGGGTGCGAATAGTGGTCGTCTCCACCACCAATGAAACCTAATTTAAAGCCATTGTTTAACGCCCAAATTACGCTCCCTTTTTTCTTATTATTTACCAAGGGTCTATAATTTCCAGAATATGTTTCGCTTGAGCCATGAGTGGAATAAATTTCAACTACTTTTTCCATTTCATTATCAACTTCGGTCCAAGATGTTCCCATTACATAACTAACCGGTGTGTGAGAAATTATGGCGCATTCTACGCCTTTAAGAGCTTTATATAAATGATGTTGAAAGCAACCATTCTCAGAATAATAATCAACTAAGGGAGCTTTTTCTGCTGTTTCAATAGGAAAAAGGATTACTTTATCAGATATAGATTCATAAGGGCTTGGCATTTTTGTTGCAAGAGTTACACAATAATTCCTTCCAGACCACTCGTAAGCGGGGATTGCAACAAAATCCTCATTACTCCAATCTTTACATAAATTTACTATGGAACTCCATACAATTTTGTTATATGGATAAGATATATTTGTACGCCCCTCCATGAATTCGTTATTTCTTTGGTTTAAGTGATCTCCTAAGGCAGCAAAATCGTGCAGAACAACATTTTTTGCGTAATGAAATGCGTCTCTTCCGGTACCAATACCGTCTGAGAATTCTCGAGTGTGAATATGAGTATCTCCCCAATATACCTCATTTTCAATATCTTCATCCCAAATAATAGGATTTGATGCTCCAGAAATATGTTCGTAACTGACATATAATTTCCCTATAGTTAAATTCAATTCAGGAACAACTGGAAATTGAGTATAACCGGTGTTGTATTGCCTTAATGTAGTGATATTTGAACTCTGGATATTTATTTTCTTAAACTTTAATTTCTTTTTAATTTTAACGTACCCCTTCTCTAATTTAGCGGTGTTTGGATAATCTAAACACTCATCACCGATAATATCAACTACTTCGTTAAAATTATTATCTCTATTTCCGTACTTATCTAAAGCTACAATTTCAATATCTACAGGTTTTTCGTGATATAACATGGGGATTTTAACTAAAAAGGAGTTCGCTTTTCCTGAAATCATGGATATTTTTTTAAATCCAATCCTTGAAAATAATTTTTCTTTAGGAAGTTTCATATCTAGTGCACAGTAAACTTTATCAATATAAGCCATTTCACCAGCAGTATTTACAGATTTTGTGCCATTGTAATTAAACTGAATGTAGTCTCCATGTTTCATAGGTTCGAGAATAATATATCCTAACATCAAACTGGAATGTGTAATTTTGATTTTACCATTTATAGAAGCCAAAATTGAGCAGAAATCATTCTTCAAATTTATTGGCTCCCAGCCATAAGGAATTATAAATCTAAAAAGAGTGCGACGAGGATATTCTTTCTTGGAAGTAAATTTAATTCTTATTGAAGCTTTACTATCAACAAGATATTCGTCATTCAGTTCAAAATCGATATCTAATGCTTCATTTACCCTTTCTCTGTAATCGTAATACTCGATTCCATCTTCATTTGGTTCCATTTTCATCACCTATTTAGTATTTTTTATGTTTAGAGAACATCTTTTCGGTTCTTTAAATATCGTTAGAAAACCAAATAAGTTTTTAATAAAGTTTGGTTGATATTCTTGTTTACTTTTTAGCATTATCAGGATTCCTTTGAATTCAATTTTTATCTCAATAATTCTCTAAGATGCTTGTTTTAAGAGAGAAGAAATATAGTCCCATTTCTTGTTTATTTTTTCAGCAGTTCGCAATCTGTTAAATATTTTATACTCAAAAGCTCCAATTAGGTTATATAACCCTATTACTTCCTTGTATACTTCGTAATTTTGGAAGAGAGTTTTATAATCCTCAATATTTTCAGAGCTCCATATGATTTCTTCCTTTTTCATCTTCTCTACTATGTTTTTAACCCAAAAATCTGCCATTTCCATGGAATAGTACAATCCTGAAGATCCAAATGGATTAACAAATCCCGCACAGTCTCCAATAAGAACTACACCAGGAAAAGGTACAAAGTTTTCTACCATTCGAGCATTTGGAAGATAGGTTACTTCTTCGTAATCAATTTTAGCCCCCTTAAAGAAATCGCTAAACCCAGGATAGCTTTTCTTTAAATTTCCCCAGACTTTCATTATCTCGTCGCTAGTTGGGATTACAACAGTTTTCATTTGAGGGACTTGCGCCATTCTTAACATTAAACCTACTTCAACTCTTTTATCCTCTAACGGGAATATATAAGCAACGCACTGAGGGAAGTTAGGAGAATAGTCTAAATCACCATTTCCAATAAAATAAAAATTCAAATCGGGAGTTTCCTTCATATCGATATTGGCTTCACTAATTAAGCATTTTACAATTGGGCAGTTTATTTTTTCGTCATAAGGTACTCCATAATGTCTACCAATTACACCGGAATATCCACTACAATCTAGTATTGCCTTTCCGTAAATTTCGTTTGTATCCCCAGAATTATCTTTGTACCTTACCCCTACACATAACCCATTTTTCTCAATGGGTTTTATAACTTCACTTTTTAGTAAAATTTCAACTCCTACTTCGGTTGCTCTTTCTACGAATCTATCGATAAATGTACGCCATTCGAAAAAATAATGAGGATATTCGCGGAAAGTGGTTGTTGTTTGTAAGTCCCCAGGAGAATGCCAAACTCGACCTCCATTTGATTTAATTCCTATAGAGGGAAGAAAATCTTTTCCTAGAATATCATCAACAATAGAATAATATCCCATGCCTTCACCACGAGGCTTTGGTCCAGCTTGTTCTCCTTTTTCTAAAACAGCTACTTTAAATCCTTCTCTAGCAGCCACTATACCTGCTGTTAAACCAGCCGGTCCGGCTCCAACAATTACAAAATCAAAATTCCTTGAATTTTTAATAGTCATAGTTTGAAATAAGAAAAAAGTAAATTAATTATTTTTGTTGTTAGCATATTAAATGAGTGAGTAATTGATATAACTTTTAAGTAACCAAAATATAATTCATAATATTTTAACTTCAAATAAACGCAATAAAACAGGATATAATTTATGTTTGATGTTGTCATATCTGGAGCAGGCCCCGCGGGTTCTAGATGCGCTCAAGTTCTTGCGGAGCAAGGTTATGAAGTTGCTTTGCTCGAAAGAGATGTAAATTGGAGAAAACCGTGCGGAGGCGCAGTAAGTTCACGTATTTTTAAATATTACCCTCAACTACGAAAATTGGGTTATCATCCAATTACAGGAGTGACGATTTATTCTGGAGATTACCATAAACTACAGTATTCATGGAAAAATGTTAGAGATTATTCTATAAATGTAGATCGGTTAGAATTTGATAATATCCTTAGAAATTTTGCCGTAGATGCAGGAGCACACTTATTTAATAAGAATCTGTCTCTTGACTTTATTACAAAAAATAAGAAAAAGATAGGAATTAAAACGAAAACCCCATCAGGAACAAAAGATTATTTAGGGCAAATTTTAATTGTAGCAGATGGAATGAGCTCGAAGTTAGCCCCTAAATCTGAACTGAGAGGAAAATGGCAAATCGATGAGATAGGGTTATGTAAATGCGCTATAATGAAAGGTGAAAATAACTTAGATAAGAATGCTATTTCTTTGTTTTTTAGAGCATATAAAGGATATGGGTGGATATTTCCTCTTGATGACAAGCGTTTTAACATAGGGTGTGGCACTTTGTTAGACGAAAATTTAAACACAAACTTAAATCAAGCATATTCAGAGTTTTTAAATGATCCTCATATTAAGCAATTCTTTCCTAAATCAAAATACGAAGAAATTTGGAGCGCAGCTTATCCTATACCCGCCTTAGGGGTGAGAGAAAAATGTTTATATGGAGATAATGTATTAATCATCGGAGATGCTGCAGGTTTTGTATCTCCTATCAGTGGCGAGGGAATACACCCAAGCGTAGTATCTGGAAACGCTGCTGCTGAAATCGCTACTGAAGCTTTGAAACAAGGAGACTTTTCGACTCAAATGCTAAAGAAGTACAAACAATATCCTAATATAAAAAAAATTATTAGAAATTTTAAAATGAAAGTATCTATGGTGGAGTTTTTATTCGAAAACCAAGGCCTAAACCTTTCTAAGATGTTTGAATTAGCTGATGCAGAAGACTCGATAAGGGAGGATGTTATTAACATGTTCTTGTTTAATACTCCGCCTTCAAAAGAATTACTCTTAAGAATTAAATCTTAAAGTTTAGGTAAATAGTTTTCATCTTTTTAACTGAAATAAGGTTTAAAGGGATTCTGATATTTATTAAAATAAGTTACCATGGATAATCTAAAGACTCATATCCTACAAATTTTTAATTTTATAGCACTTCCATATTACGGATTATTATCAGCAGCAGTTGGTATAGCAGGAGATATCATAGCTATATCGCTTTTTCCAAATTTTAGTTTAAGGTACATGATAAGCGACTTAGGAACTGGTCCTGGCGCAATATACTTCAACATCGGGACGTTTCTATCTGGTATTTTTGCATTATTGACATATCTACACATAATAAAAATTCTTGAGAACGAAAATCTCAATCATCCAAGAGTACTCAGAATCGGAAAAGCATTTGCGATTAATTCCTGTCTTTTTTTTGCGTTAATTGGTTTTGTTCCTTCAGTTAGAAGTAATATAATACTTTTTACCCTTCATGGAGGGGTTGCGTTAATAAGTTTAATAAGTGGAGTAATTTATTTAAGCTCGTTTAGCTTTCTTTTCTTTAAAAGTGAGAAGTTTACAGGGCTTGTTGGGTATCTACCGTTAATAGCAGTAATATTTATTACCCCATTTTTGTTCTCATGGCATCCAATAACGGAATGGCTTATGACCTTTGGTATTACATTCTGGATTGTTGCTATTTCAATTTACATGCTTTATCATAAGATGTAATTCATTTTCTTCAGACAACATTTTCTCGTATTAATTATTAAAATAGTATTAAAACGATATTTAATAATCTTAAGTTAATGCCCGAATGGATTGGATACATTTTAACCTTGGATGCTTTGTTCACGTGGGGAATCGCATCCTTAGTATATAAATTTAGTTTAGGTAAAATTGAGTCAAAACCAGGCCTGTTTTTTCGACTAGTTTTTGTATCGTGCTCGACATTTCTTCTTTCTCTGTTATTCGGAGCTTTTTCGTCTATTTTTATGTTGAGCACCCAAAATTTAACTGAATATTTAGTGATGTGCTTGATTTCCGGTTTATCTGTTACGATTGGAGACTTATTATATTTCATCTCCTTAGAAAAGATTGACGTCTCTCGCGCATTTCCGCTAACTCAATTAAGCTTAATATTTGTATATCCCTTCGCTTTTATTTTATTTGGAGAAGAACTAAATATTTCTATAATTATAGGAGGATTGTTGATTCTAATCAGCGTTTTCTTCTTAAGTTCTAAAGATAAACCTAACAATATTGAGGTTAGTACTGAAAAAGAAAAAAAGAGTTCAGAAAATTTGGTATTAGGAGTATTATTTGCTGTTGGGGCAGCTGTTCTTTGGGGTCTTTCTATTGTTGCGTTTAACCAAGCAAGAATCATTTCAAACGATGTTTTCGTCACCAATTTCGTTAGGGTTTTTTTTGGAGCAATCCTTTTCCTTATCATTGGAATTTTTCAGAAAGATTTCTATTCTAGTTTTACAAAGGCTAATAGAAAAAACATCAAGTATTTCATATACGTAGGTATAGCAGGAGCTTTATCATTAGGATTAGCAGATACTTTATTTTATAAAGCAGTGGAAATAAATACTTTGGTCTTAACATCAACCTTTACAGCTAATACACCGATGGTTCAACAAATTTTTTCTATATTGATTTTAAAAGAAAAATTCCGAAAGAGATTTATAGTTGCTGTCGGATTAATAATTGTTGGCAACTATATCATTTTATTTTTATAGGTTCATTAATCAATGTGAGAACTATTATGATTAGAGTCGAAATAATTGTATTAACGAATAATATTGTTTTACCTTTTCAAAATATTCGAGAAAACCACTTTTTGGATTTTATCGAATTAAACAAATTATTTGCATCAAAATCACTAGCTGAACACGGTTTAGGTTTTTTAATTAATGTATATGATGTTATAGATTCAGATAATCCTGGTAGCGACAAATTATTAAAAAAAATAGTGTTTGATACCGGAAGTGTAAACTTAACATATCTCCATAATCTGGATCTTCGAGGATACCCCTTATACGATGTAGATTACATAGTATTGTCGCATTGGCATTACGATCACACGGGGGGATTAATTAAGATATTAGAACGTATGGATAAGAAAGTACCAATTATCTGCCATGAGAGTGCTATGTTCGAGAGATTCTTTAAACGAGTTATAAACTTAAAGAATGAAGATTTGGCTGGAAAAAAAAGAACTGAACTTTTACCCCTACTCTCATCCTTAAAAATAGTCAATCAAGAGCCAATAAACCTCGATTTAGTTAAAAAATTAAAAGGGGAGATTCACTTCACAAAGGATTCTTATGAAATTCTTAATATCGAAGGACTTAAAATATTAGCAAGTGGTGAAATTCCTAGAAATCATATCGAAGAAGATTTTAATAACTTCTTTTCGCTTCAAGAGGGAACTCTTAAAATTGATAAAATTTTAGATGATAAGTGTCTAATCTTAGAGTTTGAGGAGAACACTATCTTATTAAATGGATGTTGCCATTCCGGTTTAATGAATACTTTAGATTATACAAAAACAATTTCAAATAAGCCCGTTAGTCATATTATTGGGGGGATGCATATGGCTCAAGCACCAGATCAAAGAATACTAAATACGTTAGATTATTTAGAAAAAATGGAAAAATATAGGGATGAAGTAGTTGTTTTTCCCATGCATTGTAGCGGGGAAAAATTTAGACAATTAGCCAAAGACTACGAAAGTGCTGGAATTAAATGTTATGATGTGAGCGTAGGGACCAAATTTAATTTTTTATACTAAAGTCTTTCTTGTTTAAGTAAATGAATATCATTTAAAAACTAATCAATAGGAGGATTTAAAAACATTTAAAATTTAGACTCATCAAAATTATGTAGCTTTTTAAACTTGTAATGAATTACCGAATTAAATAATAAAAAATATATAGGAATTTATCAATAAAATTATTGATGGTTATACATGAATACTCGAAAATTTATGAATAGACAGAAATTACTAATTGATGATACTATAAGTGCACTTCTGCTAATAATTATAATTTATCTAATCATATTTAATATTAAATTAGCTATTATGTCATTGGCAGTGTATCCTTTTTTCTCTCTACTAGTGTATGGATTTTATAGAGCTTACAAGAGTATTTTTGATAGAAATTTAAAATTTATATTTAGAGTTTTAAATATATCATTTGGAATAGCAAGTATTATGTTCTCGAGTAATTTTATAGATTCTCTGCTCACTCATCCTAAAACACCTACGAGCTTTACTATATATCTCTTAGGTATGCCTATTTTTCTTATAGGACTTGCGGGATTATTAAAGGGATTAATCGTTAATGTATATACTCCTAATTTTCGGATTTTGAATGTATTAATCGGCGCACTCACCATTTTTTTTGCTGTTTTTGCCATTGTTTATGTGGAAATAGGATTTATATTTCATCTTTTCACTCTTTTGACAACTTTAACGCTTAACGGGATATTGAGATCAGCGTTATATTTGAGTGAGTATGGATTAAAACTAAAAAACCTTAAAAATTTAAAACTTGTTTGGTTCATTATGGATAATCTTCCATTACAACTAGAAGAGAATCAGATTAAACCATAGTGAAAAATCTCAAGAATTTTTTATCCTTATTTTAAGGTTTTAGTATAAATAATATATCATAATCTTTTATTAATACATAATATATAAAATTTTAAAAATAACTAATTCAAGGTTTTTGGTTAAAATATGTCTGAAATTCATTTTAATAAAGAAAAAGGATCTCAAATAAAATTATTCACTCCTGGACCCGTTTATGTCCCAGAGAGAATATTAAAAGAAATGTCAAAACCAAACGACACACATAGATCAAAACCATACGCAGAAATGCATCAACTTGTAGAAGAAGGCCTTCAAAAGCTTTTATACACTTCCGATACAATCCTTATCTCCACCTCAAGTGCTACGGGCTTAATGGAAGCTTGTGTAAGGAATTTAGTAAAAGAGGATGAAAAGGCTTTATTTTTCTCAATTGGAGCTTTTGGAGATCGTTGGTATAAAATTGGAGTCAATAACGGGAAAATAGCCGTAAAAGAAAGTGTAGAATGGGGTAAGGCTATCACGCCTGAAGTCGCCCAAGAAGCATTAAATAAAGACAAATACTCTGTAGTTTTTATACAGTCAAACGAAACTTCTACTGGAGTATATAATCCAATTAACGAGGTTATTCCTGTTATTAAAGATTCTGGCGCTTTAGTATGTGTTGATGCTACTTCATCTATGGCAGGTATTAAAGTTGAAGTTGATAAACTAGGAATTGATGTCTGTTTAGCTTCGGTTCAAAAAGCTTTGACTATACCTCCAGGATTATCAGTATGTTCTATATCTTCTGCAGCGATCGAAAAAGTCCCTCAAGTTAAAAATAGAGGATTTTACTTCGACTTCTTAGATTTAGTGAAGCGAAACGAAAAGCATCAAACACCTGCAACACCTCCTATCCCTCAAATTAGAGCTTTAGCAGCACAGTTAGATTACATCCTTAATCACGAAGGATTAGATAAGAGATTTGAAAGGCACATCCAACTTGGAAAGCGTACAAGAATGTGGGCAAGGGATGTTAATTTTGAAATGTTTCCAGAAAAAGGATATGAATCAAATACTGTTTCTACTATGAAAAATTCCTTAAATATTGATATTGCGAAGATGGTTTCAACATTGTTAGATAAAGGATATCGTATTGTAAATGGATATGGAGACTTGAAAAATAAAACATTCCGTATCGGTCATATGGGTGAAATTACGATAAAAGAACTTGAAGAAATGCTAAAGGTTCTAACCGATATCGTATCCAACTTAAGAATGAGTCAATAAATTTAATATTTTTAACCTATTATTTTTTTAATCATAAATTCTGCGAATTTTTTACTTGAAGAGTTGATTAGGATCACTAAGGTTATCTATTTAATTTAACAAAAGTTCTTAAAACATAATCGTACTAAAAATATTAGTTATTTGATTTTTAGAATAAATTATGATTCATATGAAAATTTTAATTAGCGATAAATTGGAGGAAGAAGGAGTAAAAATTTTCAAGGATAATGGGTTTGAGGTTGTTAAAAACTTCGAGATAACGAACGAACAGCTTAAAAACGATATTGGAAAATACGATGGGATTGTCATACGTTCTCGAACCAAGTTAACGGCAGAAGTTTTAGAACATGCAACAAACCTTAAAGTTATTGGCAGAGCTGGAGTAGGATTAGATAATGTTGATAGAGTGAAAGCGGCTGAATTAAACATTGAAGTTTTAAACACACCGCAGGCACCGTCCGTTTCGGTAACAGAATTAGCATTAGGTTTAATGTTTACATTAGCTAGGCATATATCTGTCGCTGATCGAACTATGCATAATGGAGAATGGAACAAAAATCAATATCTCGGTTATACGCTGAAAGGGAAAAAATTAGGTTTAATAGGTTTTGGAAATATTGCAAAACAATTAGCAAAAAAAGCAATAGCTTTAGAAATGGAAGTCGGAGTTTTTTCAAGATTCAGCAAAGGACCTGAAGCTGTAGAAGAAGCTAAAAATATTGGATGTAGAATTTATTCTTCTATTGATGATCTGCTTAAGGACGCACAAATTGTATCTTTACATCTCCCCGCAACTTCTCAGACAGAGAACACCATTAATGGATCAAACATTAAACTGATGAGAAAAGATTCTATTCTAATAAATACTGCTAGAGGAAAGCTAATCGAAGAAAAGGCTTTAATCAATGCTCTAGTAAATAAGAAAATCGGTGGAGCTGCATTAGATGTCTTTAGAGAGGAACCTCTGAAAGATATGGGGTTAATTAAGTGTGAGGGGAACTTAATTCTTACACCTCATATTGCAGCTCAGACAATAGAAACACAAGTTTACGCAGCTACGAAAATCGCTGAAAAAATGTCAAATTTCTTAAAAAATTATAAAAATTAGTTTTATTTTTCTTTTCTTCCTACACTTATTATGGGTTAAAGCTTGGATATTTTTACAATTACAGAAAAGTAAGCTCCTGATAGTTCTGATTCTTCTGGTTTTTCTGGTGTGAAAAAATTAACATTCTCATAAGCTGAGTTAGTAAATGGTAACCCGGAATAAATTAAAGCGGTTCCGGATTTTAAATCATCATTTCTATCCAAAATAAATTGCGCTTCATTAAACTTGTTAGAAACCAATACTTTTTCGTTTAATTCTAGTCCAAATAATTCAATATCATAGAGATTTAAAAAGATCTTTCCAAAAACATTCTCGAATTCTTTATGAACTTCTCCCAATTGGGAATGAATGAAATATTTATGAGCCGGGGAGAGTAAATAAAACTCGTTTTGATTTCGGTGTAAAAGAAAATCTAGCTCAGGATCAAATAATTCTAAATCGGAGCTTTGAATTTGAATCTTTCCATTAAAAGTTGGAAAATTTAAGTCTCTATATGGGATATTATTAATTCCGAATGGGATATAGTATCCATGGTGTTTTATACTTTGTTGCACTTCTTTAGGTAATAATTCAAAGCACTTTTCGAAAATTTCTTCTTGAGTTTCGTGAAAAAGCTTATAATCCTCCCATTTTTGTTTCTTTGCTAATAGTTGAAAAAATTCGTAATTTGATACACAATCAGGATATGGACATGGACCACCTTGATTTATCGATAATCCAGGGGTAAAATAAGGTGGTATAAAATCATCACATTCAAGATCGAATTTTGCGGGGATTATGATATCTGCAAATTTCATAGTCTCGTTTAGAAACATATCCAAAACTACTACAAAAAGATCGTCTCGGGACAAGGAATTTCTTAAAAGAGTCTGATTCGGTAGAGAACTTGCAGGATTAAGATTATAGATAAATAACATCTTAAACTTATCCGAGTCTAAAGAGGATCCTAGAGTTACCAGTGGAATGCTATTACATGGGGGGTATAAATGTGGAAGTGTGATATAATTCATAAGCGAGTCTGTAAATTCTTTACTAAAACCACTTTGAGAGAATAAAAATCCTGTTCCTAGTTTCCCGAAATTACCAAGGAAGACTTGGATTAGCGCAATTGTATTCAAATTTTTTCCACCGTAAAAGTACTTCTGAGGTCCAAATCCTACAATGAACAAGGTCTTATGCTGAAATCTAATGAGAATTTCTACAAAAGCGTCTAGAGCGTCACGAGTTAATCCCGTATGGTGAAAAATTTTAAATTCATCAATTTTTTGAACTTTTTTAAGAAGAGTTTTGTAGTTATCAACATGGTGAGTGAGGAAATCTATATCGTATTTTTCAGCTAAACCAATTTTGTTCATAATATATTTTGCAATCAGATAATCAGTACCTGGGAACGGTTGCAGATGTAAAAAGGCATTTTCTGCTAGTTTAATTTTAACAGGATTCACTACAACAACTGTTGAACCATTTTCAATTGCTCTTTGAACTAAGAAATAAGCGTGATTATTTCGATCAGATAAATTACTACCCCAAATGACAATTAGTTTATTATTGGGATTATTTATTTGGAAGGGATTTGTTGTTGAATAATTACCGAACATTTGGCTTAACGCGTGATTTCCAGCTTCGTTACATATACCTCCATTTGTGATTGTAGCACCAAGTTTACCGAAGAATCTATTTGGAGAAAATTGCGATATCAATCCACTATTTCCAGCGTAAAAAGCGGCTACAATAGAAGAT